>JAGBEA010000034.1 GCA_017937195.1 Oscillospiraceae bacterium | reverse complement strand
TGGTGTTCTCCACCCCCGGCGCCAACGCCAACGCGGTGAAGGAGCTGGTGCTGTGCGGTATGCTGATCGGCTCGCGGGATGTGGACGGCTCGATCCGCTGGGTGCGTGAGCAGGTGGATAACGGCATCGAGGTGGCAGGTCTTGTGGAAAAGGCCAAGTCCGCTTTCGTCGGTCCCGAACTGTATCACAAGACGCTGGGCATCATCGGTCTGGGCGCCATCGGCACGCTGGTGGCCAATATGGCAGTGGCGCTGGGTATGGATGTCTACGGCTATGACCCCTATCTGTCCGTGGATACGGCGCTGCGTCTGGATCGCCACATCCACGTGGTCAAGGATATCCGGGAGCTTTATAAGAAGTCGGACTACATCACCATGCACGTGCATTTTACCGAGAAGACCCGCCATATGATCGACGCTGACGCCATTGCCTGTATGAAGCGCGGCGTGCGCGTGATCAATCTGGCCCGCGGCGAGATCGTGGACGATGACGCCATGAGCGCAGCGCTGGAT
Organism: Oscillospiraceae bacterium; assembly: GCA_017937195.1. Taxonomy (GTDB): domain Bacteria; phylum Bacillota; class Clostridia; order Oscillospirales; family Oscillospiraceae; genus Vescimonas. The sequence goes on along the minus strand of JAGBEA010000034.1, from coordinate 33,722 downwards.
ACGGGCTGGGTAGCCGCCTATGTCACCGACTTCCCCAACAACAAGATCGTCAAAGCGCCCCATGTGGTGGCGATGCCCCATCTGGGCGCATCTACTCCCGAGAGCGAACAGAACTGTGCCGTGATGGCCGCCCACGAGCTGCAGGACTATCTGGAGCACGGCAACATCTGCCGCTCGGTGAACCTGCCTGATGTGGTGCTGGAGCGCAGCGGCGTATGCCGTATGTGCATCCTGCATAAGAATGTGCCCGCTATGCTGGCCAACATTACCACCCTCCTCAGCCGCGACGGCGTGAATGTGGAGAATCTGACCAACAAGTCCAAGGGCGACTACGCCTACACCATCGTGGATCTGGGCACCAAGATCGACCAGAGCGTCATCGCCGAGGTGACCAACCTTGCCAATGTGATCCGCGTGCGCGTGATCGAATAATGCACCTTGTCCCCCGTTTGGAACACCAAACGGGGGTTTTCACACCTCACCCAGCGCTTTCTCCAGCTTCTCCAGTGCCTTTTTCTCGATGCGGGACACATAGCTGCGGCTGATGCCGTAAAGGGATGCCACCTGCCGCTGGGTATGGGGCGCAAAACCCTCCAGCCCATAGCGGCGGCGGATGATGTCCGCCTCACGCTGCGTCAGGCACTCCCCCACCAGGCGGCGCACAAGGCGGCGGTTCTCCTCGTCCTGCAGATCGCTGAGCATGGTGTCCTCCGTGCCCACCACATCCAGCAGATACAGCGCATCCCCCGTGCCGTCTGTCTCGATGGTCTCTGACAGCGACACCTCTCCCTGCAGCTTGCGCTGGGAGCGAAAATACATCAATATCTCATTTTCGATGCACCGCGCGGCATAGGTGGCCAAGCGGATATTTTTGTCCGCGCGGAAGGTGTTCACTGCCTTGATGAGCCCGATGGTGCCGATGGAGATGAGATCCTCCTGATTGTCCGCCTGCGTGTAGTACTTTTTGATGATGTGGGCAACCAAGCGCAGATTGTGCTCTACCAGCAGATTCCGCGCCTCCAGATCGCCCTCGGCGCAGCGGCGCAGGTATTCCTGCTCCTGCTGCGGTGACAGCGGCTTGGGGAACGAACTGGGGTTTCCTGCCAAATGCAGCGAGAAGAACAAACTGTTGGACAGCAGCAGCAATGCTGCAGAAATCATATGACCGCCTCCTTTTGTGCTATCCTATTCTCCCGCGGCAAGTCCCTATGACGGCAGAAAAACACGGCGCATCCGCGCCGTGTTTTTTATCGGTTCAGCATCCAGACTCCGTAATTGAGGTAGGCGGCGAAGCTCACCCACAAAAGATAGGGGATCTGCAGCAGTGCCGCCCATTTGTCCACGCGATAAAACGCCAAAATCATCCACAGAATCAGCACCCACAACGCCAGCAGCCACACGAGGGCGAAGCCGAAGTTCTGGAGGTTGAAAAACAGAATGCTCCAGAAGAAATTGAACGCCAGCTGCACAAAGAACAGCCGCAGCCCCCTTGTGCGTATGGCAGACGGCGGCGCAAGATACACCCGCGCCGCGCCAACGCCCATCAGGGCAAAGAGGATGCCCCACACGATGGGGAACACGATGGCAGGCGGCGACAGCGGCGGCTGCTCGATAGTGGCGTTATAGATCTTGGTGCCCTCTCTTGTCAAAAAGCCGGAAAGCCCGCCCACCGCTTCGGCAAGCAGGATCCACAGCCCGTAAGTCTTCCAGTTTTGTTTCATATTACATCACCCGCCCATAGGATATGCACAGCGCCGCCCATTTATCCCGCGCAAAAACGGGAGAGGTTGCCCTCTCCCGTTTCTTTATGCCTTTTCCCAAAAGTAGAGCCTGCTGTCACAGTCCTTCATCACCCGCGTGCCGTCGGCATAGCCGGTGCCGCTGAAGGGCTGGGTGGGATAGAAGCCCGCCGCGCAGAACATCTGACCCGAGGCGGTGATATCCACCGCCTTTTCCTGCAGATGTACCACCTTATCTGCCAGCGCGTGTACCGCCGAACCGGGACGCAGGCGCACCGGCGAAATCATATTCACCAGCGAGCCGAAATCCTGCAGGCGCACCGCCTGCACCTGCGAGGTCAGGTGGTAGAGCTGCTGCGGCGCGAGACCTGCCGCACGCAGCGGTGCAAGCCCCTGATTGGGGCGGTTCTCACGGACAAAGTGCATACCCACCGCCGCCGATTGATCCTCGGATACCACCATCGTGAACTGCTGGTTCTCCGTTTCCGTCACGCGGTAGAGCTGACCAAACTGGAACAGCCTGCGATGCTGTTTATAAAGGGCGATCTGCTGTTTGACCTCCTCCTTTTCCGCAGAGGTCAGCTCACACAGATCCAGCTCATATCCCAAAAGGCCGAAGCAGGCCATATGGAATCGGGTGTGCAGCGGTGTATGGCGCAGCGTCTGGTGGTTGGGGCTTGCCGACACGTGGCAGCCCAGCACCGACTGGGGATAGCCATAGCTGTAGCCACTTTGGATGGATCTGCGGCACAGCGCATCCGTGTTGTCGCTGGCCCACACCTGCGGCATATAGCACAGCATACCCAGATCCGCCCGATTGCCGCCGCTGGAGCAGCTTTCAAACAGCACCTCGGGGAACTCATCACGCAGCCGCTGCAGCACGCTGTAAAGCCCCAGCACATAGCGGTGCGCCGCCTCGCCCTGCCGCGCTGCAGGCAGCGCAGGGGAGAAGGTATCGGTCAAAATCCGGTTCATATCCCACTTGATATAGCGGATGTCCGCCGAGCGCAGCAAGCGCGCCATGCTTTCATAGATGTAGTCGCACACCTCGCTGCGGCCCAGATCCAGCACATACTGGTTGCGGCCGACAGCCTGCACGCGATGACCCAGGATCCAATCGCTGTGGGAGCGGAACAGATCGCTGTTTTCACTGACCATTTCCGGCTCTACCCACACGCCAAGCGCCACATCCAGCTTCTTCAGCTCCGCCGCCAGTGCGGCAAAGCCGCCGGGCAGCTTGCGCGGATCCTCCGTCCAGTCGCCCAGCGCCCGCCGGTCGTCGCTGCGCCCCCTGAACCAGCCGTCGTCCACCACCAGCAGCTCCACGCCCAGATTCCCGGCCTCCTTGGCAAGGCGCAGGATCTTGGACTTGTTCAGCTTGAAATAGAAACCCTCCCAGCTGTTGACCAGCACGGGGCGCTCCCGATCCTGCCACTGGGGGCGGATGATATGACGGCGCACAAACTGATGCATACAACGGCTGACACCGCCAAAGCCCTCGGCGCTGTAAGCCATCACCGCCTGCGGCGCGTCCAGACTTTCGCCGGAGGCAAGCTGCCAGCTGAAGCCGTCCATGCCCATTCCCTGCACCACGCGGACACTGCCGTAGCTGTTTTGCTGGGCGCAGCCGTAGTGATTGCCGCTGTAGAGCAGATTGAACGCCCACACCTCGCCCGCCGTTTCTGTCGCTTCGGCGGCGCTGACCATGGCAAAGGGATTGCAGCGATTGGAGCTGACTCCTGCGGTGCTGTCCCACAGCAAAGTGCCCTGCACGCGCTGGTCAACCCGATCCATCTCCCGCGCCCACGCGCCGCGGAAGGTGGTCAGCGTATAATCCCGCCCGCCGGGCAGATCCAGCTGCGCGCTCAAAAGGCGGCGCACGGTGACGCTCTCCCCCGTATCGTTGACAAGACGGCTCCAGCGGACGATGGCATCCGCCTTCTCAAACACCGTATAGTACAGCTCCAGATACAGCTCGCAGCTGCGCTCTTTCAGCACCAGCTTCAGCGTCTCATCGCCGCCGATGGCATCGGGCAAGCCCTTGGGCGCGGCATCGCCCAGCCGCTCAAAGTAGGCAAAGCGAAAGCTTGCGGCGCGGCCACCGTCACACAGCGTCACATCCGCCAAACTCTGCCGCAGATCACCCCAGCCCACGCTGCCGCACTCCTGCGCCAGATCCTCCAGACACTGCCCGTTTTCGCACACAGCACCGTTCCCTACGGGGAACAACGGCTGCGGTGCGGCGGCGCGATAGTCCTCCGTTCGCGGCAGACGGCTGCCGTAATAGAGGTGGCGGCACAGACCGTCCTCCATCACATCGAAGGCATAGCCGGTATGGGCAGTCTCCAGCACAAAGAGATTGTTTTCCACTGTGATCATTCTGTGTTCCTCCCTTTTTCTTTTGGCACAGCTGCCAAAAGACTGGCTTTTGTTTCATTTTACCATCTTTCCTGCCATTCTGTCTTGTCTGTTCCGCATTTTTTTGCAAAATCTCAAAAAACTTATCTCCGCGGTATTTGACATCTTTTGTCAATCGTGATATAAGTCAAGAAAACGACACGAAAGGAACCATTGCTGTGGCTTACAATACCGTTATCTTCGATATGGACGGCACGCTGATGGAGTCCGCCGAGGGCATCATCAACAGCGCCATCCCTCCCTTCCACCATTTCGGTCTGCCCGTCCCCTCCTATGAGGAGATGCTGACCTTCGTGGGTCCTCCGCTGTGGGACTCCTTCATCAAATACGGCGTGCCGGAAAAGGATGCCGATGAGGCCATCCGCATCTACCGCCAGCGCTACACCACCGTTGGTAAATTTGAAGGTCACCCCTTTGAAGGCACGGTAGCCCTGCTGCAGCGGCTGCGCGAGGCGGGTGTTCGTCTCTTTATCGCCACCTCCAAGCCGGAGAATATGGCGCTGGAGATCACCGCCAATTTCCAGTTGGACACCTACTTTGAGCGCATCGTGGGTGCATCGCTGGATGCCTCCCGCCGCACCAAGGAGGATGTGCTCGCCTATCTGCTTTCCCACACAGAGGGCATAGAGCAGGCTGTGATGGTGGGTGACACGGAGTTTGATGTGCTGGGCGCGGCGCAGCACGGCATTCCCACCATCGGTGTCAGCTGGGGCTACGGCAAGGTGGCGGATATGGAAAAGGCCGGTGCCATTGCCATCGCCGATACGATGGATGAGCTGTTCACGCTCCTGACCGGCGAGGCATCTTAACGCAGAAAAAAAGAACCGTTCTTCCACGGAAGAACGGTTCTTTTTGCTGTTTAGCTTACTTCTTGATGACAGTACCGTAGATGGTGCCGAAAGCGCAGGTAGCGTTGGCCTCATCGGTATCGATGTGCATAGCCAGACCGTACTTGGGGCTGACGCGGACGATGACATCGTCCAGATCGGCGCTGCGCTCAGACTCCACGCGCACCTTCACCACTTCCTTATCCTCCACGCCAAAGGCAGCGGCATCCTCGGGAGTCATATGGATGTGACGCTTGGCAACCAGCACGCCCTCGCTCAGCTCCAGCTCACCGGCGGGACCCACCAGCTTGCAGCCGGGAGTGCCGGCCACATCGCCGGACTCGCGGATCATACCGGGCACGCCCAGCACACGGGCATCGGTCAGGGATACCTCGATCTGGCACTCGGGACGGGCAGGTCCGAGGATGATCACATTGTTGATGGCCTTCTTGGGACCCACCACGTTCACGCGCTCCTCGCAGGCGAACTGGCCGGGCTGGCTCAGGGGCTTCTTGGGGGTCAGCTTGGCACCCTCGCCGAACAGAATGGCAATGGCCTCTTCGGTCAGGTGTACGTGTCTTGCAGAGGTTTCAACCAGGACTTTGTTTTCCATATCGTTTGCTGCTCCTTTTTGTATTTTGATTTGTTGTTTATCAGCGATTCTCCTGCGCACAGAAAGAAACGGCCGCGTGTATTCCCGTCCGTTGCCTGCGCGCATTTTTCTGTATCCACCATAGCACAAACGATGCCAATTGTAAAGAGAGCGCCGCGGTTTCCTTCTCCCTTTTCCGCAAAAAAGAACGGAAGATCATTTGACCTTCCGTTCCTTGGAGCTGGAAATCAGACTCGAACTGACGACCTGCTGATTACGAATCAGCTGCTCTACCGACTGAGCTATTCCAGCGCGGAAAAATACCACGGGCGTCATTGTACCATTTTCCGCTTGGTTTGTCAATTCCGGCTTGCCACTTTTTTCTCCCGCCGCGAAATAATACATAATGTAATCGCAACCAACTTTTTTCGTGAAAAACCCTCTGTCAAGTGGGCTTTGAAAAAAATCCGCCACCCCCTTTCGTCAAAATGCACAGTGTCAAAAATAGGGGCTTCTCCGTCAAGTATGCCGATTTTCGACACTTTTCTGCAGCAATTTCACTTCCGATTTTTTCGCTTTTATTTTACATAATTTCGCAATCCATAATGCTCTACAAAGAGTTATTCACATTTTCCACAGACTTTTCCACATCCAAAAAACCAAGTATTTACAAGGCTTTCCGCAGATTATGGCAAAAACTGTCACACCCGTCTTTTTGCATTTTGGGTAAATCGGCAATCCCCGTTTTTATTTACATAATTCGATTTTAACTCTCTTTTGGCGTGCCGATTTTTTTCTACCATTCCTACACACGGCATTTTGTGCAAAAAAACGACTGTCCCGCAGGACAGTCGTTTGTGTTTCAAAAGCCGGTTTCGTTCAGATCCATGGTGGCAAAGGCATTCAGATCCAGCTGTGCCGTGTTGCCCGCCAGATACTCATAATATGCCTGCGCGCCGATCATCGCTCCGTTGTCGCCGCAAAGCCGCAGCGGCGGCAGATACAGTGTAGCGCCCTCTGCGCGGCACGCCTGCTCCAGCTGGGCGCGGATGATGGAATTGGCCGCCACGCCGCCGGCAGCGGCGATCACTTTACGGCCGGTCTGCCGCAGCGCCAGCACAGCGCGGGGCACCAGCTCGTCGCTGACCGCCTGCGTAAAGTCGCGGGCCAGCGCTGCCTCGTCCAGCGCCTCGCCCTTCTGCTGGGCATTGTGAGCCAGATTGACCACCGCCGTCTTCAGACCCGAAAAGCTCATATCCAGCTCCGAGCCGGACACATGGGCGCGGGGCAGATCGTATTTGCCGCCCTTGGACTGCTGTGCCAGCGCATCCATCGGCTTGCCGCCGGGATAGGGCAATCCCAGCACACGGGCAGCCTTATCAAAGCATTCGCCCGCCGCATCATCGCGGGTGGCGCCTAAAATCTCCATATCGGTGTAGTCCTTCACATCCACGATCAGCGTGTTGCCGCCGGAGATGGCCAGTGCCAGAAACGGCGGCTTCAGCTCGGGGAACGCCAGATAGTTGGCGGCGATATGACCGCGGATATGGTGCACGGGGATCAGCGGCACATTCAGCGCGTATGCCACAGACTTGGCAAAGCTGACGCCCACCAACACCGCACCGATGAGACCCGGCGCATAGGACACCGCCACCGCGTCGATATCGCCGCGGGTCAGCTGTGCCTCCGCCAAGGCGCGGTCCGTCAGCGCGGAGATGGCCTCCACATGCTTGCGCGAGGCGATCTCGGGCACTACGCCGCCGTACAGCGCGTGCATATCCGCCTGCGACAAAATGGCATCGGACAGCACGGTGCGTCCGTCGCGCACCACGCTGACGGCGGTTTCATCGCAGGTAGATTCAAAAGCCAGAATATTCATTCCGCCGCCTCCTCATTAAAATAGCAGGTGAGGATCAGTGCGTCCTCCTTGGGCAGATCATAGTAGTTCTTGCGCCGCCCCACCTCCTCAAAGCCGAAGCCCTGATACAGCGCGATGGCCGCCGCGTTGGACGGGCGCACCTCCAGCGTCAGAAATGCCAGACGGTTGGCGCGGGCGAAGTTCATAAACACTTCGATAATCTGGGCGCCGATACCACGGCGGCGATACTCGGGGAACACCGCCACATTGGTAATATAACCCTCGTCCGCCATCACCAGCACGCCTGCGTAGCCCACCACCTGACCGCTGTCGGCGTCCTCCGCCACCAGAAAGGCGGCGCAGGCGTTCTCCAGCTCTTCGGCCAGCATCCGCTTGGACCACGGGCGGGAAAAGCAGATCTTCTCCAGCCGCTCCAGATCGTCCAGATGGTCGGCATTCATAGGCACGATGCGCACGCGCATCTCTTTTTCACTCATAGACTCATTCCTCCTCCACGGCAGCGTGACCGTACAGCGCCACGCCCGCGATGACGATCACACCGCCGATGATCACAGCCAATGTGGGTGTTTCACGGAACAGCAGCAAGCCCCAGATGGCAGAGAACACGGGCTCCAGCAGCTTAACGGTGGATATGTAGGCAGGGGGCAGGTATTCCAAGCCCCAAGTGAACACACTGTGTCCCATCAGCGTACACAGCACCGCCATACCCAACGCCGTCAGCCAGTTCTGCGCACCGTAGCCTGCCAGCGGCGTGCCGCTGCAGATGGCCACCGCCGCCACTGTGATGGCGGCGAAGGCGTAGGCCACAAAGGTATAGGAGGTGTTGGACACCCGCTTGCGGGCGGATGCGCCGATCATGGTGTACATCGCCAGCAGCATAGCCGACAGCAGGGCGAATACATTGCCCAAGAGGCCGCTTTCGCCGCCCGTACCGCCCGACAGCGCCACCGTCACCGCGCCGATGAAGGCCAGCGCCACCGCCAGCCAGCACATACGGCTCAGCTTTTTGTGCAGCAACAGAATGCTGCCCAGCGCCACGAACAGCACCTCCGTATCCGACAGCACCACCGCCGCGGCGATAGAGGTATTGCGCACTGATTCAAAATAGAAGGTAAAGTGCAGACCGAGGCAGCAGCCTGCCGCGGCGCTCATCAGCCAGTCACGGCGCGTCAGATTTTTCAGCTCATCGCGGCGGCGCAGCAGCACCACGGGGGACAGCAGACCCACCGCCACGATCATACGGTACATCACCAGTACCATGGACGGTGCCGTAGACCAGCGCACCAGAATGGCGGAGGCGGAAATACCCACCACGCCCAGTAATACGATCAGTCGTTTCATCCTTTTGCCTCCAGCCAGTTTTTGCCGCTGTGTGCCTCGGCGATCAGCGGCACGGACAGTGCCGCCACCGATTCCATCTCCTCCGCCAGCAGCTGCTCTACCTGCTGCTGCTCGGCTTCGGGGCACTCCACGATCAGCTCGTCGTGCACCTGCATAATGAGCCGCGCCGCCAGTCCCTCTCTCTGCAGGCGCTGGGCAACACGCACCATGGCCAGCTTGATGATATCGGCAGCGGTGCCCTGAATGGGCATATTCAGCGCCACGCGCTCACCGAAGGAGCGCAGATTGAAGTTGGAGCTGGTCAGTTCAGGCAGCGCGCGGCGGCGGTGCATCAGTGTTTCCACAAAGCCCCGCTGACGGGCGGTCTCCACCACCTGCTCCATATACGCCTTGACACCCGTATAGGTGGCAAAATAGCGGTCCATATAGTCCTTGGCCTCCGCCACCGTGACGCCGATATCCTGAGACAGTGAGAAGGCGGAGATGCCGTACACAATGCCGAAGTTCACTGCCTTAGCACTGGAGCGCATCTGGGGCGTCACAGCGCCGCGGGGCACATGGAACACCTTGGATGCAGTGACGGTGTGGAAATCAAGTCCCGACAAGAACGCCTGCTGCATGGCCTCGTCCTGCGCCATATGGGCAAGCAGCCGCAGCTCGATCTGGGAATAGTCGGCGTCCACCAGCACGCAGCCCTCGTCCGCCACGAACATACGGCGCATCTCGCTGCCCAGCTGGGTGCGGGTGGGAATGTTCTGCAGATTGGGCTCGGTGGAGCTGAGGCGACCCGTAGCGGTCACCGTCATCTGGAAGCTGGTGCGGATGCGGCCATCGGTGTCGATGACCTTCAAAAGTCCGTCAGCGTAGGTGGATTTCAGCTTGGCGTACTGGCGATAGCGCAGCACGGCATCCACAATGGGATGCTGCCAGCGCAGCTTGTCCAGCACATCGGCATTGGTGGACCAGCCCGTCTTGGTCTTCTTCCCGTGGGGCAGCTGCAGGTCTTCAAACAGCACCTTGCCCAGCTGCTTGGGGGAGTTGATATTGAACGGCGCGCCTGCCGCAGCATAGATCTGCTGCTCCAGTTGGGTGATCTGGGTGGAGAGCATCTCGCCGAAGCGGGCCAGTTCCTTGCCGTCCACGCGGAAGCCTGCCCGCTCCATTCTCGCCAGCACGGCGCAAAGGGGCATCTCCACCGTTTCAAACAGCTCCCACATCTCCTGCTCACGCAGCCGGGGCGCCAGCTCCTCGTGCAGCGCGGCGATGGCACTGCAATAGCTGTACAAGCTGGCGGATGCCTGCGCCGTATCGCCCAGCAGGGAGAAGGCATCGCGCTCCAGATGCAGGGGCTTGGGCAGCTCCTCGTTGAAATAGGACACAAACAGACGCTGCAGCTCATAGCTGCCTGCGGTGGCATCCAGCAGATAGGCGGCGATGGCAGTGTCGAACACAAACCCCTCAATAGGCAGACCGTTTTCCAGCAGCGCACCCATCAGATCCTTCACATTGTGGCTCACCTTGCGAATATCCGCAGAAAACAGTGCCGTCAGCAATGCGTTCCAATCGCCCTCATAGCGCTCAAATGCCAGATGCGCCATCAAACTGCCGCTCTCGGAGGTGTCGCATTCCACCGCCAGCACACTCAGGTCGGGCAGTGCCAGCACCGTCACCTGCTCCGCGCCGCGCCACAGCGCCAGCAGCTCCTGCGCCCGCTCTGCAGTGGTGATCTCCTCCACCGTGGCGGTGAATTCCGCCTGCTCGGCAGCCTTTTCAGTGGGGGTGAGTCCGTATTTTTCGATCAGCTTGGAAAACTCCAGCTGCAAAAAGAGATCGTACAGCTCCGCTTTGAAGGGGCGGCGCAGATTGTCCTCCGCCTTGAACTCCATGGGCACATCGGTGACGATGGTGGCCAAAAACTTGGAGTGCATAGCGCTGTCCTTCCCCTCCGCCAGCTTGCGGATGACGGCAGGCTTGGCCTCCACCTCGGGCATAGCGTCATACAGCGTCTCCACCGCGCCGTAGCGCTGCACCAGCGCCATGGCGGTTTTCTCGCCCACGCCCGGCACACCGGGGATATTGTCGGAGGTGTCGCCCATCAGCGCCTTGAGGTCGATCATATGGATGGGCTCAAACCCATACGCCTCACGAAAAACGTCGGGGGTCATATCGCGGGTGGTGGTCTGCCCCATACGGGTGGACACCAGCTTCACGGTGGTGCGCTGTGTGATCAGCTGCAGGCTGTCCTTATCGCCCGTCACCACCACGCAGTCCCAGCCGTCCGCCTCGCAGCGGCGGGAGATGGTGCCAATCAGGTCGTCCGCCTCGTAGCCCGCCAGCTCATAGCGGGGGATATCCATAGCGTCCAGCACCTGCTTGAGCCATGGCAGCTGCATGGCCAGTTCCTCGGGCATCCCCTTGCGCGTAGCCTTGTAGCTTTCGTCCGCCTTGTGGCGGAAGGTAGGCTCGCGGCGGTCAAAGGTGACGCACAGCGCGTTAGGCTGCTCCTCATCCAGCAGCCGCTGCAGCGTGGTGAGAAAGCCGTAAATGGCGTGGGTATACAGCCCCTGCCGCGTGGACAGCGGACGGATGCCGTAATAGGCGCGGTTCAAAATACTGTTGCCGTCAAGCACCATCAGTTTCATAGGGATACTCCTCCCGTAAAAATACACATAATTAAGATTATTATACGCTTCTTTTCCCCATAAAACAAGCCGTTCGCACTTGACAGCGCCACGATTTGTGATAGACTCTTAACGGCGCCTTGATTCGGCGCGCTTAAAGGAGTTTTTTGTATGCTGAATTCGTTTTTGACCGTGGGTCAGCAGGTGCTGATCCTCTTTATGCTCATCGCCGTGGGCTATGTGCTGGGCAAGCTTAAGATGATCGACGAGCACTCCTCCCGCAGTATGAGCAATATCGTTTTGTCAGTGGTGACGCCGTGTCTGTCGGTGGTGTCCTTCCAGCGCCCGCTGGAAAAGGACAGCCTCAGCAATTTCTGTCTGGTGTTCCTCATCTCCATCGGCATCCATGTGGGCTCCATCCTGCTGTCCCGCTTGGTGATCCGTGACAAGGATTATGACCGCCGCGCACCGCTGTGCTTCTCCGTCATCTTCTCCAACTCCGCCTTTATGGCCTACCCCCTGCAGACGGCGCTGCTGGGCTCCATCGGCGTGTTCTACGGCTCTGCCTATGTGGCGGTGTTCACCATTTTGCTGTGGACCTACGGTGTGTACTTAATGACGGGCGACCGCAGCCGTTTGAAGCTGCGCCCCATTCTGCTGACCCCTAATATTATCGGCATTGTAGCGGCGCTGGCGCTGTATCTGCTGCAGATCTCGCTGCCGCCCATCGTTCTCAAGCCCATGGAGTACATCTCCAGTCTGTCCACGCCGCTGCCCATGCTGGTGATCGGCTATCAGCTGCAGCGTGCCGATCTGCGCCGCGCACTGCGCAGTGCAGGCGCGTGGCTGAGTATTGCGCTGCGTCTGGTGATCGTACCGCTGCTGACATTGGGTCTGTGCCTGCTGCTGGGCACCGACAGCACCGTCACCGTGTCGCTGGTGGTGGCTGCCAGCGCGCCTGCCGCCGCTATGCTCAGCATGTTTGCCACCCGCTTTGAAAAGGATACGGAGCTGGCCTCCAGCCTTGTGTCCGCCCATACGCTGCTGTCGGCGCTGACCATGCCGCTGATCGTAGGCTTAGCACAGTATCTTGCATAAATCCATACGCAAAAGAGGGAGATGCCCACGCATCTCCCTCTATGTTTTTACTCCACACCCGCAATGGGCAGGCTGACATCCACGCCGCCGTAGACCGGCACACGCTCGCCCTCCACCAGCAGCTGCACACGCTCCACATCGCGGATAGTACACAGTGAGCGCACCATACCGTCCAGTGCCAGACGCTGCGCCGCTTCGGTTTCGCCCAGCATTGTCTCGCTCTGGGCGTGCAGGTTTACATAACACACGTTGTTCTCCACCCATGTGCCCAGCACCTTAAATTCCGGCGACAACAGCGGCTGGTGCTCGGCATTCTGCGGACCTGCCGCCAACGCCTCCAGCATAGCGCCGGTGGGGCTTTCGCCCTCATACACCGTCAAAATGCGATCCTCTGCCGCCAGCGTATTCCCCTCGGGGAAATACAGCCGTACCGCCAGATTGCGCACCACATCCTCCTGACTGGTCAGCAGCACATCGTCGGCATGGAATACATTGTTCCCTCGGTAGGCAAGATCTCTTTCGTTGACGGTGATGCGCACCGTATACACACCGGGGATCTGCAGCAGCGACAGCGCAATGCAGTAGTCCGCCATAGTCAGATCCATCCCCGAGAGATTGCCATAGGTGCCGTTGAAATCCACCTGCACCGTACTGCCGGTGATGCGGCAATACTGCATCCGCGTACCGGCAGGCACGGGGGAGCGGAAGTCCTTGTCACGGCAGCCGCCGGTCAGCAGGCGGATAACTTCTTCAGCCTGCTGCTGCATGGTGGCCTCGCGCATCTCGCGCCAGTTGATATGCACCGTTGCAATGGCGTCACCGCCGCCGCTCATATCCTCAATGGAGGCGGGATAGTACAGCCGCAGCGTTTCGCCCCCCTCTTTGCGTCCGGCGCTCAGCGTAAAAAGCAGTGCAACTATCACCGCTGCGCCCAGAAGAATCCAAAGTACTCGTTTCATACTTCTTCCCCTCCTTCCGCCAGCGGCAGGCGCACGGTAAACACAGTGCCCCGCCCCTCGGCACGGTGGGCAGCCTCAATTGTACCCTCTCGCCGCTGCACCGTGTCACGCACGATGCTCAGGCCAAGTCCCGTGCCGCCTACGGCGCGGGAGCGCATCTTATCCACGCGGTAAAAACGTTCAAATATGTGGCTCAGGTCCTCGTCGGGGATTCCCACGCCGTCATCGGTCACCTGCAGCACCACCACGCGCTCGTCCACCGTCACTTTGGTGTGGACAAAGCCGCCGGGCATACTGTATTTGATGCCGTTTTCCATCAGATTATAGAGGATCTGGTGGATATCGTCCTCTGTGGCCATCACCACAGCATTTGGATCAGCCTCGCAATGCAGAGTAACGTCCTTCTCCTGCGCCACCATCTGCAGCATCCGCACCACCCGCTGCAGCACCGGCGCCACCTCCACAGTGGCTGCCTCCTCGATAGCGCCGCTGTCAAGGCGGGTCAGGCGCAGCAGATCTTCACTGATGCGGCTCAGCCGCTCCGCCTCCTGCCCGATATCGCTGACGAATTCACGGACGGTCTCTGCGTCCATATTCTCCGTCTGCAAAATGGAGTCGGTCAGCAGCCGGATGCCTGCCAAGGGCGTTTTCAGCTCGTGGGATGCATCCGACACAAAGCGGCGACGGGCATTCTCCGTGGTCTGCAGCCGGTCGGTCAGGCTGTTAAACTCCGCCGCGATCTGGGCGATCTCATCCGTGCCGGTTTCCGCGGCGCGATGGCTGTAGGCGCCCTCCCGCACCTGCCGGATCGCCTGCAGCAGATCGCTGATGCGTCCGGTCAGCATCTTGGACAGCCTTCTGCCCAGCAGCACCACCAGCACGCCGATCAGCAGTGAGATACGCAGCAGGTTGCTGCGCAGGTTTTTGAACAGCTCCGCCTGCTCCGTGTCATACTCATAGGCATAGATGGCGCCCACCGTTTCGTTGTGGTACACCACCGGAGCTGCCACACGGCTGAGGAACGCCTGCCCGTCATAGCGGCAGAAAAAGGCGTCGTTGCCGCCCAGCGCCTGCACAATTTCCGTGTAAAAGGCATAAAGACCCACGGCACTGCCGGTTTCACGGGAGTCATACAGCACCCGTCCTGCAGTGTCGGTAATCAAAATACGGCTCACGCCCGTTTCATCCACGCCTGCCAGCGCCTGCGACACATTGTCCTGCGTCAGCGTTTCCAAGCCGGAGAGCGCCGATTCGATGACCTTGACACTGCCGGACATCGCCGCCTGCTTGGAGCGGAACACCAGATTCTGGCTCACCAGCAGCGGATAGCTGTTGAGCAGGATCAGCACGCCGATGATGATGAGGATATAACTAAGGCTGAACTTAAATTGTAGGCTGGCTTTCCCCTTTGAAATAGTAACCCACTCCCCACTTGGTCATAATGTACTCCGGCTCCGCCGGAACACGTTCCAGTTTCTCGCGCAGACGGCGGATATGCACATCTACCGTGCGGTAGTCGCCGGCGTAGGCATAGCCCCACACCAGATTCATCAGGCTGTCACGGCTGTATACGCGCCGCGGATTCTTCATCAGCAGCTCAATGAGATCGTACTCCTTGGCGGTCAGATCGATGGTCTGTCCGTCGCGGATGGCTACCCGCTGCTCCATATCCAGCGACAGCTCGCCCACTGTCAGCAGCTCGCGGCGGCGCTCCGGTGCTGCGGCGGCAACCACCGTGCTGCGGCGCAGCAGTGCGCGGATGCGTGCCTTCAGCTCCAGAATGTTGAAGGGCTTTGTCACATAGTCGTCGGCGCCGCAGGCAAAGCCCATCAGCTTGTCCGCATCCTCGCTGCGGGCAGTGAGCATAATCACCGGCACATCGGAAAACTCCCGGATCTTCATACACGCATCGCTGCCCGAGAGGATCGGCATCATCCAATCCAGAATAATCAGATCAAAGCTCTCGCGGCGGGCAAGCTCCACAGCAGCCGCACCGTCATAGGCGGTCTGCACCTCGTAGCCCTCATTCTCCAGATTGAACTTGATGCCCTTGACCAGCAGCTTTTCATCGTCTACTACCAAAATTTTCATTTCGTATCTCCTATTATGATCATATCCCGCAGATTCTCCAGCGTAGCGTTTCCGATACCCTCAATCTCCAGCAGCTCCTCCACCGAGGTAAACGCGCCGTGTGCCGTACGCCACTCGACGATCCGCTGCGCCAGCACCGGACCGATCCCATCCAGCCGCTGCAGCTGCTGGGCATCGGCGGTGTTGATGTTTATCTGCTGAATTGCCAGTGAATCATCCATCACCGTCTTCTGTGTCCGCACAGACCATATGTCCGGCTCACCGCGCATATTCCACAGATGGACGCTCACTGCCAGCACAAGAAAGACTACCGTACTCAGCAGTAAAAATATTTCTGTGATTGTAATCTTTCCCTTACCCTTCACAGTTGACTACCTCTCATTTTTTGTTATAATTGAGATAGATTTTCATCGGTGGCCGGCATAAATGCCGCCACTTTCCCATATGATTTTCAATTATACCACAGTATGGAGTAAAAGCACTATGAAATTTCGCCGTATCCTATCCGTTTTTTTGCTGACCGTTCTGCTGAGCGTCAATTTCCTGCCTGCTGCAGCGGCGCAGGAGATCGATATTACCGCTGACGCTGCACTGGTGGTGGACACCACGGACGACATCGTCCTTTACAGCAAAAACGCCACCCAGCTGATGTACCCCGCCAGCATCACCAAGGTGATGACGGCGCTGCTGGTGCTGGAGGCGGTGGAACGCGGCGAACTGAGCATGGATCAGATGATCACCGCATCGGAAAAGGTGATCGCCAATCTGGATCCCGAGGCCAGCAATGTGGGGCTGAAGGCCGGCGAGGAGATGAGCGTGGAGAACCTGCTGTACTGCACGCTGATGGTCTCCGCCTGCGAGGCCTGCGATGTGCTGGCAGAGGCGGTCGCCGGCTCTGTGGACGCCTTTGTGGTGCGGATGAACAACCGCGCCGCGGAGCTGGGGATGAAGAACACCCGCTTTGCCAACACCAGCGGACTGCACCATCCCGACCACTACACCACTGCGTGGGATCTCTATCTGCTGGCCAAGGTGGCGCTGGAGAATGAGACCTTTATGACCATCTGCAACACCATCGCCTACGATGTGCCTGCCACCAATCTCTCCGGCAGCCGTGAGCTGCATACCACCAACTCCCTGATCTCCAACTGGCGCATTCTGGGCTATCTCTATGACGGCGCCGAGGGTCTAAAGACCGGCACCACCGACGAAGCCGGCGCGTGCCTGCTGTCCTCCGTCGTGCGCGGCGAGCGCCGCGTGGTCTGCGTGGTGCTGCACTGTGACGGCATCGGTGCAGGCGTGCAGACCTTCCCCGATTCCATCCGGCTCTACGATTACGCTTTTGACCATTTCTCCACCAAAACCATCCTCACCACCGACGAGATGATCGACGAGATGCCGGTGGCGCTGTCCAAGCAGACCAGCTATGTGGTGCTGCATCCGGCCAACGATGCTGAGGCAGTGCTGCCCAATGACCTCTCCCCCGCCGACCTGACGCGCACCGTCACCTTCAACGCCGATGTGGCGCTGGCACCTATCACCAAGGGCGATGTGCTGGGCACGATCACGCTGAGCTACGGCGATCAGGTCTACGGCACCGTGGATCTGCTGGCGCAGTACGACGTGGAGGCCTCCAAGTTCCTCACCGTCAAGTATCAGCTGGATCAGTTTTTGTCCCAGACCCGCGTGAAGCTGGCAATTCTGGGCATCATCGCGCTGGTGGCACTGATCGTGGTGTGGTGGAAGTTCTTCCGTCCCAAGCGCCGCTACGGACGCACCGGCGGCAAGCGCCGCAGACGCACTTACCACGGCAGACGCCGCAGATAACCGACAAAGCAGGCGCATCCGCGCCTGCTTTTCCATAAGGAGTGATGGCAATGGATACCCCCGTCATTTTATATGAAGATGCCCATCTGGTGGTGTGCTGCAAGCCGGTCGGCTGGCTCAGCGAGGATGACGGCAGCGTAAAATGTATGCCCCGCTGGCTCAGCGAACATTACCGCGCCCTCGGGCAGAACGGCTATATCGCCACCGTCCACCGGCTGGACAAGATCACCGGCGGCGTGATGGTGTTCTCCCGCCGCCGCGAGGTCACCGGCAAGCTGACCGCCGCCGTGGCGGAGCATCGCATCTGCAAGGAATATCTGGCGGTGCTGCGCGGACATCCGGAAAAGGAGGAGGACACCCTCACCGATCTTTTATTCCGCGACGCCGCCCGCAACAAGAGCTATGTGGTCAAGCGGATGCGCAAGGGCGTGCGGGAGGCAAAGCTGTCCTACCGCGCCATCGGTCACACCGACGCGCTCACCCTCGTGCGCGTGGCGCTGCACACCGGACGCACCCATCAGATCCGCGTGCAGTTCTCCTCACGGCAGCTGCCGCTGCTGGGCGATATCCGCTACGGCAGCAAGGATCCCGACTGCACCGCCGCGCTGTGGTCATACCACCTCGCTTTTGACCATCCTATTGCCAAAAAGGCAGTGGATGTCACCTTGCCGCCGCCCAGCCAGTATCCGTGGAATCTGTTTGATGCCGAGGAGCTGAACGCATAAGAAAAACGCAGATGCAATTGCATCTGCGTTTTTTATTCACTTTCCAAACCAAACAGTGCGTGCAGCAGCTGTTTGCCGCTTTGGGTGCGGAAGATCCGCTGCTCCGCCGTTAAAATAGCGCGGTAACGGTCGGGTGATTCATAGAGATTCACCAGAAAATCCGCCTCCACCAAGATCTGATAGTCAATGCCATCCATGTTGGTGTAGGTGTGATGATGCCCCACCAGATATTTGACGCGGTCGATCTGCGCCTCCGTGTAGCCGCCCACGCTGCGCAGCAAAGTTTCCGCCTCAGCCGGTCCCTCCTGCTCCTGCAGCGGTCCGCGGCTGCTGCCGAACTTTTCAAGGCAGTTGCGGATGCCGATGTCATGCACCAGCGCCGCCGTTTCCAGAACGAACTGCGTTTCTTCGTCCACGCCCTCCAGCGCCGCGATGGCGCAGGCAAAGCCGTGTACCTTCACAAAATGATGGATGCGCTCGGCGTGCCGGTCATAGTCCGCCATCGCCGCAAGCAGACGCGCCGTCTGATTCGTCATCCCTCCAGCGCCTCTTCCAGTGCCTTGGCGATCTGATCGGGGCAGGACGTGGTCTTGAAACCACAGCGGATCCCGCGCAGACGTTCGATAGCTTCCTGCGCTTTCATACCGCGCACCAGCGCACTGATGCCCTGCAGATTACCTGCACAGCCACCCAGCACGCGGAGATTCTCGATCACATCGCCGTTCAGGTCAATGATGATCTGCTGGGAGCAAACGCCCTTGGGGCGATATGTATAAGTCATATGAAGTATCCTCCTATAATTACTTGATTTCCGCTCTATTATACGCTATTCGACCTGCGTTGACAAGCATTTTACGCCAACGCCGCCACGATCTCCTCATACGAGGGTGCAGCACCGATGCCGCCATAGCGCGTAGTGGAAAGGCTTGCCGCAGTGCAGGCAAAGCGCGCGACCTGCTCCAGTTCCTGCGCTGTCAGCTCCTGCGGCGCTTTTTTTATCTCCAGCAGCTGCCACATAGCGCTGCCGCCGAAGATGTCGCCGGCGCCGGTGGTGTCCACTGCGCGGATATTGTCCGGTGCGGCAGCTTTGCCGTAGGTATTTGCATTACAATACACGCACCCCTCCGCGCCGCAGGTGACAAACACCAGCTTGGCACCGAAGCGCTCCACGATCTGTTTTGCACCTTCTTCTGCATCCAGCCCCAGAAGAAAGTCCGCCTCATCGTCGCTGATCTTCACCACATCCGCCTGCGAAAGTCCCCACAGCATCTGCTGCCGCGCCTCGTCCAAGCCGCGCCACAGCGGGCGGCGCAGGTTGGGATCAAAGCTGAGCAGCTTCCCCTGCTCCTTGGCATAGCTTACCGCTTTTTGTGTGGCAGTGCGGACAGGCTCGTCCGTCAGGGAAAGAGATCCGAAGTGAAACACCTTGGCTTCATCGATCAGATGCAGCATCAGTTCCTCTTGGCGCAGGCAGGTATCGGCGCCCGGTTTGCGGGCAAAGGCGAACTCCCGCTCGCCGCGCCCATCCAGCGTCACAAAGGCCAGCGTGGTGAACACGGAGCCGTCCATCTCCAGCCCGTCGGTGCAGATGCCGCACTTTTCCAAAGTTTTGCGCAGCAGATGCCCAAAGGTATCGTCGCCCACCTTACCCATCAGCGCCGTCTTGGCGCCCAGCTTGCTCAGCGCCGCCAGATAGTTGGCCGGTGCGCCGCCGGGGTGGGCGGCAAGGGTGGGATAGCCGTCGCCATCGCTGCTCACGCAGGTGAAATCCACCAGCAGCTCGCCCAGCGCCACAACATCGTACATACCCCCACCTCCTTTTTCTGTATGATAACATATTCCGCCATATTTGCAAAGAAAAACGGCACTGCATATGCTTGCAGTGCCGTTTAACAGCTTATTCCAATGCGTCGTGGCTTTCAAACACATCATTGATACTGCCAAAGCGGTCGAATGTAGGCTCCGGCTCGCGGTTGGCCATCTGCATCTCCTGCCACTTGGCGCGGTCGATCAGCAGCTGACGGGGTTTGGAGCCCTCAAAGGGACCCACGATACCCCGCTCCTCCATCTGGTCCACCAGACGGGCGGCGCGGGAATAACCCAGCTTCAGGCGGCGCTGCAGCATAGACACGGAGGCCTGCCCCGTTTCCAGCACTACCTCCACAGCGGCGGGCAGCAGCTCGTCGCCGTCGTCGGATGCGGAAGTCTCGGATGCACCCTGCTTGCCGCTGCCCTTCTCATCCTTGCGCATCGCCTCTTCGATCTTTTCCATCACCTCGCTGGAGTAGTCGGCCTCGCCGCCCTCCTTCACGAAGGACACCACGCGCTCGATCTCCTCGGGGGTGATGAAGCAGCCCTGCACGCGCTGGGGCTTGCCCGCGCCCAAGGGGAAGTACAGCATATCGCCCTTACCCACCAGCTTTTCCGCGCCCTGCGTATCCAGAATGATGCGCGACTCCAAGGAGGAGGCCACCGCAAAGGCAATGCGGCTGGGGATATTGGCCTTCATCAATCCCGTGATCACATCGGAGGAGGGACGCTGGGTAGCGATCACCAGATGCATACCGGCGGCGCGGCCCATCTGTGCCACGCGGCAGATGGATTCTTCCACCTCTTTTGCCGCCACCAGCATCAAGTCGGCCAGCTCATCGATGACCACCACCACGGTAGGCAGCTTTTTGATCTCCTCGTTGGTCGCGGCCAGCGCGTTGTACTCCGACAGCTTCTTCACGCCGTTCTCCGAGAACAGCTTATAGCGCTTCATCATCTCAAACACTGCCCACTGCAGCGCACCGGCAGCCTTCTTGGGGTCGGTGACCACAGGGATCAGCAGATGCGGGATGCCGTTATAGGGGGCAAGCTCCACCATCTTGGGGTCCACCATAATGAAGCGAACCTCTTCCGGCGTAGACTTATAGAGGAGGCTGACGATCAGCGAGTTGGTGCACACGGATTTACCCGAACCGGTGGTACCGGCGATCAGCACGTGGGGCAGCGCGGAGATATTGCCCACGATGTGATTGCCGCCGATGTCCTTACCCACAGCGAAGGCCACGGAGGACTCGTGCTCGGTAAAGCTGCGCGACTCGATCACATCGCGGATACGCACAGCGGTGACAGCGCGGTTAGGCACCTCAATGCCCACCACGGAAATCTTGTTGGGGATAGGCGCGATGCGCACGCCGCTGGCGCCCAGCGCAAGGGCGATATCGTCTGCCAGATTGGTGATCTTGCTGAGCTTGACGCCCTGATCCAGAGTGAACTCGTAGCGGGTGACGCTGGGTCCGTGGACCACCTCGCCGGCCTTGGCATCCACGCCAAAGCTGCGCAGGGTCTGTGCCAGCCGCAGAGCGTTCTTCCGCTGCTCGAGACCGGCCTCGCTCTGTCCGCCGCCAGCATTCTGCTCCAGCAGCGTGATGGGAGGATACTGATAGGCCTCCTCCTGCTCCGCCAGCTCACCTTCGATGGCACGGCTGACCTCATCAGCGGCTGCCTGCACCTCCTCGGCGGAGATCTCCTGTGCCTTGCGGCGGCGCTTCTTTTCTGCCACGGGCTGCTCCTCAGCGGCAGGCTCGTCACCCCGCAGCACCTGATCGGGCGTACGCACATCGTCGCCCTTACGGGGGAAGAAGCCCTTCTTCTCCTTGGGCTCGGTCAGCGGCAGTTCCTCGGCAATGGGGTCATCCAGCGGAATATCGATAACGCTGCGGGGCGTCTTGCGCACCGGCTCGTTCTTCTTTCTGGGGATGGCGGACACCAGATCCTCATCCTCGTCCACAAAGGCATTCTCCTCCGCCTCAGCGCGGGCGGCACGGCGCTCCTCCACGGACTGCTTGATCTTCTCCGGCGTGATATGGAACGCGCCGAAGCAGCAGGCGATCAGCAGCACCGCAAAGATGATCACGGCGATCACCTTGCCCACTGCCACCTCCAGCACCACCGCCAGCAGGCCGGACACCGCACCGCCGGCAAGCAGCGCCTGCCCGTCATTCCACAGCGCGGTGGTCAGATCGGTACCGATGGCATAGCTCTGGCGGCACAGCACCACATGGCACAGCAGACCTGCGATCACCGGCAGCAGCAGCGTGCAGACGGTGCGCAGACGGGTGGGACGGTCAAGATGGCGCAGCAGATTCACGCCGGCAACAGCCAGTGCCGGCGCCCATACCCAGTAGCCGTAGCCGAACAGACCGCGCAGCAGCTTGGTCAGCAGCGACAGTACCACGGCGCCGGAGTCGAAATAGCTGACCGCCACGCACAGCGCCAGCAGCAGACACACGATAGCGCCTGCAATGCGGTGATATGTACGCTTGGGCTCCGGCTTTACCTCCGCCTTTTTGCGGCGGCTGCCGCCGGTAGCGGGAGCGGATTTTTGATTGGTTTTTTTCTTTTGTGAAGCGGCCATACGGATTCCTTTCTTCGATACAAAAGTCAGTTTACAGCACCGCGTTGAGCACCAGCGTCAGCAGACCCACCGCCCAGCAGTAGTAGGCGAAGAAGCCGAACTTGCCCTTGTCGGCGATCATCTTCAAAAGGCGGATACATAGATAGCCCACCACGGCAGCAGTGACCACGCCCACCAGATACATGGGGATCTCCGCCACATTGACCGTGGCAATAGCGTCGCCGATGCTGAGAATGTTGGCGCCCAGAATGGCGGGGATAGACATCAGGAACGAGAAGCGCACGGCAAACTTGCGCTCATAGCCGGTAAAGCAGCCGGCGGTGATGGTCATACCGGAGCGGGAGATACCGGGCATGGTGGCAATGGCCTGCGCCACGCCCACCACAAGGGCATCCACCCAAGTGGCATTCTTCTCCGTCTTTTTGCCCTTGCGCATCAAATCGCTGCCGAACAGCAAAAAGCCGGTGACAATCAGCGCCGCGCCGATGAAGATCATATTGCTGCTCAAGCCCTGCACCTGCTTGCGGATGGGCAGCACTGCCACCAGCGGCAGCGTGGCGATCACGATCAGCACGATCAGGCGCCGTGCAGGCGGGACGGGAGTGGGAGTCTTGCGGTGGATCAGGTCATCCGCGCCGCGGAAAAACTCCACGATCATCTCGCGGATGTCCGACCAGTATGCCACAAACACCGCCACCAGCGTGCCCAGATGCAGCAGCACATCGAAGAACTCCGGCACAGCGCCGGCCTCCTTCATCCCCAACAGATTTTGGGCGATGGCCAGATGTCCGGAGCTGGAGATGGGCAGAAACTCTGCCACGCCCTGCACCAAGCCCAGTAAGAATGCGGAAAAATAGGTCATATCGGCACCTCTCTTGTCAAATCAGATTACAAATAGTTGAATTTCGCAAAAATATTGCAAAATGTAGTGTATTTTTCATTTGTTAACGATTTATTATACCATAGTCGGGGCGAAAATACCACCCTTTCTTGTCAAGGCAAAAAACGCCGCGAGGACTCGCGGCGTTTCTTTTACTTGCTCAATTCTTCCAGTGCGCTGCGGGCAGCTGCCTGCTCGGCACTCTTTTTACTGCGTCCCTCACCGCGTCCGGCGGCGGCGCCGTTGATGCACACCTCCACCACGAACACGCGGCAGTGGTCGGGACCGTGCTCCGCCACCAGCTGATAGGTGATGGTCTGTCCGGGGGTGCGCTGCACCAGCTCCTGCAAAGCGGTCTTATAGTCGCGCCGGCGCTCCTCCACCACCTCTTCCCGCTCACGGTCCAGCAGCACGCGGTGGATGATGGCGCGGGCCTGCTCCATCCCGCCGTCGAGATACACGGCAGCAAATACGGACTCGGTGGCGTCGGCCAGAATGGACGGGCGCTGCCGTCCGCCGCCGCTCTCCTCGCCGCGTCCCAGCTTGAGATAGTCGCCCAAGCCCAGACTCTGCGCCACCTCGTGGAGGCTCTCCTCACACACCAGTGCCGCGCGGATGCGGGTCAGATCGCCCTCAGGCAGGTCGGGGTGCTTGCGGTAAAGGTAATCCGCCGTCACCAGACCCAGCACCGCATCACCCAGAAATTCCAGACGCTCGTTGCTGCGCGCGCCGCTGGCGCGGTGCTCGTTGGCATAGGAGCTATGGCACAGTGCGCCTTCCAGCAGCGTGCGGTCGCGGAAGGTGTAGCCCAGCTTTTCCTCTAAGGTTTTCATTGCTCTCTCCTCTCCACAGCGGAAAAAGGAAACCCCGCACAAACTTGGGCGGGGCCTCTTTTTTCAGCTGTCAGTTCAGCTTGCTATTCAGATAACGGACACAGTCGCCAACGGTCTTCAGGCTGGTCAGGTCTTCCTCGTCGATCTCGCCAACGTCGAATTCCTCTTCCATAGCCATGACCAGTTCCACCAGATCCACAGAATCGGCGCCCAGATCATCCGTAAAGGAGCTTTCCATGGTAATCTCATCGGTGTCCAGCGCGAACTGCTCCGCGATCAGGTCCTGCATTGTTTTGAAAATTTCTTCCATAGTCATGCGGTCGTTCCTCCTTTCGGCCTTCGTCTTGAAAATAATACGGCAATTGGATTTTGCTGTCAATACCTTTTCGAAATTATTCCCGACCGATTTTCATCAGGTCAATGTTTTTCTCGATATCGGCGATGATACCGCTTTGGGCAAACTGCACCGCCTGACCGATGGCGTTCTCGATAGCCTCGGCATTGGACGAGCCGTGTGCCTTGATGACGGGCTTGGAGATGCCCACAAAGGCGGTGCCGCCCACCTTATTGGGATCCATCATGGCCTTGAAGTCGTTCAGACCCGGCATCACAGCCAGCGCCGCCAGCTTGGTCAGCAGGTTCTTCTTAAAGATGCCCTTAATGACACTGCCGGCCATCGAGCCTACGCCCTCCATGGTCTTGAGCATCACATTGCCGGAGAAGCCGTCGGTCACGATCACATCGCAGCCGCCCTTGATAGCCTCCTTGGCCTCAATATTGCCGATGAAGTTCAGGTGACCTGCCTCGCCCGCCTCACGCAGCAGTGCGAGGGTCTCACGCTGGAGATCGGTGCCCTTGCTGTCCTCAGCGCCGATGTTCAAAAGACCTACGCGGGGCTTTTCAATGCCCATCACGCGCTGGGCATAAAAGCTGCCTAAGTACGCAAACTGCACCAGATATTCAGGAGTGCAGTCAGCATTTGCGCCGCAGTCGATCAGCACTGCCTTGCCGGTGGTGGTGGGGATCAGCGGCGCCATGGCGGCGCGGCGGATGCCGCGCACACGCTTGACCAGCAGCGTCGCGCCGGTCAGCAGCGCACCGGTGGAGCCGGCGGAGATAAAGGCATCTCCCTTGCCATCCTTCACCATATTCAGACCCAGACCCATAGAGGTGTTCTTCTTTCTGCGGAACACCGTAGCGGGATCGTCGCACATCTCCACCACCTCGTCAGCGTGGGCGATCTCCATCCCCTTGGGCAGCGTGGTCTCGCCACAGCTCTCCAAAGCCTTCAGGATGGCGGCGGTGTCGCCGGTGAGGATCACATCCACACCCCAGCGCTTCTGACCCTGCAGTGCGCCCTTTACGATCTCTACGGGGGCATTGTCGCCGCCCATAGCGTCAATGATGAGCTTCATCCTTTCATAACCTCCTCACGCATAGCATCGATCAGCGCCAGAGAGCGGGCAGAAAGCTCCGCATTCTTGTTGCGCTTACCCTTGACCTTGTAGCCAAGGGGCGGCATAATGCCGAAATTGATGTTCATCGGCTGGAACGAACCCACCGACTCGTTGCTGACATACAGACCCAGCGCGCCGATGGCGGTCTCCTGCGGGAAATCCACAGCGCTCAGCCCCTTCAGCCGGCGAGCCAGCTCGATACCCGCCAAAAAGCCGGAGGCGCAGGACTCCACATAGCCCTCCACGCCGGTCATCTGTCCGGCAAAGGCGATGCGCGGCTCCTTGCGCAGCCGATAGTAGCGATCCAGCAGGCGGGGGGAATCCAGATAGGTGTTGCGGTGCATCACGCCGTAGCGCAGATATTGGGCATTGCGCAGCGCAGGGATCATGGAGAACACCCGCTTCTGCTCGCCCCACTTCAGGTGGGTCTGGAAGCCCACCAGATTGTAGATGGTGCCGTCAGCATTGTCCTTGCGCAGCTGCACCACCGCGTAGGGATCACGCCCCGTCTTGGGGTCGGGCAGACCCTTGGGCTTCAGCGGTCCGTAGCGCAGCGTATCCTCGCCGCGGCGGGCCATCACCTCCACCGGCATACAGCCTTCAAAGACCTGCTTGTCCTCAAAGCCGTGTACCTCTGCCTCCTCCGCCTCGATCAGCGCCGACCAGAAGGCTTTGTACTCCTCCTGACTCATGGGGCAGTTGATATAGTCGGGCGTACCCTTGTCATAGCGGGAGGCAAAATAGGCGCTGTTCATATCCACGCTCTCAAAGCTGACCAGCGGCGCGGCGGCATCGAAGAAATTCAGCGTGGAGGCGTCGCCAAACAGAGTCTGCAGCTTGTCCGCCAGCGCATCGGAGGTCAGAGGGCCGGAGGCGATGATCACCTCGCCCTCGGGGATCTCCGTCACCTCGCCGTACACCACCGTGACATTGGGATGCTTCCGCAGCTCCTCGGTGACCATACGGGCAAAGCCGTGGCGATCCACCGCCAGCGCGCCGCCGGCAGGAACGCGGGTGGCATCGGCGCAGCGGATGATGAGGCTGTCCAGACGGCGCAGCTCCTCCTTCAAAAGGCCCACCGCGTTCTCCAGCTGATCGGAGCGCAGGGAGTTGGAGCAGCACAGCTCGGCGAAATATTCGGTTTCGTGGGCAGGGGTCTTCTTCTCCGGCTTCATCTCACACAGCGTCACGTGGATACCCCGCTGTGCCAGCTGCCACGCAGCCTCGCTGCCGGCAAGACCTGCACCGATCACAGTTACATTCATTTCGTTTCCTCAGTTTTGCTCTTCTTGGCGGCAGGCTTCTTGCTTGCCGTCTTTTTGGCGGTCTTCTTGGCGGCGGGCTTTTCTTCCTTCTTGTCGCCGTCCGGCTTCTTGGGATAGCCGCGCTGATCCTCCGGCAGGAATTTCTCGCAGGCAGGATTGACGCAGAAGGGCTTCTTAAAGCCGCGTCCGGACTTCTTGAACATGGTCTGACCGCAAGCAGGGCAATCGTCTTTCACCGGCACATCCCATGTCATAAAATCGCAGGTGGGGAACTTCTCGCAGCCGTAGTAGGTATAGCCGTTGCGGGAGGTCTTCTTCAAAATGCGGTTACCGCACTTGGGGCAGCGACCGGGCATCTCCACCACCAGAGGCTTGGTAAACTTGCACTCGGGGTAGCCGGGGCAGGCAAGGAATCGCCCGAAGCGGCCGGTCTTGACCACCATATTCTTGCCACAGATGTCGCACTTCTCCTCGCTGACCTCATCGGGCACCTTGAGGTAGACGCCCTCCATATCCTTTTCCACCTGCGTAAGATTGGCGGCAAAATCACCGTAGAACTCACGCAGCAGGCTTTTCCACTGCTTCTCGCCGGACTCCACCTCGTCCAGCTCCTGCTCCATACGGGCGGTAAACTTCACATCCACGATATCGCGGAACCGCTCGCACATCAGGTTCGTCACCACCTCGCCAAGCGGTGTAATGCGCAGATACTTGCCCTCCTTGAGCACATATTCGCGGTCAAGGATGGTGGACACGGTGGGCGCATAGGTGGAGGGGCGGCCAATGCCGTTTTCCTCCATGGTGCGGATCAAGGTGGCGTCGGTGTAGCGGGACGGAGGCGCCGTAAAGTGCTGCTCGCTCTCCAGCTTCTCCAGCTCCACCACTTCGCCCTCACCCAGCGGAGGCAGGGCGGACTCCTTGTCCTCCTTCTCCTCGTCGCGGCTCTCCTCGTACACGGCGGTATAGCCGGCAAACTTCAGCTGGCTGGCGCTGGCACGGAAGCTGTGGTCACCTGCCACTACCTCTACGCCCACGCTGTCATACACCGCGTTGGACATCTGGCTGGCCAGAAAACGGCTCCAGATCAGGCGGTAGAGGCGGTACTGCTCCGCCGTCAGATCACCCTTGACCTGCTCCGGCGTCAGGCGCACATCGCTGGGGCGGATGGCCTCGTGGGCATCCTGCGCGCCGGCCTTGGTCTTGTAGTTGCGATAGCTGTCGGGGCGGTACTGCTTGCCGTAGCGGCTGTCGATCAGCGCGCGGGCAGCGGCCTGCGCCTCGGCAGAGATGCGCAGCGAGTCGGTACGCATATAGGTAATAAGACCCACAGTGCCCTCACCGGTGATGTCCACACCCTCATACAGCTGCTGGGCGATGGCCATGGTGCGGCGGGGGGTCATATTCAGCTTGCGGCTGGCCTCCTGCTGCAGCGTGGAGGTGGTGAAGGGGGGCGAGGGGGAGCGCTGCTTGTCAGCGCGCTTCACGCTCTTGACGGCAAAAGGCAGCGTCAGCAGCTGGGCACGGATGGCTTCCACCTCGTCGGCGGAGGCAGGCTCGTGCTTCTTGCCGTTTTTACCGTAGTAATGCGCCTTGAACTGTGCGCCGCTGTCGGTTTTCAGCAGGGCGTCCAGTGTCCAGTACTCCTCCGGCACGAAATCTTTGATCTCCTTTTCACGGTCTGCCACCAGACGCATCGCCACAGACTGCACGCGGCCTGCGGAAAGACCCCGGCGGATCTTCTTCCACAGCAGCGGCGACAGCTTGTAGCCCACGATGCGGTCGAGGATGCGGCGCGCCTGCTGGGCGTCCACCAGATTCTGGTCGATGTCGCGGGGAGCGGCGATGCTCTCGTTGACCACGCGGCTGGTGATCTCGTTGAAGGTCACGCGGCGCGCCTTCTCATCGCTCAGATCCAGCAGATGCTGCAGATGCCAGCTGATAGCCTCACCTTCGCGGTCGGGGTCGGTTGCCAGATATACAGTGCCTGCCGCCTTGGCAGACTTCTTCAGGTCGTTGATGATATCTTCCTTGCCCTTGATGGGGCGGTAATTGGGTTCAAAATCGTTGTCCACATCCACGCCGATCACGCTCTTGGGCAGATCGCGCAGATGGCCCATGCAGGCCTTGACCTCGTAATCCTTGCCCAGATATTTGCCAATGGTCTTGGCCTTTGCCGGGGACTCTACGATCACCAGATCTTTTCCAGCCTTCTTTGCCATATCGTTTATCCTTCCTTCTTTTCTTCCATGATCTCAACCGCCCGCACAAAGCGGCGGGCACTCTGCTGGGTGACATAGCCGTCCACCTCCAGCATCGTCAACGCGGACAGCACGCGCCGCACCGGCATTGCGATCTCCTCCGCGATATCGTCGGTCAGCATTCCCTCCGCGGTATCCAGTATCCGCAGCACCTGAATCTGATCGTCCGTCAGTTGCTTCCATTCTGTTTTCCCCAGTACGGGCAGTTCCTTTACCGGCACAGCTTCCATCTGCTGCTCCGGCGCCACACCGCCCTCCGGCAGGTCGGGCAGCTTTGTCTTGTCGCAGTGCAGGCGGTGTGCATAGCGGCTTTGGTACTCCCGCAGCACATCCCAACCCTCCGTCACCAATCCGGCACCGTCGCGGATCAGCTGATTGCAACCGCGGCTCTCCTTGGCGTGGATCGGTCCGGGCACGGCAAATACATCGCGTCCCTGCTCCGCCGCTGTGTGGGCGGTAATCAGCGCACCGCTGTCCTTGTCCGCCTCCACCACCACGGTGGCAAGGCTGAGACCGCTCATAATGCGGTTGCGCTCGGGGAAATGCCACCGCTCCGGAGCGCTGCCGGGCGGATACTCCGACAACAGCACGCCCGTGGCGAGAATATCCTCATACAGCTTGCGATTCTCCACGGGATACACTGTGTCCACGCCGCAACCCAATATGGCAGCGGTAAAGCCTCCGGCGCGCAGTGCCCCGCGATGCGCTGCTGTATCGATGCCCTTGGCAAGTCCGGACACCACGATGGCGCCCTGCTTTGCCATTTCGTAGCCAAGCTGCTCCGCCACCTGCACGCCGTAGGGCGTACAGCCGCGGGTACCTACCACGGTCACCGCCGCCTCATCGTCAAATAGGGGCATAGCGCCCTTGCCGTACAGCAGGATCGGGGCATCGTAGATCTGGCGCAAACGGGTAGGATAGGCGGCATCCTGCACGGTGAGGATAAAAATATCCTTGGCGGCGCAATCCGACAAGATCTCCTCGGCACGGTGCAGCGAACGCTGCTCCAGCAAATCAGCCTGCGCGGAGCTCAATCCTGCCACAAGGCGGATCTGCTGCTGTTCGGCATAGTATATCTCTTCGGGAGAAGAAAAATGCTCCAGCAGCAGCCAACGGCTGTGATTGGTCAGTCTGGGCACCGTTGTCAGCCATACCCAGTATTTCAAGGCTGCCATACGCGCCCTCCTTCCTTACTTATCGGTATGCCTCCCACAGCAGCACTGTGGCGGCGATGGCGGCATTCAGCGACTCACACCGCGGCGACATCGGAATGCGGATCGTCTTATCGCATAGGGACAAGACCTCTTCCGTCAAGCCGCGCCCCTCACTGCCGATAGCCAGCGCCGCGCGGGAATAGTCCACCGCCCGGGCGTCCAGCGTATCATCCCGCAGTGCCGCGCCGTACAGCGGGATATGGCTGGCTTTCAACGCCTGCGCCATCTGCTGCGCCGTGCAGGTCCACACGCTGCGGCGGAAGATGGCACCCATAGAGGCGCGCACCGTCTTGGGGCTGTAGGGATCGGCACAGCCGTCCAGCAAAAGCAAGCCGTCACATTCAAAAGCATCCGCCGTACGCAGGATGGTTCCCACATTACCGGGATCCTGCACGCCGTCCAGCACCATATAGCGGGCGCCGTCCAGCGTTTCGGGCAGCTCCGCCCGGGGCAGGCGGCAGGTAAACAGCACGCCCTGCGGCGTTTTCATAGGGGATACGGAGGTCATCAGTTCCTCCGGCACTTCCACCTGCCGCACGCCTTTTGGCAGCGCAGGCAGCGCCACAGCGCCCGTGGCAACCACACACAGCACCTCCGCATTCCATTGCAGCGCCTCTTGCAGCAGCTTGGGACTGTCGCACACGAATTCGCCGCACTCTCTGCGGTAGGAAGCCGAGGACGCCAGCTTTTTGATATGCGCCATCAGCGGATTGCTGCGGCTTGTAATACGCTCCATTGCGTCCTCCCTTCCGCGCCTATATCGGCGCAACAGAATAACTGACCCGACACATCGCACGCGGGTCAGTGGCTCATCCAAATTTTACTTTATAATATAGGTATCTTTTTAGGTTGTCAAGCCGCGGAACGAGAATTGTATGCCAGATTCGTGGAAAATCAAAATATACCCACTCCAAGAGTGCTCGGCAAGAGAAAAGGATCGCGCGAAAGCAAATGCTTCCGCACGATCCTTTTGTTCAGTTACTCCACATACTTCAATCCGCGCGGAACAGCTTTTGTGTTCTTGGTTCCGTAGTTGCAGATGTAGATTTTCATATACTCGGTCCGGTCCGGAAGCAGCAGGCGATACATATCAACAGGACCTGCTATCCCCTTCACATTCAGGGAGCCAACACGGTCGAATGTCAGTTTTACGCCGTTTTCCGTGTAGAGGTGGCCCAGATATTCTCTGTCCCAGCCAAAACCTGCAACAAAAATCGGTTTTTCGGGAATAACCCCGTACTCAGGGTCGTTCATATGCGTTTCTTCCACGTTCTTGTTTTGAACTGCGTTTGATGCGACATATTTTTGCGTTAATTTCACCATTTCCGCACGGCGCTTCAATTCCGGCTCGTGACGGTAGATCTCCTGCAGTGACAAATCAACACATTTTGACACAATATGAGTCTCAATTGCGGAAAACCGTTTGCACAAAGCTTTTTTGATATAGTCCGGGGTGCTGAAATTGGCATCAAAGCCGCCGTGCGTACGGATCCAGGTCTGCAAATAAATCTCAAAGCACCGGCGGATGTTGGGGGGCGCCACATTGCCAAATGCCCCTTTTGCCAATGAGAGCAAAAGATTTTCAGCAGCATCGAAGCCGCCGTAAAAGACAGATTTTCGCGTCTCCTCTTTCATCTCAATGTAGAGCTTCCGAACCGTCTCGTTTTGCTTTGGTGTCTCAGTAGACTTTTCAAATAGTTTGCCGAAAAAACCTTTCTTTTTCGTCGGTTCAATTGTTCGGCATTCCAACGCAGCCATCAGCTCCTCGCAGGATTGGTATCGCTTATCCGGATCCATCTCTGTGCACTTCAAAATGATCTCCTCAAGCGTCGGCGACAGATTCGGGTTGATCTCCCTGATCGGCTTCGTTTCCGGAATCTCCTTGGGATCCACACCAGTGACCAGATGATGCATCACCATTCCCAATGCAAAAATATCCGTTCTGGCATCCGTCTGCCGCCCACCGTATTGTTCAGGCGCAGCATAGCCCTTTGTTCCGAGAATCACCGTATCGTAGGTCTTTTTCGGGTCATATCTTCTGGCAATGCCAAAGTCGATCACCTTCAGGCGTCCATCCGGTTTGAGGATTATGTTGCCCGGCTTCATATCGCGGTAAATGACAGGCGGATTTTGGCTGTGCAGATATCGCAGAAAGTCGCAGAGTTCTTTACCCCATCTAACAACTGTCTCCTCTGAAAACGGGCCTTCTTCCCTTGCACAAAACTCCAAACTTTCCCCCTCAATGTATTCCATTACGATGCAAAGGTTTTTTTCATCTTCAACAATATCCGCAACCGCCGCAATCGCCGGATGCTTCAGTTCCATCATCATACGGGCTTCCCAAAGGAACATATCGCGCATAAGCTCGTTGAACCGCTTGTCATTTTTGTCAAAAACTTTTATCGCCCAAGCCTTGTTGATCCTTGTATCCAAAGCAAGATATATTTCACTCGCTCCGCCTCGCCCGATCATTTTAAGGACGGAATACCGTCCGTCAACTGTCGTTCCAACAAGCCGTCCCTCTTTTTTCTGGGGTATTTCTTGCTGTGGCTTCGGCTCCACCTCCGCCGACTCTTTTTGCACGAGCGACAGCAACACATTCAGAACCGTCTCATCCACAACAAAAGGACTTCCGCCGAAGAGATTGACGACCATCGTTTTCTCCATTTTTTTAATGATCGGCAGATAGTCTTTTGGATAATACCTGATTGTAGATGTGGAAAGCCCCTTTCCGGCCTCCCGCTCGGATGTAAATGCAGGAATAAATTCCATCCCGTCCTTGAGCATCATCGTGCGAAAACGTATGCGCGCATCCTGCTGTGTCTGCAGTATGTCGCCCGGCTTCAGCTTCGTCGGATCCACACCTCCCAGCATCGCCTCAAGGTCGATCTCAACCGGAAAATACAGCGGAACTTCGGACAGTGCCGCAAGGATTAGCTTTAAGGCAACCTCATTCTTGTGATCCGACTTTTGAAAGACACGCATCGACTCTTCCAGCAGATCCATCATTTTTGCCTCATTTTCTTCCACTGACGGAACAGCTTTCTTTTCCTTATTGAAGAATACTTTTTCCCGCATTGCAAAGATGATCTCAGCATTATACGGAAGCTGATATTTTTTACCTGCCTGCAACCGAACACCGTTGAGCCATGTCGTTGAATGAAAAAGTGAAGGTCATATAAAGTATCACCTTGCGCACTCAACGTCCGTTGCAGAGCCGTTTGAGGGCCAATTCGACATCGGGCCAAGCCCTTTTCACGGCAGATTTCATGTATTTAGGCATAGCAAAGCAG
>JAGBEA010000033.1 GCA_017937195.1 Oscillospiraceae bacterium | reverse complement strand
TTCATTTGACTGCCTCCTTTAGTGTTAGTGCGGTTGGCGAACCTGCTCTATTCTACTATGGGAGGCACTCCTTTTTCCATCTATAAGAGTTTAATGCCCCCGGCAGAGCCGGGGGTTGCTTGTCTCTAAAGAGCCAAAGCATAAAAAAGACCGCCCGCAGGCGGTCTTTTTTGATGTAGTTACAGATTCTTCTCAATATCGTCCCACGCGGCGTTCTTATCCAGCGGCTTGCCGGTAAAATCCATAAAGCCGTCCATGATCTGGGGGATCACCATAGCGATACCCGGGATGGTCTTGAGCCCCAGCTTGCGGCATTCCCGCAGCAGCAGCGTATCGGCAGGGCTGTACACCAGATCATACACATAGGCGTCGGGATTGATGTCGCTCAAAAAGCCCAGATCGGAGAAGTCCTTGCCGTTGGACATACCCAGATTGGTGGCATTGATCAGCATATCGCACTTGGCGGCGGCGCGGCGCAGGGGGAATGTGCCGAAATAGAGGAACTCCACCTTGTCCGGATACTGGTTTGCCAGTGCCTTGGCGCGGTACACGCTGCGGTTGCAGATCAGCACCTTGCCCACATCGGCGCGTACCAGCTCCGACACGATGGCCTCGCCGGAGGCGCCGGTGCCGATCACCAGCACCGTCTTGCCCTTGGGATCGAAGTTGTAGCGGCGCAGGCTGTCGGCAAAGCCGCGGGTATCGTTGTTGTAGCCGATGGCCTTGCCGTCGCGGATCACCACCGTGTTCACCGCGCCGCAGCGCTTGGCCTCCTCACTGACACCGTCCAGCAGGGGGATGATCTTGCGCTTATAGGGGGTGGTCACATTGAAGCCGGCATAGTCGCCCGCCTTGGCTTCCTTCACGAAATCCTCCAGTTCGTGCTCCATGATCTCCCGCGCCTCGTAGGAATAGTCCAGCCCCTCGCGCTCCATCAAATAGCGCTGGATCCGGGGATACAGACTATGCTCCACCGGGAAACCGATCACACACAGCTTTTTCATACGCTTCTCCCTTCTTTTATTCCATAGCAGGTGTTCCGTGCCTGCCGTTCGTCCTTAAATGGCAAAGTTTCCGTCCACGAATACGGGGATCTCCCGTCCGTCCCAGGTGGTGCCCACAATGCGCAGATCGCTTGTGCCGATCATAAAGTCCACATGGGTGATGGAGTCGTTAAGTCCCTGCTCCTTCAGCTGCTCCTTGGTCATCTCCCGACCGCCCTCGATGCAGGGATACGCCTCACCAAAGGCAATGTGGCAAGCGGCATTCTCGTCGAACAGCGTATTGTAAAACAGCAGCTTGAGATTGGAGATGGGGCTGTCATAGGGCACCAGCGCCACCTCGCCGAAGTAGCACGCGCCCTCATCGAGGCTGATGGCGCTGCGCAGCACATCCTCGCCCTTTTCGGCGTGTGCCTCCACGATTTTTCCATCCTTCACCACAAAGTGAAAGCCGTCGATGATGTTGCCGTCATGCACCAGCGGCATAGAGGCGTAGACCACACCGTTGACGCCCTCACGC
This sequence comes from Oscillospiraceae bacterium, assembly GCA_017937195.1. Lineage (GTDB taxonomy): Bacteria > Bacillota > Clostridia > Oscillospirales > Oscillospiraceae > Vescimonas. The sequence goes on along the minus strand of JAGBEA010000033.1, from coordinate 6,406 downwards.
AGCGGCGCGGTAAACAGCTCCTCAGTGGGCATATTGGCAACGAAGGTCTGCCCTGCCTTGGTCACATCGGCGCCGGATTCCCAGATATGGTTCTTTGGCAGCTCCACCGTCAGGTCGGTACCGAGGCTGTTGGTATAGTGCAGCGTCTTAAAGCGCAGCGCATTCAGCGTATCGCAGTGCTGAGCAAGGCGGTCGATATGCTCACGCCAGCGCTGTGCGCTCTTGCCGTCGCCGGTGATGCGCATGGTGTGGAAAATGGCGTCCCACAGCTTTGCCACCGCCTGCTCCGCCCCGCACTCGGGGAACACCCGCGTTGCCCAGCTGGGGATGGGGATAGAGGCGATGCACCACGGGAAGCCGCTGCTCATCTGCAGGCGGTAGAAGGGCTCCAGCGCCTTGCCGCCCACCCGCTGCGAGCGTACCAGCCGGTCGGGATCCACGCCCTTGAGATGCTCGGGGTCCTCCGCCGAGATGGAGAGGTACGCCGCGCCCTGCCGGGCATAGTCATTGAAGAAATGCTGCCGCCACAGCGGCACCTCGTCGAACACCTCGCTGTCGGCGCGCAGAAACTTCTCCCGCGCCATGGCATCGTCGTGCCAGTTCATCACCACCTCACGGCAACCTGCATCATAGGCAGCTGAGGCGCACATACGGGCAAAAGCGGCGCACTCCACCGGCGAGGAGATAATCAATGTCTGACCCTTTTGTACATTCAGGCCTACCTGCACCAGCAGTGCGGCGTATTCCTGCAGCTTTGCATCCATAACCATCACTCACTTTCTTCGCTTATCATTTCTCTTTGCTGTTATTTTATCCGTTTTACCGCCGAATGTAAAGTAAATCTGTGGCGGTTGGGCGCAAAAACACACCGCCGTGAACAGCGCACGCCAAACGGCCGGCGCAGCAGTGGTAATCAGCGCAGCTGACGGAGGGGAGAGAATAAGAGCCACACAGCTCTCCCTCCGTCACGGCGTGAGGGGAGTTTTCCACATTCCGGCTGGGTTTTCCACATTTTCACGCCACTTTTGAAAGCCGGTCCGCGCCATTAGTTTGGTTTAGTTTAGTTGGCATTGTTTGCATACGGCGCTATGCATTTGCATTCTCACCAGGCAATGTACTTTTCCTTCCCGCCAACGCTGGGCGTCGCCGCGGCCTTGCCTCAGGGCATAAAAACGCACCGCCGTGCATTTCTCACAGCGGTGCGTCTATGCTTTGTTAAGCCAGAATGTCGCTCAGGTCGTTCAAGCCTGCGATACGGGTCACCACCACTACGCGGTCGCCCTCCTGAATGCAGGTGTTGCCGTCGGGGATGATGGTCCGGTAATCCCGCACGATGGCGGCCAGCAGCAGGCCCTTCTTGGTGCGCAGCTCCTTCAGCGGGATATCCAGCAGCTCTTCGCTGTTGGCGGAGACGGTGAACTCCAGCGCCTCTACTGTGCCGTCCAGCAGCCGGTACAAGCTCTCCACGGCGCTGCCCTCGGAATTGGCCAGCGCGCGGACATAGCTGGTGATCTGATTGGCCACGATGTCCTTGGGGCTGATGATGCTCTCAATACCGGTGTCGTGCACCAGATCCATATAGTTGGGGCGGGTCATTTTCGCCACCACCTTGGGCACACCGGCACGCTGCGCCGTCAGCGCCATCAGCAGGTTCTCCTCATCCCGTCCCGTCAGCGACACAAAGGCGTCCACCTGAAAAATACCCTCGCTCTGGATCAGGTTGCTGTCGGTGCCGTCGCCCTCAATGACCATGGTGCCGGGCAGCTCCTCGGCAAGGATCATACAGTCCTCGTGTTCTTTCTCCACGATGCGCACATGGGTGTTGGAGCGCTGCAGCTCCCACGTCAGGTACATAGCGATGCGGCTGCCGCCCAGCAGCGACACTTCCTTCACCCGCTGCAGCGACCGCCCCATCCCCTTGAGCATCTTCAGCACCTCGTGCTTGGCGCCCACCATATACATCCGGTCACCGGGCTGGGGCACGAAGTTGCCGTCGGGGATCACATATTCGCCGTTATGCTCCGCCGCGCAGAACAGCACCTCGGCGATGCGCTTGCGGTTAAACTCGCTCAGCGGCACGCCGGCAAGGGCATCCTTCGCCGACACGTGGAAGCCGATCATATCGATGCGTCCGCGGGCAAAGGGCTCCACCGAAAAGGCGGCGGGGAAGCTGAGGATCCGCGCGATCTCCCGCGCTGCCGCCAGATCGGGGTTGATGACCATATCCAGCCCGATCTCCTGCTTGAGCATATCGGCGTCGCGGCGATAGTCGGTGTTGCGCACGCGGGCCACCGTATGCTTGGCGCCCAGCTTTTTGGCGATCAGGCAGCACACCAGATTGGCCTCGTCGCCGTTGGTCACCGCGATCACCAGCTCAGCCTCCGCCGCGCCGGCGCTCTTGAGCACGCTGACGCTGGCGCCGTTGCCCTCCACGCACATAATGTCCAGTGTGCTGTCGGCACGCTCCAGCGCCGCGGCAGAGGAGTCCACGATCACAACATTGTGATTTTCCACAGCCAGCTGGCGGGCGATGGCGTAGCCCACCTTACCTGCGCCTACGATGATCACTTTCATAAATTCTCGTCCTTTCTTATCCGGCCTCCGATCCCCTGACCGAGCGGCGTTTTGCGCTGTACAGCACCGCGTTCAGCTCCGCGCCCATAATGAGCACCGTCGCGCTGATATACAGCCATAAAAGCGTCACCACCACCGTGGTGATCGATCCGTATAACCTCGTGTAGTCGGCGAGGTGTTCCACATAGCCGGAGAACGCCGCCGATACGCCCAGCCACGCCGCCAGCGACAGCACCACACCCGGCGCCACCTGGCGCAATGGCTTGCGCTCCCCCAGTGCCAGCATATACAGCACCGCAAGGGCGCACAGCAGCACCAGTGCCAGCAGCACAAAGCGCAGCGCGTTCCACAGTCCCACCGCCTGCAGCGGCAGCAGTCCTTTCCGCGCCAGCTGCTCCAGCGCCCGCCGCCCCACGGTGATCAGCACCATAGCCGCGCCCAGCGTCACCACCAGCCACACGGTGAACAGCAGCGTTCGCACCTGCTCGCGCCAGCCGCGGCGCACCGGCAGCGCGCCAAACGCCCTGCGCATAGCGAACAGCAGGCAGCCGGTCGCCCGCACGGGAAACCACACCGTGAAGATCAAACTCACCCACAGCAGCCTTCCGCTGCCGCTGCGCGCCACATAATCCAGATAGCTGCGCGCCACCTGCAGCACATCCTCCGGCAAAAACTGTGCCAGCAGCTGCAACACGCTCTCCACATCCGTACCCAGCACGCTCATCACCGAGCGCAGAAACACCAAAAACGGAAAGGCGGCAAACACCAGATAGTAGGTCAGCGCCGCGCTGGTTCGCCCCACGCCGTGGCGGAAATACCGCCGCGTCAGGCTGCGCAGCACATAGAGTCCGCTCCGTCTGCCCGCTTTATTTTTCCATTTTATCACACGCACCCCCAAAATAAAAGAGTATTTTCGTCTTCCGGTCTCCTTAACCGCCGAAACCACCGGTTACATCCGCCAAAATTTCCGAATTTTACCAGCAAATTGCCCCAAATTCCATGCCCCATTTCGGCTAATTGTTGCAACCTTGCCGTAAAATTCATTTTTTTCACTTTTCTCATTTTTTACACTTGGCGTTTTTTTGCGCTCATGCTATAATAGAGCAATCAGAATGTGTTGGCATTATATTTCACATGTTTTGAAAAGAGGGTCTAACTATGGATAATTTAACAAAAGTTGTTCGCACGGAGATCGCGCGGCAATATAAAAGCGTGCGCCAGTTCGCTTTTGCCGTCAACATCCCCTTGTCTACCATTAACAGCGCGCTGCACAACGGAATTGGCGGCTCCTCCTTTGATACGGTGGTGCAGATCTGCCGCGCACTGGGCATCAAAGCACTCAGCGACGACGCCTCCTTCTACCTGACGGAGGATACCCAGCGCCTGCTGTCTCAATACGCACAGCTGGACGAATACGGCCGTCACACCATCTCCTCTGTGATGAAGGTGGAGTATGACCGCTGCACGGCGCAGTCCGCCGCGCAGGACGACGATGAGGAGATCGCGCCTCTGCAGGTACTGAACAGCCGCAAAAAGTAAATACCACACATTCCTGAAAGCCCTGCCGCGCGCAGGGCTTTTCTTTTTGTCATCATCCTGCCGCGCGGCGCATAGCTATAGAGCAAAACGGAAAGGAGTTCCTCCCATGTGCAAACCGCCCGTCAAGATCCTTGTGCTGCGCCGCCGCCATCTCACCGTTCTCACTGCGCTGCTGCTGGCGGCAGGCCTATTCTACGCGGTGACCTACCCCGCCTCCGTCAGCGTCAGCGCCACCGGCAGGCAGCTGCCCATCTACTCGGTGGAGCGGCCGCAAAAGCTGTGCTCCATCTCCTTTGACGCGGCGTGGGGCAACGAGGACACGGAGCAGCTCATTGATATTTTGGAGCGCTACAACGTGAAAACCACCTTCTTTGTGGTGGGCGACTGGGTGGAGAAGTACCCCGAGTCGGTGAAAGCCCTCCACGACGCAGGCCACGAGGTGATGAACCACAGTAATAAGCACGACCACTATAACGCCCTCTCCGCGCAGGAGGTCATCGCCGATGTGACCGCCTGCAACGAGAAGATCGCCGCCGTCACCGGTGTGACCCCCACGCTGATCCGCTGCCCCTACGGCGAGTATGATGACCATGTCATCGCCGCCATCCGCTCCATGGGGATGGAGCCGGTGCAGTGGGATGTGGACTCGCTGGATTGGAAGGATTACGATGCCGCCACCATCTGCAGCCGCGTGGTGGGCAAGGTGAAAAACGGCAGCATCGTGCTGTTCCACAACGCCGCCCTCCACACCCCCGAGGCGCTGCCGGAGATACTGGAGAGCCTGATCCGCGACGGCTACAGCGTGGTGCCCATCTCCCAGCTGATCTACACGGAGAACTATACCATCGACCATACCGGCCGCCAGTTCCCCGCACAGTCCAAGGCGGAGGAGGAAACGGCATGATATACGCCAAAAAGGAGTCGAGGCCATTGCCTCGGCTCCTTTTATGCTTATTGTGCCGCTTGTTCCATCACCGACACGCAGGCAATCATCTGCTCGGGCGGATAGTCGGCTATGGGGTCAAACTTCATATTTCCGCAGTGCAGCTCCAGCAAATATCCGTCCTGCACCCACTGCATCATATACGCGTTGGGTGCTTTCCAGAACCACACCTGCTTATCGCCGATCACCGTCCATTCCAGCCGACTTTGCTCCACATCGGCAGAGCTGCCGTGATACTTGCCGCAAACTTGAATTAAAGTCAACTCCGTTTCCCGCTCGTCCCTGTACCTCACATTTGCAAATGTGGGTGTACTTTGCTTTTGCTCCACCAGCATAAAGCCCTCCGGTACGGGAGTCAGCCAGTACAACTGCCGGATTTCCTCGCGCAGCTCTGCGGTTACTTCAAAATTCGCATCGCGGTCGGTGAAAGAGACCACAAAATCCTTCACCACTATCCGTAGCTTAGGCGAGCACGCCACCAGCAGCGCCAGCAGCACCGCCAGTATGGCGGCGATCAGCACCCGCCGCGCCCGCTTGCGCATAAGCCGCCACGAGCCCCGCTTGCGCTCGGCGATCAACGCCTCCATCCGGCGGCAGAAGCCTTGGGTGAAGCTGTATGCAACCGCATCCTCCGTGGCGGGGACGGCGGCAAACTCCAGCGCCATCGCCGCGCGAAAGGCGCGTTTCACCTCACGCTTATCCATCTGCCACCTCCGTATCCATCACCTGCACCGCAGCAATCAGCTGCTCGGGGGAGTAATCCTCAACCAGATAAAGCGCAATCAGCGAAAAATAGTACCCGTCCTGCACCCAATCGCAGGTAAACCCGTCATCTGTCATCCGCACCGCGACATCGTAACCGTTGATTTGCTCAACGGAGAATGCAACATTCTCTGTGTCGAAACCGGTGCTGATCGCATTGCGCCCACTGCGCTGCAAGAATACGATCTGCCCACCTGCCTTTGTTCGGTAACAGACCTCCGCAAAATATGCGTTTGGGGATTTTTGAGACTCTACGGTAAGATCAAAGGCAGACGGATCCACCCAATAACGCGTTTTAATTTCTTCGTGCAGCTCAGTGTCCACGATGAATTCTGCATTTCCGCCGAAATGATCCACCACAAAATCCTTCAGCACCATCCGCAGATTGGGCGAGCACGCCACCAGCAGCGCCAGCAGCACCGCCAGTATAGCGGCGATCAGCACCCGCCGCGCCCGCTTGCGCATAAGCCGCCACGAGCCCCGCTTGCGCTCGGCGATCAGTGCATCCATCCGACAGCAGAAGTCTTGGGTGAAGCTGTATGCCACCGCCTCCTCGCTGCGCGGTACGGCGGCAAACTCCAGCGCCAT
>JAGBEA010000032.1 GCA_017937195.1 Oscillospiraceae bacterium | reverse complement strand
GTTAAGTATCTAAAGAATTACCTTCAGTTACAGTTTTCAAATAGGTTTTGGGATCACCGTTCAATATCAAGTCTGCATATCCAATCGGGTCATTGTAGATTAGATAATCCAGTTCCGTCCTTTCATACATATTACGTGCAATTTCATTTTCAACGGCGATGGTGTCAATCGCAATCATGCTGCCGTCGGTGAATTTCAGTTCCACACAGCAATTATCCATATTGTAGGCACAAGATATTAAGGTTTTCATGGTATGTCCTCCATAATTCGTGATATAAAGCGAAAAACCCGTCTGACTTCCTGTTAGAAATCAGACGGGTTTTGTCCGTATGCACCCCGGAAACCGTCAGCTAACAGTTGATAAGTAAATTAGTTCCTTATCACTGTTAAGCCTTGGCTGAATGTCTTTTTTGTGCTTATTTTGCGTACTCGATAACCTTGGTCTCACGCAGAACGTGAACCTTGATCTGGCCGGGATATTCCAGCTCACTCTCGATGCGCTTGGCAAGCTCGCGGGCAAGAATCACCATCTCGTCCTCGCTGACCTGCTCGGGCTTGACCATCACGCGGACCTCGCGGCCGGCCTGAATGGCATAGCTCTTCTCAACGCCGGGATAATCACTGGTGATCTCCTCCAGCTTCTGCAGACGCTTGATGTAGTTCTCCAGATTCTCACGGCGTGCGCCGGGACGGGCAGCGGAGATGGCATCGGCTGCCTGCACCAGGCAGGCCACCAGCGTCTTGCACTCCACATCGCCGTGGTGTGCCTGAATGGCGTGGATGATCTCTTCCTTTTCGCGGTACTTGCGGGCGAACTCCACGCCCAGTGCCACGTGGGTACCTTCCATCTCGTGGTCGATAGCCTTGCCGATATCGTGCAGCAGACCTGCGCGCTTGGCGGCGTGAACATCCACGCCCAGCTCAGCGGCCATCAGACCTGCGATATGGCTGACCTCGATGGAGTGCTGCAGCACATTCTGACCGTAGCTGGTACGGTAATGCAGACGGCCCAGCAGCTTCTGCAGCTCGGGATGCAGGGAGCGCACGCCGGTCTCCAGCACAGCGCGCTCACCTTCGGAGCGAATCACGGCGTCCACCTCGCGGCGGGCCTTCTCCACCATCTCCTCAATGTGGGTGGGATGGATACGTCCGTCGGCGATCAGCTTCTCCAGAGCCAGGCGGGCGATCTCGCGGCGCACCGGCTCAAAGCAGGACACGGTGATGGCTTCGGGCGTATCGTCGATGATGAGATCCGCGCCGGTCAGGGTCTCCAGTGTGCGGATGTTGCGACCCTCGCGGCCGATGATACGACCCTTCATCTCGTCATTGGGCAGGGGCACCACACTGACGGTGATCTCCGCCACATGATCTGCGGCGCAGCGCTGGATAGCGGTAGCCACGATCTCGCGGGCGCGCTGGTCGGCTTCGTCCTTGGCGCGGGCCTCGATCTCCTTGATCTTCATAGCGGTTTCGTGGGTAACCTCGGACTCCACCTGCTCAATCAGGTAGTCCTTGGCCTGTTCGGCGGTAAAGCCGGAAATACGCTCCAGCATCTCCGTCTGGCTGCGCTTGATGATGCGGATCTCCTCCGCCTCCTTGTCAGCCGCGGCGTGCTTGGCGTTGAGTGCTTCTTCCTTCTTCTCCAGAACTTCGGTCTTATGATCGATGTTCTCTTCCTTCTGCTGCAGCCGACGCTCCTGCTTCTGCAGGTCAGCCCGACGCTCCTTTACTTCCTTCTCATATTCACTGCGCTGCTTCAGAATTTCTTCCTTAGCTTCCAGGAGTGCTTCACGCTTTTTACTTTCGGAGCTCTTGATGGCTTCGTTGATAATACGAGTCGCTTCTTCTTCCGCGCTGGAGATCTCTTTCTCCGCCACGCGCTTGCGGTAGTGAATACCGAGAGGGAACCAGATCGCGCAGGATACGACAGCCACAACCGCCGCTACAATGTAGCCGATGGTGGTCATAATCGGGTTCCTCCTGTTTCATTTTGTCTATGGAAATGAACTGCCCAAAAAGGGGGGCAGTTTGCGCTAATGCAGAAAATAATTGGGAGATACCCCTATTCCCCCAATAATAATCTTATTTTATTTTATATGTATTATGTAAAACTGTCAAGGGAAAAATCCACTTTCTGGCAGTGGATTTTTCCGAAAAACCGGGCTTCTTTTTTCCAGCAGCACAAAAAGAGAGCCGCCCGCAGGCGGCTCTCTTTTATGCTGCTTGATTACTGATCGGCTGCGATGATTTTCGTCACGGAATAGGCCTTGCAGATGCTGCCTTCACCAACAGCATACTTCACGGCTACATCATCACCGGCATTGAGGATCACTACATTCTGATCCGCGGCGGCGGAGATGGCATAATACACCTCGCTGCCGTTCAAACGCAGATAGTACCACGTGTTGCCGTCGATGACAGCGGAGCGGATCTCGGCGATAGTGCCTTCCGCCAGCTGCTGATCGGACACGGCAATATCGGTGTCGGATTCGTCGATCAGATTGTTGTTAGCCAGCATCACACGGTAGTTGCTCTCACACTCAGCAACCGTGGTGCCGGTGGCCACGATCTGGTACTGGCTGACATTGACCATAGCGTACATCTTCACCAGCCCTGCTGCATCCTTCAGCGCCATAAAATAGGTGGGCTGCTCGGAGATGTTCAGCAGCAGCGGGAAGGTGGCGGTGTAGCTGAGATGCTGCACCTGACCGCGGGCGGATGCCATAGCGGAATACTCCTCCGCGCCGGCTACCTGATAGAAGCGGGTCTCCTTCGTGCGCTGGTTGGACAGAATAAAGCCCACGTTGGACTCATCGCTGACCACGGAGGTAATGCCGGTATACATATACACATCGTCATCAATGGCGATGTAGTTGTAGCCATCGGTGGTGACGGTCATATCCCGCTGGCCGAACATAGAGTTGAGGAAGCCGTTGACATACCGACCGTGGTAGTCATACTGCTGGATAATCAGCTCGGCAGTGTAAACGTGATCCACCCACTCGGGTACGCTGCCCACCTCATAATACTCCGTTTCGCCATTCACCGCGTTCACCAGCACCGCGCCGGTGATATCCACGCCGCCAAACAGACCGATGGTCTTGTCGATCACGGGGCAGACCCAGTAGGGATCGCCATCCTCGTCGATCTCAAAGGCAGGCGCATCGAACATATAGGTGGGATAGTGGAAGCGCAGATAGCGGTACAGATTGCGGCCGAAATGCTCGGCGGTGGTGTAGCGGATGCCCTCATCCAGACGCACCACCTCCACATTCTGCGTCACCATATCGATGATGAGATAGGCGGGCAGACCCTCACCGCGGTTATTCAGCCACTTGATCAGGTCGCCGTAGCGCAGAGGTGTCACACGGACGGGACGGCCGCCGTAGTTGATCTGGGTATAGTCGGATGCCACCTCAAACTGGGACACCATATCCGCCAGCTCACCCAGCTTGCGGTTGCCCAGCTTTTCGGCGCTGTCACGATCCACCATGGGGATCTGGTCGAAGGAGATCTCCTCCACCTCGGTGGCAAAATCGCCGTCGCTCACCGTCAGCAGGTCACGGTAGCTGTTTGCGCGGATAACTTCCCAGCTGAGAATGCCGCCCACAATGGTCACCAGTACCAGTGCCGCCGCCAGAATCCCAGGGATCTTGCACTGCTTCTTTACAAAGCCAAAGTACCCCTTGACGCCGTTGCCCTGAAAACCGGAGGTGATCACGGCACACAGACAGTAGACGGCGCACAGCAGGAAGATGAAGAAATAGAACTCCTGCGCCTTAAAGCTGAGGGCGGGCAGCGTGACATAGAAATATATCGCACCGAACACCAGCGTGACCGCCAGATTGATCAGCGTGCGGGTCAGCGGCGTGCCGATGGGCTTGCGCGCCTTCTTGGGACGGGGCTCCTTGGGGGTAAAGGGATTTTTGTTGGCAAAGCCCTCAAAATCCGGACTGTTCCAATTGACATTCATAGAGTATGCTCCTCTCAATGTGTATATTTTCCTTCAAGCGATATTATATGCGAAAGCAGGCGGTGAAACAACAACAATTTGTGAACAATTCCGCCGCAGAGAAAAAAGCAGCGCCGTTCGGCGCTGCTTTTGCTGTTTTACTCGGTTTCCTGCTTCTTCACACAGATCTTGCCGTCCTCCAGCGTCACGCAGGCGGTGTCGCCGACGGTCAGCACGCCTTCCAGCATCCGCTCGGCCACCGCATCCTCCACCTGACTCTGGATGGCGCGGCGCAGGGGACGGGCGCCGTACTGGGGATCGAAGCCGTCCTTGGCCAGCCACTCCACCGCAGCGTCTTCCACCTGGAAAGCAATGCCCTGCTCCGCCATGCGCAGCGCGGTATTCTCCAGCATACGGCGGGCGATGGCGCAGATGTCCTCCTGCGACAGCTGACGGAACACGATGGTCTCATCGATACGGTTGAGGAACTCGGGGCGGAAGGTCCGCTTCAGCTCCGCCATCACTGCCTGACGGATCCGTTCAAAGCGGCTCTTTTCGTCCTCTGCCTCCCCGCCGTCAAAGCCAAGGCGGGCAGTGTCGGCGGCGGTGATATTCTTTGCACCCACATTGCTGGTCATGACGATGATGGTGTTCTTGAAATCCACGCGGCGGCCCTGCGAGTCGGTGACGATGCCGTCCTCCAGAATCTGCAGAAGGATGTTCCACACATCCTCGTGCGCCTTTTCGATCTCATCAAACAGCACCACGCTGTAGGGCTTGCGGCGCACCTTTTCGGTCAGCTGTCCGCCCTCCTCGTGCCCCACATAGCCGGGAGGCGAGCCCACCAGACGGGATACGGTGTGGCGCTCCATATACTCAGACATATCCACGCGCACCATAGCGTTTTCATCGCCGAACATAGCCTCCGCCAGCGTTTTGCACAGCTCCGTCTTGCCCACGCCGGTGGGACCGAGGAACAAGAACGAGCCGATGGGTCGGCGGGGATCCTTCAAGCCCACGCGGCTGCGGCGAATGGCGCGCGCCACAGCGGACACCGCGTCATCCTGCCCCACCACGCGCTCATGGAGCATCTCCTCCAGACGCAGCAGGCGGCTGCTTTCATCCTCGGTCAGACGGGTGACGGGGATCCCCGTCCAGCCTGCCACCACTCGGGCGATGTCCTCCTCAGTGACGCTGCCGCGGTTGACCGACATCTGCTTGCGCCAGTTGTCCCGCTCGATCTCCACCTGATCGGTGTAGTTCTTCTCGATATCGCGCAGCTGTGCCGCCTTTTCATAGTCCTGCGCAGCGATGGCCTCCTCCTTCTCGCGGCGCAAGGTCACGATCTTCTCCTCCAGACTCTTCAGGTCGGGGGATGCGGACTCGGAGTCCATACGCACCTGACTGGCCGCCTCGTCCATCAGATCGATGGCCTTGTCGGGCAGGAATCGGTCGTTGATATAGCGGGCAGACAGCTTCACCGCCGCATCGATGGCGCCATCGGTGATGGTCAGCTTGTGGTGCGCCTCATACTTGTCGCGCAGACCCTTCAGGATCTCCACCGCATCCTCCGGCGTGGGCTCTCCCACGGTAACGGGCTGGAAGCGGCGCTCCAGCGCAGCGTCCTTTTCAATGTATTTGCGGTACTCGTTCAAGGTGGTGGCGCCCACCACACGGATCTCGCCGCGACCCAGCGCAGGCTTGATGATGTTGGCGGCATCCACAGCGCCCTCGGCACTGCCGGCGCCCACGATGGTGTGCAGCTCGTCAATGAAAAGGATCACATTTCCCGCCTTTTTTACCTCGTTCAAGGTGTTTTTGATTCGTTCTTCGAACTCTCCGCGGTACTTCGTGCCTGCCACCATACCGCTGAGATCCAACGAGAGGATCTTCTTATCCAGCAGCTCCTCCGGCACATCGGCGCTGACGATGCGCTGGGCAAGTCCCTCGGCGATGGCGGTTTTGCCCACGCCGGGTTCGCCGATCAGCACCGGATTATTCTTGGTGCGGCGCGACAGGATCTGCACCACGCGGGCGATCTCCTTCTCGCGTCCGACCACGGGATCAAGGCTTCCCTGACGGGCGGCCTCCGTCAGATCGCGGGTAAATTCGGCAAGATTTTTGCCCTTTTTCCCGTCAGTGTGAGCGGCAGCGCTGTTGGATGCCGCAGCGGTGGGACGGGGCGCCTCGTTCAGCTTCTTCACCACATCGCTGTACAGCTTGCGCGGCTCAATGCCTACCGTGCGCAGGATGCGCAGCGCCATATTGTTGCCTTCGCGCAAAATGCCCATCAGCAGATGCTCGGTGCCGATGTAACCGCTCTTGGTACGCACCGCCTCACTGACTGCCAGTTCCACAGCACTCTTGGCACGGGGCGTCAGCCCCTGCGAGGGCGCGGCGCCGCTCAAACCCGTACCCACACTGCGCTGCACGATGGCGCAGACCATCTCGTCGGTCAAGCCACGCTCGGTCAATGCGCGGTGGGCAAGGCCCTCTTCCTCGCGCAGCAGACCCAGCAGCAAATGCTCGCTGCCTACATAACCGTGACCCATCTCTTCGGCGGCTTCCTGCGCAAGGCGCAGTGCCTCTTCTGCCTTGGGGGTAAATTTATTTTCATGCATCGTTGCTTAACGCTCCTTTCTTCAGCGTATGGTATGTTCTCACTCAGGCGCTCAGCTTGCGCAGCTCATCGCGCACACGCGCCGCCTCTTCATAGTTTTCCTCTGCAATGGCATTTTCCAGCGCCCACTCCAGCTCGTTGCGGCGGCGCTGCTGCGTAAACGCATCGCGCTGAGTCTCGTCCAGCAGCGCCTCGCTTTCCACCGGTGCGGTCTCGCCCTCGTTGGGGGCGGGGAACTCCGTCAGCAGACGGGAGCCAAAGCCCTCCAGCAGCGAGAAGGGGCGGGTGAAAAAGTCGGATTCGAACAAACGCATGGGGCGCATCGCCTCGGCGTATCCCAGCTTCTCGGCGCATTGAGCGCACAGCCGCATCTGGGTGGTGCGGCCGTTGACCGTACTTCTATAGTAAAATGTTGCTTCGTTTTGTCCACAGTGTTGGCACTTCATAAGAATATCCTCCTTTGCCGTAATTCAAACCATTTGGATCAATGCCTGCTTGATCATATCCGCCCGCAAAGCGGCGCGATAGGCGGCAGGCACCGTCTGCAGCGCCCGCTCTCCCATCACCGCCAGCAAGCATCGGGCGATCTCGGTGCTAATGGCACCGGAATCTGCCAGATTGGTGAGGATCGCCCTTGCGCTGGGGAGATCCAGCTCCTCACCCACAGAGTTAATGACGTGCATCAGCAGCGTCTGCCGGTCCATCCGCACCCGCGTGATACGGATATATCCGCCGCCGCCGCGGCGGCTCTCCACGATATAGCCGTGTTCGGGGGAAAAGCGGGTGGACATGACATAGTTGATCTGGCTGGGCACGCAGTTGAACCGCTGCGCCAGATCGCTGCGCTGCAGCTCCAGTACGCCGTCCGCCTCCTCCAGCTCTGCCTGAATGAAATGGGCGATCAAATCAGAAATACCCATGGGATAGCCTCCTTTTTGTCTTTGACTTTCTTTGACCTTATTATATCGCCGCCGGCACAAAAGTCAACGGTTAAATTTTGACTTTCTTTGACCAAATTGCAAATAATTTGTAAACACCGGTCGTATCCGACAGAATTGCCGTATATTTTTCCACTTAGGGTCTTGCTTTTTCAAATTTTCATGCTACAATGAAGTCACCAAATACTTATGGAGGTGCTCTCATGGCTTATCAGATCAGTTCTGCTTGCGTCAGCTGCGGCGCTTGCGCAGATGCTTGCCCCGTCGGTGCTATCTCTGCTGGTGACACCCAGTATGTGATCGACGCTAATGCTTGCCTGGACTGCGGTTCTTGCGCAGATACCTGCCCCAACGGCGCTATCTCCCCCGCTGAATAATTACATAGCAAGCTAAAAAAACACCGGACGGTTTTCGTCCGGTGTTTTTTCTGTGCCTTGCAGTCGGGCAATATTTATATTACAATAGAGAAAGCATAGGAAAGGAGCGTGCGGTATGGAGAAAACCGATCAGCTGTGGCCGGGCGGCTACCGCTTTTTGTTTGACGATACACTGTTCCAGCCGGGCACGGACTCCTTCTTGCTGGGTGCCTTTGCCGCCGCCAAACGGGGCGACAAGGTATGCGATCTGGGCGCCGGCACCGGTCTTTTAGGGCTTTTGCTGCTGGCGCGGCAGGATCAGCTCCACATCACCAATGTGGAGATCCAAAGCGCCGCCTGCCAATTGGCACAGCGCAGCGCCGAACTGAACGGCTTGAGTGACCGCATCACCTGCCTGCAATCGGATCTGCGGGACAGCTCTCGGCTTCCTGCGGCAGGATCCATGGATCTGGTGGTGTCCAATCCCCCCTATTTCGCCGCAGACAGCGGCGCGCAGGCAGAGAGCAGCGCCCGCTGCACCGCACGCAGCGAGGTCAGCTGCACCTTGGAGGATATTTTCACCGCAGCGGCAAGATTGCTGCGCTGGGGCGGACGGTTCTGCCTTGTGTTCCGCACAGAGCGGCTGGCAGAGCTGCTGGAAACAGCCCGCAGACATAAGCTGGAGCCCAAGCGGCTGCGTTTCGTGCAGAATACGCCTCACAGCGCCCCCTCCCTCCTTCTTCTGGAGTGTCGGCGCGGCGGAAAGACGGGGCTGACGGTGGATGCGCCCCTCATTATGACACAAGAGGACGGCTCTCCCTCGGCGGAGCTGGATCGTATCTATTTCAAAGATAAGAGGTAACAGATATGGCAGGAACATTATATCTGGTGGCAACGCCCATCGGCAATCTGGGCGACTTCTCCCCCCGCGCGGTGGAAACGCTGCAGCAGGCGGATTTCATCGCCGCAGAGGATACCCGCGTGTCGGTGAAGCTGCTGAACCATTTTGAGATCAGGAAGCCTTTGGTCAGCTATCACGAACATAACCGCGCCGCAGCCGGCGCCGCCATTGTGGAGCGGCTGCTCTCCGGCGAGACCTGCGCGCTGGTCACCGATGCCGGCACCCCCGCCATCAGCGATCCCGGCGAGGATCTGGTGAAGCTGTGTGCTGAAAACGGCATCACTGTGCAGAGTATCCCAGGCTGCTGTGCCTGCATCACGGCGCTGGCGGTATCGGGTCTGCCCACACGGCGTTTCACCTTTGAAGGCTTCCTCTCCGCCAATCGCAAGGAGCGGCGCGAAAGGCTGCAGGAGCTGAGTGTGGAGGAGCGCACCATGGTGTTCCATGAGGCGCCCCACAAGCTGCGCGCCACCTTGGGCGATATGCTGGAGATTCTGGGTGACCGCCCCATCGCGCTGTGCCGCGAGCTGACCAAGCTGCACGAGGAGACCCGCCGCACCACATTGCAAGGCGCCGTGGATTACTACCGCGACAACGAGCCCCGCGGCGAGTTTGTGCTGGTGGTAGGCGGCGCAGAGCGCACAAAGGGTCCTGCCGTCACGCTGGAAGATGGCGTGGCGATGGTGCTGAAGCTGCGGGAAAACGGCGCACGGATGAAGGACGCGGTGCGGCAGGTGGCTGCCGACACGGGTCTGAACAAAAACGAGCTGTACGACGCGGCGCTGAAGGGCTGATTTCTTACAACAACACACAAAGCCGATCTGCAAATGCAGATCGGCTTTTGTTCGCTCACGATTTCTTCTTACTTCTCGCCGCGCAATTCCTTCAGGCAGCGAGCGCACACATTTTTCTCCCGATAGACGGAGATGTCCTTTACGCTGTCACAGAACACGCAGGTGGGGCGGTACTTCTTCAAAACGATGGAAGATCCCTCCACATAGATCTCCAGCGGATCACGCTCGGCAATATCAAGCGTGCGGCGCAGCTCGATGGGCAGCACGATGCGCCCCAGTTCGTCCACTTTTCTTACGATGCCCGTTGATTTCACAGCCATTCCCCTCTCTGTATTTGAGGTCGGTTATCTTTGCTTGTGTGCTTGTATGTGCCAAGTATGACGAGTTTTTCGCCATTTGTCAACTATATAACGATAATTTCTACATATTGTTTACATATTAGCAACAATATTTGTGCATATAAATCAAAGGAAGGGGTGATGGTATGGCGATGGCGTGGGTATGGACGATCTTGGTGTGCTTTTCTGTGCTCTGCGGCGCGGCAAACGGGCAGATGGACGCTGTAGCGGGCGCCGCAATGGAGGGTGCAGGCGCGGCGGTGGAGCTGTGTTTAGGGATGGGCGGCGCCATCTGCTTATGGTCGGGCGTGATGGAATTGATGAGCCGCTGCGGCCTTGCCGAAAAGCTGGCGGCGCTGTTTCATCCGCTGCTGCGCCGCCTGCTGCCCCGCGCCAGCCGTGACAGCGAAACCATGGCGGCGCTGAGCGCCAACCTCTCCGCCAATCTCTTGGGGCTGGGCAACGCCGCCACCCCCTTGGGGATCCGCGCCGCGCGGCGGATGGCGTACGGCTGCGAGGGGATCGCCAGCGATGAGCTGTGCCGCCTTGTGGTGCTGAATACCGCCTCCATCCAGCTACTGCCCACCACCGTGGCAGGGGTGCGTGCCGCCTGCGGAAGCGCCGCCCCCTTTGACATTCTGCCTGCGGTGTGGCTGGCATCGGTGCTTTCGGTCACGGCGGGGCTGCTGGCGGCGCGGCTGCTGCAGGCGGTGTGGAGGGCTTAAAGATGAACATTTCTTCTTATGTCGTACCGCTGCTGCTGGCGCTGACCGCCATCTATGCGCTGACCAAAAAGGTGGATGTCTATGACGCGCTGACATCAGGCGCGCGGGAGGGCATCAGCGTACTGGTGCGGATCTTCCCCGCACTGGCGGCGCTGCTGAGCGCTGTATATATGCTGCGCGCCTCGGGGGCGATGGAGCTGCTGACAGCGTGGCTCGCCCCTGCCATGGAGCTGCTGGGCGTCCCCAGTGAGACCACCGCGCTGATGCTGATCCGTCCCATCAGCGGCAGCGGCGCACTGGCGGTGGGCAGCGATCTGATGGCAACCCACGGCGCGGATTCCTACATCGGGCGGGTATCAGCGGTGATGCTGGGCTCTACGGAGACCACCTTTTATACCATTGCCGTCTATTTCGGCGCGGCAGGCATCCGCCGCACCCGCTACACTGTACCTGCGGCATTGGCGGCAGATCTGGCAGGCTTTGTATTCGCCGCCATGGCGGTGCGTATCTTCTTTTGACAGTAAAAACCCGCCGTTTCGGGTGCGAAACGGCGGAGTTTTGCGTATTTACATCTTTTCGGGTGCGCTGCAGCCAATCAGCGCCATACCGTTGCGCAGCACGCTGCGCACGGTGTCGGCCAGCTTCAGGCGAGCACGCAGGACATTGTCCTCCTCGCCCTTGATGCGGCAGGCGTTGTAGAACTTGTGGAAAGCAGCCGCCAGCTCGGTGAGATAGCGGTTGATGTGGCTGGGGTCGTAGTCGCGGGCGGCCAGACGGACAGCCTCGCAGTAGACAGCCAGCTGCTTGATAAGTGCGATCTCCGCATCGTCACCCAGCAGCGCGAAATCCACATCGGCGCTGGCAGGCACGGCGTAGCCCTCCGCCTCCAGATTCTCCAGCAGCGTGCAGATGCGGGCGTGGGCGTACTGCACATAGTACACGGGGTTCTCGCTGTCCTGACGCACCGCCAGGCCAAGGTCGAAGTCCATCTGGGTCTCGGGCTTGGCGTTGAAGAAGTAGCGGCAGGCATCCACGGGAACCATATCCAGCAGATCGGTCAGGCTGATGGCCTTGCCCGTACGCTTGGACATACGCACCACTTCGCCGTCCTGCATCAGCTTCACCAGCTGCATCAGCACGATGTCCAGCCGCTCACTGCCGTTGAGACCCAGCGCATCCATAGCGCCCTTCAGACGGGCCACATGGCCGTGGTGGTCAGCGCCCCAGATGTTGATGACCTTGTCAAAGCCGCGGACAGCGAACTTATTGCGGTGATAGGCAATGTCGGCTGCGAAATAGGTGTAGAAGCCGTTGGCGCGGCGCAGCACATCGTCCTTCAGACCCAGTTTCTCGATGGCCTCATCGGACTTGCCAGCCTTCTTCAGATTCTCGGCCATAATGCGGCTGGTGTTCAGCCACAGTGCGCCGTCCTTTTCGTAGGTATAGCCCATCTCCGTCAGCTTGGCAACGGAATCGGCCACATAGCCGCTGTCGTGGAGCGTGGACTCAAAGAACCACTCATCGTAGCGGATGCCGTAGCGGGCCAGATCGCGCTGCATCTTGGGGATGTTGTGCTTCAGACCGAAATCAGCCAGCGCGGCGCGGCGCTCCGCCTCATCGCACTCCAGATACTTCTCGCCCTCTGCCTCATAGAAAGCCTTGGCCAGCTCGCGGATATCGTCACCGTGGTAGCCGTCCTCGGGGAACTCCACCGCATCCTCGCCGCGAATCAGCTGGAAGTAACGCGCCTCCAGACTGACGGCAAACTTCTCGATCTGGTTGCCGGCATCGTTGACATAGAACTCACGCCACACATCGGCGCCGGACTTTGCCAGCACGGCTGCCAGCGTATCGCCCAGCACGCCGCCGCGGGCGTTACCCATATGCATGGGGCCGGTGGGGTTGGCGGAAACAAACTCCACCATATACTTCTTGCCCTTGAGCATATCGTTGCAGCCGTAGTCCGCGCCCTCGTTTTCGATGCAGGCAACGGTATCGGCAAACCACTTGGTGCCCAGATGGAAATTCAGAAAACCGGGGCCTGCCATCTCCACGGAGGTGAAGTAGGAGCCCTCCAGTTCCATCCGTTCCATCAGCATCTGTGCCACCTGACGGGGGTTCATACGCATAGCCTTGGCAGCCGCCAGACAGAAAGTGGTGGTATAGTCGCCGTTGGAGGTGTCCTTGGGGATCTCCACAGAGGGCTTGACCTCCACCTGCGGCAGCACACCGTCTGCCACGGCGCGGGCAAGTGCGTTCAGCGTCAGCTGCAGCACTTGATCTTTGGCGTTCTGGATCATATTCATATCGATTTTCTCCTCATTCGTTTCTCATTTCAATGCTGACGCTCATATGGGAAAAAGCCGTTCCCTGCGCCAGCAGCGTATATTCCATCGTAAGTGCGCCCTGCGTGTCATCCAGCCGCCAGTCAAGGCGATGGGTCACCACGCGGATGCTCAGTTTTCCCATATCGGTGGGGATCGGCGCTTCGGTGGGCTTTTCGGGATCCAGCACCATCGTGTACCCGTTCTCACCCAAGAGCCGCAGCTGCGCCGCGCCGTTTTCCACCGTCACATCCGACGCGGTTTTGGCGCCGCTGTCATCCGAGGCGGCATAGCGCAGGCGAAAGCCCTGCTCCGTCCGGCGCAGGAGTCCTTTTCCCGTGAAGGTCATACACTCGCTGCCGTCATCATAGCGGCTGCGGCTGATCACCTTCACCAGCATATGTCTTTCCATAGCCACCTCAATACTGCTCGATATCGATGCACCGCACCGCGTCGTGCACCTCGTGGTGCAAAAAGCGACTGGCCTGCACCGCAAAGTCCTGCGGACGGTCGCTGACATACAGCGTGGTCTCACCAACGCGGTCAGGTGACAGCAGATCGCAGCGCTCCAGCGTGCGTTTCATCTCCCACGCGGACTCCTGACCCACGTTGATCAGCGTCACATCGGGTCCCATTACATCCTGCACGATCTCCTCCAGCAGCGGATAGTGGGTGCAGCCTAAGATCAGCGTGTCCAGTCCCTGCTCCTTCAGCGGCTGCAGATACTCCCTCGCCACCGTTTCAATGACGATGTCTCCGCGATGGATCCGTCCGTTTTCCACCAACGGAACGAACAGCGGGCAGGCCTTGCTGATGACGGTGATCTCGCTGTCCACCGCGTGCAGACCCCGCTCATAGGCGCCCGAGCGGACAGACGCCGCCGTGGCGATCAATCCCACCCGCTTGTTGCGCGTCTTGGTAGCAGCGCGGCGGCAGGCAGGCTCCACTACGCCTACGATGGGCAGGTCATTCTCCTGCTGCAGCAGCGGCAGCGCCGTGGTGGACACCGTACCGCAGGCTACAAGGATGGCCTTAATGTCAAACGAGCGCAAAAAGCGCACATCCTGACGGGCATAGCGGTGCAGAATTTCATCACTGCGTCCGCCATAGGGGACACGGGACGAGTCGCCGAAGTATATAATGTTTTCAGAGGGGAGAATACTGCGCAGCTCGCGCACAGCGGTCAGTCCGCCAAGGCCCGAGTCGAACACTCCCAGAGGTCTTTGATCCATAGCTGGACCTCCTTAAACATTGTAACTAATTTATTATACTATTGCAATGCGTGAGAAACAAGCTAAATTTGGCTTGTTTGGTCTGTTTTTTCAGTAGTATTTTCTGTCGGGGTCTGTTATAATGCACTTACCCAGCCAGAGGAAACGGAGGCGATACGATGGAGATCAAATTAAGTGAAAAGCAATTCCGGCGCTTGCTGGATCTGGTATATATCGGCAATTGGATCCTCAATTCCACCCGTGGGGAGGATCGTATCCGCCAGTACGATCAGGTAGAGAGCCTGATCTTTTCCCACTGCCTGACCCACGGTATGGCGGAGCTGACGGAGCTGTATCAAGGCGAGCTGATCCCCTCCCGCGCCTTTGCTGAGGGCGGCATTCACGAGGCGATCATGGCCTATGAGGACTCCGCGTTCTTTGAGATTCTGGCGCAGGAGCTGACGCTGCGGGATATGGATGATCCCCCCGTTACCCCCGAGAATTATGACGAGGTGATGGAGCGGATGAGCGTCTATCTCAACGAGTTCGAGCTGCACGGCACGGACAATATCAGCGTGGATATGGAGTGAATACGGTAAGGGACACCCGCTTGGGTGTCCCTTTTTTATTGCGCAGCAAACAAAATTTTTGTATAATTGAAAAAAGTGCTTGACTGTCAAGCAGCTTGACAGCGTATCATAGCGCCAAAGGAAAGGAGGATGCCTATGACCATCAAGGAAATCGAGCAGCGCAGCGGTATGACCCGCGCCAACATCCGCTTTTATGAACAGCAGGGACTGCTGGAGCCCGCGCGTCAGGAAAACGGCTACCGCGACTATAGCGACGCCGACCTTCTCACGCTGCAGCGCATTCGCCTTTTGCGCCTGCTGGGTATGGGCTTGGAGGATATCCGCGCCGTGCAGCAGGGGATGCAGCCTTTGAGCGAGGCGCTGTCTGCCCAGCTTTCCACATTGGAGCTGCAGCAGCAGGATGCCCAGCAGCGCCTGCAGCTGTGCCGCGCGCTGCAGCGTGACGGCGCGGACTACGCCTCGCTGGATGCCCAGCACTGGCTGAGCACACTGGATAGCGGCACCGTCCCTGCCGAGGACGCAGTGGACAAGGTGCGCGCGCCCATCCGCCGTCTGTTCGCCCGTATCTTTGACTTTTACCTCTACCACACGGTGTGGATGCTTCTGTTGATGCTGGTGGGTAAAAGTCCCACCAGCCAATCGGGCGCGGCGTGGAATGCGCTGGCCACCTTGGCGGCGCTGATGATGATGCTTTTGGTGGAGCCGCTGCTCTTAAAGCTGTTTGGCACAACGGCGGGAAAATGGGTGCTGGGACTCTCTGTCACCGCCGAAGACGGCAGCCGCCTCACCTATAATGACGGTCTGTACCGCACATGGCTTGCTATGTGGAACGGTGCCGGCTGCGGTCTGCCCATCTATACGCTCTTCCCCCTCTATCGCAACTATTATGACTGCATCGAGGGAAAGACGCTGCCGTGGGAGTATGAGAGCAGCCTTACGCTGAAGGACGAGAAGACCTGGCGCATCGCCGCCTACACGGGCGGCATCATCGCTATGGTGGCGGCACTGGTTCTCAGCACAACGCTCTCTTTCTCCCTGCCCAACAAGGGTGACCTGACGGTGGCGCAGTTTGCCGAGAATTTCAACCACTACGCCGACTATTATGAAACCGAAGACGGCTTCCGGCTGGACGAAAACGGTCGCTGGACAGCGCAGGTTACTCCTGCAGGGGACACCATCGCCATGGGAGAGAGGTGGCGGCGCAACGATTTCCTCTACACCGAGAGCTTCGGCGGCAAGGTGCAGAGCGTGCGCTTCACGCAGGAGTGGGTGGACGACAGCGAGCGGTGGATCCCCACTTTTCAGAATATGATGAATGTGTCGGTCTTTGCCTTCGTGCAGGCGCAGGATCCCACACCGCTGACAAGCGACGAGGTGCAGGAGATCACCCGAGCCATCGCCCGCATCCCCTTTGAAAGCTTTGACTTCACCGCCCACGGCGTGCGCATCACCTTTGACATCACCCACTCGGGCTACTTCGTAGCCGAAGCCAGCGGCCTGATGACCCCCGATCCCAGCGCAGAAAGTACCTACTGCAAGGTCGACTTCACCATAACAAAAATCGCCGCACCTGGTGCATAAAGAAAAACGCAGGACTGGTTCAGTCCTGCGTTTCTGTTTTCATTGACAGCTTGTTTACATGATCTCCGCCAGATAGCGCGCCACATGGACGCCGCTGGCGCTGGCGTGGGACAGCGAGTGGGTCACGCCGCTGCCGTCACCGATGATGAACAGACCCTTGTGGCAGGTCTCCAGATCGCCGGTCAGCTCCACCTCCATATTGTAGAACTTGACCTCCACGCCGTAGAGCAGCGTGTCATCATTGGCGGTACCGGGTGCGATCTTATCCAGCGCATAAATCATCTCAATGATACCGTCCAGAATGCGCTTGGGCATTACCAGACTCAGATCACCGGGCGTGGCTGCCAGCGTGGGCACCACGAAGCTCTCAGACAGACGCTTGGGGGTGCTGCGCTGACCGCGGATCAGATCGCCGAAGCGCTGCACGATGACGCCGCCGCCCAGCATATTGCTCAGCTTGGCGATGCTCTCGCCGTAGCCGTTGGAATCCTTGAAGGGCTCAGAGAAATGCTTTGCCACCAGCAGCGCAAAGTTGGTGTTGTCCGTATGCAGCGCAGGATCCTCATAGCTGTGGCCGTTGACCGTCACGATGCCGTTGGTGTTCTCGTTGACCACCACGCCGTGAGGATTCATGCAGAAGGTGCGCACCCGATCCTGAAACTTCTTGGTGCGGCATACGATTTTACTCTCATACAGCTCGTCGGTCAGATGGGCAAACACCGCATGGGGCAGCTCCACACGCACACCGATATCCACGCGGTTGGAGTGGGTAGGGATCTGCAGCTCGCGGCACACCGTTTCCATCCACTTGGAACCGCTGCGACCTACGGAGATAATGCAGTACTCGCCCTCGTAGCTGCCCTTGGCGGCGTGGGCGATATAGCCACCCTCCACCTTTTCCACGTGCTGCACGGGGGTGTCGAAATAGAAGTCCACCTTCTCCTTCATATGGTTATAGAGGTTCTCCAGCACCACATAGTTGATGTCAGTACCCAGATGGCGGACGGACGCATCCAGCAGATGCAGATCGTTCTGCAGACACAGCTTCTTGATGGGGGTGTTGCCGGTGGAATACAGCTTTGTCCCCTCGCCGCCCATACGCATATTGATCTCATCCACATACTCCATCAGCTCCAGCGCGCGGCGCTTTCCGATGAACTCGTGCAGCGTGCCGCCGAACTGATTGGTGATATTGTATTTGCCGTCGGAAAACGCACCTGCGCCGCCAAAGCCGTTCATAATGGCACAGCAGGGACAGCGGATGCAGGACTTCACCTTCACGCCGTCAATGGGGCAGCGGCGGCGAGCAAGCTCGTGACCGGCCTCCAGCACAGCGATTTTCTTCCCGGGACACTTTTCCAGCAGCTCGTACGCCGCGTAAATGCCGCCGGGACCGCCGCCAATGATCAAAACGTCATATTTCATTCCGTTGATCCTCCTTTTGTTATCTGTTTTAATTATACCATATCCGCACCGCTTCGCAAATCCTTTTTTCAGAAATACGCTTTTCCTTGTTTTGTGATACATTCTGTGCTAAACTGAAAAAAACAAACAATAAGGAGGAGCCGCTATGAGCCGCGCCGATGAAATTTTCAAGCAAAACTGCAGAGATATTCTGACCCACGGCGTGTGGGATACCGATCTGAATGTCCGTCCCCACTGGGATGACGGCGCCCCCGCCCACACAGTGAAGAAGTTCGGCCTCGTCAACCGCTATGATCTGAAAACTGAGTTCCCCATTCTCACCATCCGCCGCACCTACTTCAAAACCTGCATCGATGAACTGCTGTGGATCTGGCAGATGAAGTCCAACAACATCGCCGACCTGCGCGGTCACATCTGGGACAGCTGGGCAGACGAGACCGGCTCCATCGGCAAGGCCTACGGCTATCAGCTGGCGGTGAAGCATCGGTACCCCGAGGGCGAGATGGATCAGGTGGATCGCGTGCTGTACGACCTGAAGCACAACCCCGCCTCCCGC
The DNA here is from genome assembly GCA_017937195.1 of Oscillospiraceae bacterium. Taxonomy (GTDB): domain Bacteria; phylum Bacillota; class Clostridia; order Oscillospirales; family Oscillospiraceae; genus Vescimonas. The sequence goes on along the minus strand of JAGBEA010000032.1, from coordinate 1,179 downwards.
CGTATCCTTACCAATATCTACAATTTCCAGGATCTGCACGAGATGGCGCTGTATCCCTGCGCCTACTCTATGACCTTCAATGTGTCCGGCAACACCCTCAACGCCATTTTGAACCAGCGCAGTCAGGATATGCTGGCCGCCAACAACTGGAACGTAGTGCAGTATGCGGTGCTGGTGCATATGATGGCGCAGGTCAGCGGTCTGGAGGCAGGCGAGCTGGTACACGTGATCGCCGATGCCCACATCTATGACCGCCACGTCCCCATCATCGAAAAGATGCTGGAAAAGGAGGGCAAGGAGGCCCCCAAATTCGTGATGGACAAGTCCGTCACCGATTTCTATCAGTTCACCCGTGACAGCTTCTCGCTGGAGGGCTATGATCCCCATCCCTTCGACGATAAGATCCCGGTGGCCATCTAACTCCAAGAGGTGATCCTATGCAAGCTATCGTAGCCGTCAGTGAAAACTGGGGCATTGGAAAAGATAACGATCTGCTCTTTCGCATCAGCGCCGATCTCAAGCGTTTCAAGGCCCTGACCGCAGGACATACCGTCATTATGGGGCGTAAAACCCTTTTGAGTCTGCCCGGCGGCAAGGGGCTGCCCAACCGCCGCAATCTGGTGCTGACGAGCGATAAGTCCTTCACCGCAGAAAACGCAGAAACGGTGAATACGCTGTACGAGGCGGTATATACCGCAGGCGCGGATGCCTTTGTCATCGGTGGCGCCACAGTCTACCGCCAGCTGTTGGCGCTGTGTGACCGCGTATATGTCACCAAGGTCTTCGCCTCCCCCGAGGCGGACGCCTTCTTCCCCGATCTGGACGCCGACCCCAAGTGGACGGTGGCGGAGGAGAGTGAAATTATGGAGGAGAACGGTCTGCGCTTCCAGTATGTGGACTATGTCCCCTGCGAAGAGGAGGATGAATTCCTGCCCACCGCAGACGCTGAGCCTACTCCCTTTGCCATCACCGAGGGTTTTAACCCCTTCAGCGGCTTTTGATCCATCAAAAAGCGACGGTCACAGACCGTCGCTTTTCTCAGTCTGTCAAAAAACTTCCCTTGCGCCCCCTTTTCCTGTATAATGAGGAAAAGGGGGCGTTTACATGGAAGAGTGGAGAAAAGATGCGCGGCGAGAAGCACTTATCGTAGACATAGATTCGCTGGTGCCCAAAGATCAT
>JAGBEA010000031.1 GCA_017937195.1 Oscillospiraceae bacterium | reverse complement strand
TTATTTGCAAAAAACTGCTTCACTTGACGCAACGCGTTTTCTACTTGTCCTATCTTTGAGCATTCCGCCAACGGAGCCTTTATCGCTTTTCGCTGCACGAGTATGGTGCTAACCGTAGAAAAAACCATTTTTATTTGCTCAGCCTGCGCGTTGGAAAAGGAACTCGAAAGCCATGTAAAGAACTCCTTCTCAACAGCTTTTCTGCTTGCATCCATGTCCTTCTTCCTCCTATCCTCGAGCGCCTTGTCATAAAAAGTATAGTGACCATCTTTTACTTTCTTAGACCAACTTGCCCCTTCTAAAATCACAGAAATATTTTTTTCTTTTTACTCTACGATCCAGGGCAAGGAACAAATCTGTCGCAGTTATATCACCACCTGCAGAACAGGATTTTTTCAGTCCATAGTAGACTTCAGTAAATGCAGAACCATACTCATCTTTCAGTTGTTGATCTCGCTTAAGTCGCACAAATTTTGTTTTGGCTAGTTTGGCATTAGACGGTCTAACAGTTTTGGATGTTGTTTTCTTAGCAGCCATACAAAATCACTCCTCCGTCTGCCAAACCGTCTCTTTACTGATCTGTTTCTGGCAGAAATTCCATAATATCCCCGATGTCTACTTCAAGTGTAGCACATATCTTATGTAACACGCTCAGCGTTACTTCTTCATCACGGCGCAAGCGCGTCATGGTGTTCGGAGCAATACCAGCCGCCTTGCGCAGATCGGCTTTACTCATTTTCTTATCCACGAGCAGTTTCCAGAGCTTATTATATGAAATCGACATGCCACTCGACCTCCGACTGCAATTTTCCTATATTATACGCCTTTCCCGATCGTAAAACAAGAGAGTTTCGCACTCTGTTGCGAAACTCTCTTGTTGCTCTTTATATAAAACAATACTAAAATTACAAAGTTACATATAGTTCCTTTTCATCATGCTATCTTCAATTTCTCGAGGTGTAAGCACAGTTTTAAATTCGGATTACACTTGTAAGATTCATATCACTTTCACTAACGAAAAATAATGATACGAGAAACCTTGAGTGGGCAATTGAGTCTGGTGTAATCAATGAGGCTGACCAAGCGCGTTTCTGGAAAGCTATTGCAGAAATCCAAAAGCTGAAATATAATAGCTTTGCCAGAACAAAGTATGGTGGTTATATCATTGAAACAAAAGACAAAATGATGTTCACGGATGGAGACCTTAATGCTCCAACGCTATCTAAAGTGATAGTGTTCCCTTATGGGGAATTTGTAGATACGACACAAGAGAGGGAGATGATCCGCAATGAAGCAAGGGTTTACGGCAGAACGAGCTAATCGACAGAAGTTCTTGAAGGCCTGTATGGACCGGGGTTTGTCACAGAGTACAATACTCCGAGTCATCGCTCCAATGGTTGGAAAAGCGGACAGCGAAAAGGAACGAATGGCGGCGAACTGACGGACGATATCGAGAAGGTGAAAAAGGAAGCCGATGCGCTGAAACGCGAAAATGCCAATCTGAAGGCAAAAATCGCGGCGGTGAAAGATGCCCTTGCCTAACTGATAATTGATATCAATGTGATTTGGCAACAAAAAAGAGGTCCTCAACCGAGGGCCTCTTTTCATTATTTCTATCTTTTGAGGGGGTCACAGAGGGGGTCATGGAAGAAAATTTTCCGATATAAGGGAAGATAAAACAAAAAATAGAAAACCCGCAAAGCCTTGATATCACTGGCTTTACGGGTTTTTCTTGGTGGAGATAAGCGGGATCGAACCGCTGACCTCTTGAATGCCATTCAAGCGCTCTCCCAGCTGAGCTATACCCCCATATTCAGTTGTCTGCTCACTGCCGACTCCATTAATATAACGCACGCAATCCAAATTGTCAAGCATTATTTTGCGTTTTTTTGATATTTTTTCGTGTAAGAAAAAGGAAGTCGGAGAACTGTCCCCGACTTCCCTTCTTTCACTTTACTTTAGGCTCTTTTTTGCGTTCTTTGCCTCAGCGGCAACCAGTCCGGACAGAGCCACCAGACCGATCACGTTCGGAATGACCATAATGTTATTAAACATATCGGTCAGCTCCCAAACCAGATCATTCTTCAGCAGCGTGCCCATAAAGATGAACACCAGCGCGATGATCGTATACACGGGAGCAAACTTCTTACCAAACAGGTAAGTTGTATTGATTTTACCAAACAGGTTCCAGCTCAGCACAGTGGAGAATGCGAAGAAGAACAGGCAGACTGCCACGAACATAGCACCGAAATCAGCACCCATCACAGTACCGAATGCAGTCTGTGCCAAATTGGTCTTATCCAGCGTTTCTGTAATGCTGCCCACATAACCGTTGGCCAGAACGCCATCCTCGGTGTACAGAGTGGAGATAACCACCAGAGCGTTCAGGGTCAGCACGATGAAGGTATCGATAAACACACCGATCATTGCCACAACACCCTGTTCGTGGGGCTTCTCAACATTTGCCTGAGCGTGTGCGTGGGGAGTAGAACCCATACCGGCTTCGTTGGAGAACAGACCGCGCTTTGCACCCTGGCTGATTGCTGCCTTGAGCGCTGCACCAAGGCTACCGCCGATGATGGCATTGGGGGTAAAGGCATACTTGAAGATCATACCAAAGGTTGCAGGGATATACTGAATGCGTGCAATCAGAATTACGATACCTCCCAGCAGGAAGATCGCTGCCATAACGGGAACGATCTTTTCGGTGACGGATGCCAGACGCTGCACGCCGCCCAGGAAGATGATACCGCAGATCACGACCAGAACGATACCGACGACCCAGCTGGGGATACCGAATGCAGTTTCAAAGGCAGAACCGATGGAGTTGGACTGCACCATGCTGCCCATAAAGCCCAAAGCCAGCGTACAGGCGATGGCAAAGAAGCCTGCCAGGAACTTACCAAACTTGCCCTTGAACGCAGTGGTGATGTAGTAAACGGGACCGCCGCGAACAGTGCCGTCATCATCGACCTGACGCGTCTTAATGGCCAGCGTTGCTTCGGCGTAAATGGTGGCCATACCGAAGAAAGCGATGACCCACATCCAGAAAATAGCACCGGGGCCGCCAAGCAGGATCGCACCGCAGGCACCGACGATGTTACCGGTACCGACCTGTGCAGAGATAGCAGTAGCCAGCGCCTGGAAAGAGGTCATGCCGCTCTCCTGCTTGCCGCCGCGCAGGGACAGATTACCGAACACCTTCTTCATACCTTCGCCAAAGCAGCGAATCTGTACGAAACGGGTCTTGATAGAGAAGATCAGACCGGTACCCACCAGCAGGAAAATCAGAATGTAGTCCGACAGGTACGCGTTGATCGTTGCAACGATTTTCAGCAATGTTGCTTCCATAATTTTTCTTCCTCCTAAAAATAAAAAGAGCTGCTGACTGAACAGCAACTCCGGAGAACACAGTATGGCACACTTCCACACAAAAAAATGCACCGCTCCGTCCTTTTGCCTGAGAGATTCGGCTGCACGCAGCCTTGCACCTTCGGCACCCAAATGAATGGGATTCTCCAGAGTCCCCTCCCCACTCAGTTTTCATTGAATTCTAAGCAGATCTGCGGGATATTCAGTTGATGTGCATATACTATCATCTTTCGACCACAAATGCAACCCCCTTTTGAATCTTTTTGCACCTTGAGAAAAAATCCGCTTATTCTTGATGAAATATCAGCAAAAACCAACAACTGTACTTATGGTTTACTTTTTCGTTCCGACGCGCTATAATAAGAAAAAACATTGAAAGAGGATTTTGCTTTGAAAAGACTTGTGATTCGTTTTAATGCGCCCGTCATTCTGGGCTTTGCGCTTTTGAGCCTGCTGGTTCTGGGTCTGGATGCGCTCACCGGCGGCAGCACCACTTCCCAGTTCTTCTGCGTATACCGCTCTTCTCTGGGCGACCCGCTGACCTTTATCCGTTTCTTCGGTCACGTGTTGGGTCACGCCGGCTATGACCATTATATGGGCAATATGCTGCTTCTGCTGCTGGTGGGTCCCGTATTGGAGGAGAAATACGGCAGCAAGACGCTGCTGATGACCATCGTCGTCACAGCACTGGTCACCGGTCTTGTACATTTCATCTTCTTCCCCGGCTCGGCACTGATGGGCGCCAGCGGCATCGTGTTTATGATGATCGTCCTCTCCTCCTTCACGGAGATGAAGAAGGACGGTATCCCCGTCACGCTGATCCTTGTGGTGATCTTCTATCTGGGCAGCGAGATCGCAGACGCAATTTTCAACCGCGACAACGTGTCCCAGCTGACCCACATTGTGGGCGGTGTGTGCGGTATGGTGTACGGCTTCTCCCTGCGCGGCCGCAAGCGCTGAGACAACTACATAGCAAATGGCGGCAGAGTGCTCTGCCGCCATTCTTTATTCGATTTCCAGCACATCGCCCACGCAGGTCTCCTGCACGGGGGCTGCATAATGGATCGCTGCTCTTGCGTGGAAGCAGGTGCAATGGCACGGACGCAGATGCTTGGGCTGCAGCTGCTTCAGCCACGCCACCGTCTGCTCTGTCTGGCGGGACATCTTCAGCAGATGGAAGCCGCCGATGATGCCGCAGATTCGCTCATCACCGCACACCTTTTTGGCGTACTCCGTGATATTTGTGATGCCGGAATGGCTGCAGCCGGTGATGATCCACAAGCCATCCTTGCCTTGCCAGACCAGCGCCGTGTCATCCGGCAGATGATCCGGCTGCCACCCCTCCTCCGTCCGGCGCTCGCCGATGGCATAGCGGGACTCATAGCTGCTCTCGCGGGGGATCTCACCCAAGAAGGTAAGATGCTCTGTCAATTGGACGGGGGTTGCCGAAAGGTGCAACTCAAAACGCTCTGCCGCCTCTTCTATGGCGATAGGTGAGCCGATATCCTCACCCTCAAACCGCTTGGGTTCGAACACCGCAGGATGGGCATACAGCGGCACACGCTGCGTGGCGGGAAAATGCACCAAGCCGCCGGTATGGTCATTATGTCCGTGAGAGAGCGCCACCGCGGTGATATCGCCAAGATCGATCCCCAGTTTCTCCGCGTTGCGCAGATACACATCGGAGTAGCCTGCATCGAAGAGAATGCGGGCATCGCCGTCCTCCAGATAGTAAGATACACCCGGTTCGCCCACATAATAGGCGTCGATCCGCGTGGTATTATCGCACAATACGGTCAGTTTCATAGTACCTCTCCCCTTTTCAGCCTTACCAAAAATGCCGCTGCAGCGCAGCGGCATTTTCTCTTTTATTCGCCAAACCAAGCGCGGACATACTGCGCCAGCGCAGGAATCAGCTGCTTGATCTCCTTGCCGGAGGTGTTGACGCACAGATGATAGCCCTCGCGTGCGCCCCAACGGGTGTCGCTGTACATCAGATGATGCTGGGCGCGCTGCTTATCGATCTGGCGGATCATACGCACCAGCTCGTTCTCGGTCAGCGCCTCGCCCTCCGGCGCGCGCTCACGGCAGCGCTGCACCTTGGAATCAATATCCGCATAGACGAAAAGATTCAGCGGATTCATATCCTCCAAAATCACATCGGCGCAGCGACCCACGATCACGCAGTCGCTCTGCTTGGCAAAGTTCTCGATGATCTGGCGCTGGGCAGCTGCCACACGGATGGACTGATCCATCAGCTGCATAGGCGGCATTGCAAAACGGTGACCGATGGTCATAGGATAGGCGGCCTCGATGCTCTTTTCCGACACATTGGCCACATACTGCTCGTCAAAGCCGTTCTCCTTAGCGATCATCTCGATGATCTCATGATCGTAGCAAGGAATGCCCAGCTCCTCCGCCAGACGCTTGCCAAGCTCGCGTCCGCCGCTGCCAAATTCGCGGCTGATGGTAATGATCTTCATATCGGTACCCTCCGTTTTTTTGCTGTTATTATAGCGTTTTGCCTGCGGTTTGTCAAACTACCCATCAGTAGGCGTAGCTGCTGCCGCCCACAAACTCACGCACCAAAGAGTTGCGCGGCACATAGGGCGTGGACAGCTGCGGCACACCGCGCACTACCTTCATCAGATCACCCAAGCCGTGCTCCTCCAAAAAGGCGTCGTCCAGCTCCTCCATAAACTGGGGCATACCGCACAGATATGCAGCCAGCAGGCACGGCTCATAGTCGTGGAAGGTGTCGATATGGATGGCGGCGTTCTTCTTATAGGGCATAATGTAGTTGACCTCGCCGCGATCCACGCTCTCGGCGCGCAGGACGGTATCTCGCAGCGAGTGTCCGCGGCTGTGATAATCGCGGATCATACGGCGCGCCACGCGCAGCTGCTCAGGGCGCACGATCTTGTCATCGTTGGTAATGATACGGGTACGGGGCGCCACATAGATACCGTGGGCAGAGCTGCGGATCTGGTCAAAGATCAAGGGATTGAGCATATGGATGCCCTCAGCGATGATGATGCCGTCGCGGTAACCCTGCATCTTGCGGTAGCCGCCGGTCGCACCGGTTTTGAAGTCATACCACGGTACATCCACCTCTTTGCCCTCCGCCAACTGCGTCAGCGTATCCACCAGCAGCGGCACATTCACGCAGTAGGGCGATTCCCAGTCACTCGCCTCGGGCGGGCGCTGGTCAAGGGGCAGGAAGAAGTTATCCATACTGATGAGATTGACCTTCACGCCCAAGTTTTCCAGATATTCCTGCAGGCGCATCGCGGTGGTGGTTTTGCCGCTGCCGGAGGGGCCGGTCAGCGCCACGAAAGGTTTGGTGCTGCGGGCAGACAGAATCGTGCCCACCGCCGCGCTGATCTTATCGTGAAAGACCTCCTCGCAGCGCAGAACGAACTGCGTTTCATTGCGCATTGCGTAATTGATGTTTTCCAGATCGATTACTCGCATCGTCCTCTTCCTTTCTACTTAAGTCAATTCAGAATGCCGTGATGAATGTCCGGCGTAGACCCGTCGATGGCGCGGAATGTATAACCGTTGCCGTAGGCGTAGTCGATGATGTCCTGCAGCGCCTCGGCAGTGGTATCCTTGCCATAGGCATCGTGCATCAGCACCATATTGGTGCCGTGCTGCAGACCCTGCGTCACATTGCTGTAGATGGTGTCCGTGGGCACAACACTGCCGGCGGCATCGCCGCTGGAGAGTGTCCAGTCGAAGTAGCGGAAGCCCTCCTGCTGTACACGCTGGGCAAGGCGGGTCATGATGCCCTCATTGTAGGCGCGGCTGATGCCGTTGGAGCTGCCGCCGGGGAACCGGATCGCCGTAGCGTTATAACCGAAGTCCGCCAGCAGCTTATCCCGCAGCAGATAGATGTTCTGCATAAACGCCTCGTCATTGGCGTAGATGGTGGCGTAGTCGTGGGAGTAGCCGTGGATACCCACCGTATGTCCCTCGTTGATCATTCTTTGGATCAGCCAGCGGTGTCCGGTGCTGTAATCAAGGATAAAGAAGGTTGCCTTTACACCGTTTGCCGCCAGTACATCCAGTACCTCTTCGGTGAGGTAACTGGGACCGTCATCAAAGGTGAGATAGACCGTGCCCACCGCACTGGAATACGGTTCGTAGACGATCACCTTCCGGCTCGCGCTGCCGGTGTTCCCTGCCGCATCGGCTGCCTCGTAGGTAACAGTATATGTGCCGACAGCGTCTGTATTGACGCTGCCATTATGGGTGATTTTGCCCGTCACATCGCCGTCCAGATCATCTGCCGCCGTGGCACCGGGATCGGTGAAGCTTCTGCCGCAGCGGATATACACCGTGTCGCGCCCTGCCAATGTGACCGTAGGCGGTACGATGTCACGCAGCGTTACCACGCGGTGGAGCTGCGCAGCATTGCCGGCAGCATCCAGCACCGTGTAGGTCACAGTAAGTACATCGTCCTTTTGCGCGTAGGTTACCGACACCTGACCCGTCACATCGCCGTCGCAGTTGTCCTGCGCCGTATAGCCCGGTTCGCGATACAGCGAGCGTGCCGACACGGTCATCTCCGCATCGCCCGTCAGCTGCAGCACCGGAGCATCCAGATCCTGCACCCGCACGATCTGCTGTGCGGTATAGGTCTTGCCCTCATAGGTCAAGGTATAGGTAATGGTATGATCGCCCAGCACCGCAGTATCCACGCTGCCGCCGACAGTCAGCAGATGGGTCAGATCCACGTTGCCCTTGCGTGCGGTGACCTTTGGTGCGGTATAGTCAGAATGCGCCGCCACCACCTGCACCTCATCTCCCTGCGGCAGGATCTGCACCGATGGGGCAAGAATAAAATATCCCTTTACAAGGCTCACGATTCCAATGCCCAGCGCGATGAGCAATGCTGCGCCAAGTGAGATCATCAGCCACTTTTTGTTCTTCATATGGAAAGCTCCCTGATTTCTGTTACTTCCATTATAAAATCCGCCCGTATTTTGTCAATAGGATGCCGGATCACCGAAATAAAAAGCGCCGCAGCCAAACACTGCGGCGCTTTTGCGTGAATGCTTATTTCTTCTTCAAAACAGCGCACACCACTGCCAGCACAGCCAGCGCACCTGCCACGGCAGCGCCGATGGCGATCACAGCCTTTTTATGCTCCTGCAGCACGCGGTTTGCCTCATACAGCGTGTTGTGCAGCCATTCCTTGACCGCGCAGAGACCTTCCTTGACCTCTTCGTCCGTCACATAAACAGTCTTTTCCATCTCTTCCATTTGTGCGCCCTCCGTTTCGTATTCTTGCGTCCATTATAACCCGTATCGCCCTTGGAATAATGAACAAATTATCAACAAATTCTGAATATTTCGCTGTGTCTGCATTATACCATCAAATAGCAGCGTTTGCAATCACCGCGCCATTTTTTACCACACATTTTCCCTGCGACCAGACATCGGTAACGTGGCGGCGCTGCATCAGATAGAGCGCACGCTCAAAGCGCTCCTGCACCGACAGTTCGCGGGCAGGCTCGGGGAATTCGCTGTCATCCAGCACCACAGCGTGCAGCGCATCGCCCACAGCAAAGCCGTTACCCGCGCCAAAATAGCGGTGACCTGCCGTTGTGCCCAGATAATACGCCTCCGCCTCGGTCAAAAAGTCACTGTTCCAACCGTCCAGCACGCGCCGTGCCTTGGACGCGCGGATGGTGGCAGTGATCACCTGATACATCGGCAGCTGCGCGCCGCCGGCAATATCGGAGCCAAGCGTGACCCACAGCCCCTCGTCCAGCATCAGCCGCACCGGACAGACGCCGGAGCAAATATTGACATTGGAGTCGGCGCAGTGTACCACCACGACACCCCGATCCTTCATAGCGCGGCGCTCCTGCGCGTCGCTGTGGACGCAGTGCGCCATCAGCGTATGGTCACGCCAAAGTCCGCTCTTCTCATAGGTCTGCCAGTAGCTTAGCGACGGATGCAGCCGCTGCACCAGCTCGATCTCGCCGGCGCTTTCCGAGAGGTGCGACTGGACATAGAGTCCCCGTTCCTGCGCCAATACGCCCAGCTGCTCCATCAGCACATCGCTGCACGAGGGGGTAAAGCGCGGCGTCAGGATCGGCTTGACCGTCTCACTGCGGCAGCCGTCCAGCCAGCGCAGCGTTTCCCGCAGTGACTCCTCGGTGGTCTCCTCCAAAACGCCGGGCAGCGCGTTACGATCCATATTGACCTTGCCCACATAGCCGGTGATGCCCACCCGCTCCAATTCCTCCATCAATATCCACGTGGCCTCCACGTGCAGCGAGGAGAACATACAGACGCGGGTGGTGCCGTTGCGAATCAGCTCCTCCGCCAAGCGACGGTAGGTGCGACGGGCATACTCCGTATCGGCAAAGCGCGCTTCCGTGCGGAAGGTGTAGGTGCTCAGCCAATCCATCAGCGGCAGATCCATCCCCATCCCCAGCATCGGGTACTGGGGCGCGTGAAGATGCATATCGGCGAAGGACTGCATAATAATGCGGTCACCGTAATCGTGGCACGGGAGATGGGCACAATCTGCCGGTAATTCCTTATAAATACCCGCAATTTTCCCGTCATCCAGCACCAGATAGCCGTTTTCTACTGTTTCCAACACGCCCAACGACGGCGCGTGGACGATGTTGCCTTTCAAAACCTCACGCATATGCTTCTCCTTTCCCAAAAAGCAAAAAGAGCGCTCTGCCGCACATCACAGCAGAACACCCATAGCCGGACCTCAGGCGGTCCCGTAGAAACCTTCGCACCAAAACAGCGAAGCTATATGAGCATCGTACGGCAGCAAATTGCCGCCTTACATTGCTATTCACTTGGTGTTTATATATTACCATACATTTCATACAATTGCAAGCAAACATATTTCCGTATTTTGCCGCATAGGCTTGTCTGTACGCACCCATTAACAGTAAAGGAGAATCTATGAAAAAGCAACTGCTGCGCCGCCTTGCCGCACTCTGTATGGCGGGGCTGACACTCTGGGCGGTCACCATCACTGTCGGCAGCACCTCCGTCCCTGCCGCTATCGATGCGCTGAAGCATAGCGGCGGGCTTTCCAAGCGGCTGCTCCGCTGGGAGCTGGGCGACTTTTTCGGCACGGATCAGCTGTCCGCTGTGACCGTTCTGGCTCTGCAGCAATCGCCGCTGCTGCTGACCCAGCGTAGCGCTGTGGCGGCACTGATGGCATCGGGCGAGGGAAATGATGACAATGTAGAGGAACAGCCGGTTGTACAGCCCGATCCCGTTCCGCCCAACCGACCCGTATCCACAGACGATCTCACCTTTGCGCCCAACGGTGTTCCCTCCCAGACGGTGATCCCCTCCAGTTCCGGCAGCTATACCGTCATCAACGGCGTCTATATCAAAAACGCGTCCTCACGCTCACTGGACGGATCGGTTTTAGGCAGCGGCAACTTCTCCGCCCAGCTGACCGGTGACGGGCCGCAGGTGCTGATCCTCCACACCCACGGCAGTGAGGCCTATTCTATGCCGGCCGGGCAGGAATATACACCCAGCGGCACATTCCGCACCACCGACGCCAACTACAATGTGGTGCGTGTGGGCGATGAGATCGCATCCGTGCTGTCCGGCTACGGGATCTCGGTGCTGCACGACCGCACGCTCCACGATCATCCAAGCTACAACGACGGTTATTCCAACAGCTACGCCTCCGCTGTCAGCTATCTGGAGAAATACCCCACTTTAACCTACATTCTCGACATCCACCGCGATGCCATTCAGGATGCTGACGGCAACCAATATAAGCTGGTCAGCCGTGAAGATCCCAACGCGGCGCAGTGCTGTATCGTGATGGGGACCTCCTACGATGCGTGGCAGGATAATCTGACACTGGCAGTGTCGGTGCAGGAGACGATCCAAGCCCAGTCTCCTACGCTGATGCGGCCTATGACCGTGCGCAATTACAGCTACAATCAGCAGTTGTCCACCGGCTATATGCTGGTGGAGATCGGCGCGGCAGGCAATTCGCTGGATGAGGCGATTCTGGGTGCGCGGCTCTTTGCCAAGGGCTTTGCCGACACCATCACGCAATAAAAAAGCGGCGCAGAGGAACTCCTCTGCGTCACTTTCATTTTTGCAGTATATCCACCATATGAGCGGCAAAGGCGTCCAGCCGGTCACCGATCCCCTGCAGCTGTTGGGCTGCGCCGGGGTCGTGTGCTGTTTCCAGCATACAGAAATTGCCCGGCAGCGTCACCGTTTTATTGAAGCACAGCGTACCCAGCAGTTGGCGCGCCACCAGATCGCTGCCGGAATAACCGGACACCACCACGCTGAATAGGTATTTATCCAGCAGCTCCTGCTGCACCAGCAGATTGGTCATCCGGTTGAACAGCGCCATCATATTGGCACTGACGGAGTCGTTATAATTGGGGCACAACAGTAACAGCGCATCACAGCTGCGGATGGCCGGCAGCACCTCCTCCGGAATCGTGCCGCCATAAAAGCAGGTATTGTTCTCGGCATAGTGGAGGCACGCGGCATAGGAGCAGCCGCGGCAATCCTGAATCGTTCCGTTTTGCAGTGAGATTTCCTGCGCCGCAAAACTTTCCGGCAGGCGGCGCACCAGTTCCCTGCCCAGCCACACCGTATTGGACAACCGGTGATCCGATGCGTGCAGCATCAAGAGCTTCGGGGCGTCGAATTTCTTGGGCTGATGGGTCAGCAGGCGCTGTACCAGCTCTTTTGCGCGGAGAAAATAGGTATCCTCCCACGAGCGATTCATCCGCTGCGCCAAAATGTGCTGATTATATAGAGAGCCCGTGCCCTCCACCAGCGACTTACCAAGGAACGTGCAGCCTGCCATATTGGCAGCCAGCGCCAGCTCTTGCGCCGCAGACTTGGAATACAGCTCACTCTCCCCGTCCACCACAATGCCGGCGATGCTGCCCCGCAGGCAGCCGTTATTCTGCCGCAGCAGCCGCAAAAGGCGCAGAAACTCCTCGCTGACGCCCAGTGCATCCACGCCCACCGCAAAGAGGATCGCGGCGTCGCGCAGCCCTTGGCCCAGCGCATCAATGGAGATCGATTGTGACGCAGTGCCCTCCAGCGCCGTTTGCAGCAAGCGCGTTAACCGCTCACCGCCGCCGATGCGCACCACATAGATCTGCTCATTCCTCATGTGTAGTCAAACGCACGCAGCTGGTGGTGCGTTTCCTCCAATCGTTTCAGCAATTCATTGCAAATAGATTCTCTGTAAAGTTTAATTCCTTGCCACGTCATACGGCTGGTGCAGCCGAAATACACGCCGTTCAGCGGCACAGCGCCGTAGTGATCTTCGCCGCGCAGCAGCCGCAGAATGGACACAGCAGCCGAGGAAAGTCCCGGTGCGATGTAGGGCTTGAAGCCCAAGTCGCGCACACGGAGATTGGCGGTGCCGGTCAGCTCCGTCAAGCGGCAGGACAGCGCGTCATCATACCCATCATCGGGGCAATTTGCCACGACCAGTCCCTGACCGTGTGGGCCGTAGGCGCGGCCTTGGGAAAAGTCCACGCCCTCTTTACCCGCGTAATAAGCGGCACGCGCTGCCATCACGCCAAGGCCGAAGCCTTGCACCTGCTCCGGCAGCAGACCGCATCCATCAAACGCACCGCTGTCATCGCAGTTGGAGCGCAGGAACACGGCGCGCGCCAAGTGATCCACCGGATCGCTGACCTGACAGAAGAGGCCTTTGAACTGCGCCTGCCGCGCCTTCAGCGCATAGGCTTCCAGCATTGCGCGGTTGGCATCAAACTGCGCCATCCGCACATCCCGCACCTGCGTACCCAGAGGCGGTACGCCTCTTGTGGCAGTGAAGATGAAGAGATCGCAGTCAAAGAGGGACTCTTCCCTGCAGACCGTGACGCGGGGCAGCGGTTTGCCATCCTCTGCCTGCAGCACCTGATTCAGCTCCATCTCATAGCGGTCACACAGCGCCGTATTGGGATCGAAGATGGCGATCTCGTCGATCTCGTGTCCCAACAGCTTCAAGCCGGTCAGTACCGTGCCGCCCACATCGCCCAAGCCCACCAGCGTGACGCGGTAGCCGCCGCGTTTGGGGGTGAGGTACTGCTGCAGCACAGAAAAGCCGTTTTGAAATGCGGTATTCAGCACAGTTGCTCCGTTTTTTGCAACAAATCGGGACAGTTCCGTATCCTCATCGCTGTCAGCCACCGGCAGCAGGCAGCGGAGAGATTCCTCCTCCCCCACCTCCTGCAAGCTGGATACGGCATAGAGTCCGCGGCAGGTCTTGCCATCGCGGTGCACCAAAAACACCAGCGGCGCAAAGGGCTGCTCCACCGATACTGCATCGGCAGGAAACAGATCACGCTCTGCGCAAAGGCAGATATCATTCCATCGTTTGAATTGCATGGTTACTCCTTCTCACTGCGGCAGATCCGCTGGATCCGGCGCAGATCCTCCTCCAGATACGCGGAGGCAGGCAGGTTCATATCGTATTTCATACACTCGCCCTTATCCGGCAGGCGCGGCTGCTGCAGCGCCTCGCCCAGACGGCGGATGGTCAGCGTGGTGTTGAAAATCTGCTGATGCTGGCGCTCCAGCGTGTGCATGATCTCCAGCGCATTCTCCAATGCTACGCGACTGAACTGGCGGATATCCGTATCTGCCACATCGGAGATAAAATGGGGATAATAGTACGGCAGCACCAGATTGACAGACGGCAGCATATGCTCGGTCATACCGCGCTCACCGATGCTGTCACCGCCGATGAAGGGATACAGCAGGCTCTCGGTGAACCAGTAACGCAGGTTGGGAATGAAATACTCACATTCCGCCTGACGCCCCTGCACGCGCATCAAATCCTGCCCGTAGCCGGACATCACCGCCACCACGATACGACCGGTAGTGAGACCTTCGTCGCGCAGCACGCGATCCAGTTTCTCAATGCGGTAGCCCTTATGCAGCAGGTCATCCACAAGGATCACGGGGCGGCGGAAGGATTTCAGCGTGCGCACCTGATTTTTCAAGGGCGAATAGCCGGGATACTCCACCACCTCAAAGCTGTCGGCATCCACGCTGAACCGCTTTTCGGCGCGCAGCGTCTTGGTGACCGTATTGGGCACCACCTCGTTGGAAAGGATCTTGCCGTAGGGCACGCACATATACGGACCCAGACGGCGCACGCCTGCCGGCACATCCTCCACGCCGTTGATGCGCTGCACACGCTCCATCAGCGCCTGATTCAGCATCTCGGAGTCGAAGCACAACACCAACTGACCGGGGAACATCCGGTTCAATGCGCCGCGCAATCTGGGGCGGCTCGCCATCACGGCGCGTTTTACTGTTTCGTTGCTCTGGTGGGGCTGCTTCAGCCGCAGCAGCACGTCCTGCAGCAGCATCACCGGCGCACGCATATCCACATAGAAGATATCCTCGCAGCTGGCGACGCCCACAAAGCCCAGCTGCTGCAGCGCATCACGCAGCGCCGTATCCTCCGGCGCGCAGCGGCACAGCGCATAGGTGTGGTCGTTATTCAGGCTCCGTGCCAGCAGCTCGTTGAGCAGCATACGGCAGTTCTCCGCCGTGCGCTCACCGCCCAGCTCCACCGAGCGGATCATCAGAATATGACCCGAGGCGTAGCGGCGCACATATTTGGCAGCTTCAATAGAGTGCAGCACATCGTACAGCTCCGAAGCCTGCAGCGTGTGACCCACCGCCCAGCCGAGAATAGAATCGGGTCGGGCGCACAGCGCCACCGCCCAGGGCTTTGCCGCAGAGGCGATGGTATCATTCAGTTCAGAGGGCAGATCCGGATGCCGCTCGCGGATCAGACGGAAATACACATCCTGCAGCGTCAGCATATTTTTCAGTTCCGGTGCGCGGACATACAGACCGTAGCGGTAGATCAGCGCCTGCACCACCGGATCGACCAGCATAGAAATATCCAGCTTCAGGTCAATGAACTCACGGATACGGGTGGAGCTGACCGACTCAAAGAAAGGCGGCAGGGACAGCAGCTTCAAATCACCGCGGATTTTCTTACGAAGTGCCGTGGGATCTGCCTGCCCCTCCGTGTTGCGGCAGAAGATGATATGGTTATACTCCGCTGCGCTGCCGGGGGCATCGCTGTGATAGGCGGAGGCGTGTTCGATCACATCGCTGCCTGCCACCAGATACAGCGGACGGTCGCTGAGATAGCCGCGCAGCGTTGCCAGATCCTCCGGCATTGCGATGTTGATGGGGATATCGTCGGGGAACAGATAGGTATCCCACTGATCTGCCACCGAGATCTCCACGATCTGGCGGCGCAGTAGCTTGGGCAGGGGCATCTTCGACCAGGAGAACTCATCGATGGCCAGATACACCTCATAGCCCAGCTTGCGGATCTCCTCCACGATCTGCTTATGACCGACGGAGAAGGGGTCAAAGGTGCCGGGGAAAAAGGCGGCAGGCTTGGGTGCCGGGAACGCGAACGCGCCGCACTGCACCTCGTATTGCACGATAAAGCGGTACAGATGGTTCAGCATAGCTGCGCTGTTAAAGAAGGTCAGCTGACCCTCACGGGGCTCAGACAGCACCGTCAGCAGCTTCTTATGCAGCCGGCAGAACAGCTGCGCGCGATGCTCCAGCGAGATCCGCTCGCTGCCCAGCACATCGCGGCACAAAACTGCCAGTGCGCTTTGATGGATGGTCGGCTCATAGTGGCTGATGCCGCTCATCAGCAGTCCCAGCGCGTAGTCGATCATCTCGTGATTATCTTCGGGCAGGATGTTGAGGATCTCGCCCATAGATTTCAGCGCCACGCGGGCAGGGCGCACCGCAGAGCTGCGGATCAAGCCCTCAAGAAATGCGATGGACTCCAGCAGTTCCTTCTCCGGCAGCATACAAAGCAGCCGTCCCAGGAAGGGCGCCAGCATATGGGAGATCTGATCCTGACCGCCCTCCAGCTCACGCATCAGATCCACGGCAATCTCATTGATGTGGTGCGCAGGCAACAGCAGCACGATCTCCAGCAGGTGCTCACCTGCCGACTGACGGACGGGATAATGCTCACTGACGGACAGCACATTGGAGAGGTGCATCGCCGTATGCAGCGCCGTTTCCGGATGGGCGCGCACCTGATCGCAGAGCATATCGATATGCGCCAGCTTCACCGTCCAGTGAACGGCGGACTTCAGATTGCTCAGATAGATATTGGATGCGCCGTTTTCATCCAGCACGTCATTGCGCTCACCCATTGCACGACGGCGCATATAGTCTACCAGCGCGCTGTCCTCGCAATCAACTGTGTTGAAAGCGTTGGCAACCTCTTCCACTTTACATACGAAAGCGCTGTTGGCATGCATTTTTTCAAAGCAGCGCAGCACGCGCAGGCGCAGCGGCGTATCGCCGTCGGGCAGCATTGCGCCCAACGCGTCTACCACTTTGTCGATTTCTTCGGAGGGAATATACTCATACGGCAGCGCGGTCAGCGCATCCACCAGTACAAAGCGGTCTCCATCCTTGGCATCGTACAGACGGCGCAGCAGCGGCAGCACAAAGCGCTTGGCCTCCTTCGCCTCGCAATGGGCAAACAGCGCGCCGCACACCGTTTTCAGGCTGTTGGAAATGCGCTGTGCATGGCGGTAGGAGATCTTATGGTCGGGATGCAGGCACTGATCCATATAGTATTCCCACAGCTCCACAGATTCGTCCAGCATCGCTGCCACCGTGGGGATCATCACATCACGGCGTGCGCCCAAGGGACGCTCCTTGCGGTTCTTCAGCCCGCTGTTGGCCAGAATGCGGCCCATAATCTGTCCGGCAATGCGGCGCACATCGCCATCGGTGTGCATCAACAGCTCATACAGCAGACGCAGCGTCTTTTTCTTGTTGGACACCGTCATATAGGTGCTGTATTCCTCGAACAGCTGGAGGTAGGTGCGGATCCTCTGCAGATTCTTTTCGCCCTTTGCCTGCTCCAGCAGCAGCTCAAAAGATTGGGCAGTGCTGATGGTGCGCATCAGCTTCATCGAGCCGCGCAGAGCCATATGGCGCAGCGCCTGCAGCGCCTCCTCCGCCGAAAGCAGAGAGTAATCGCGCGCATCTGCGCTATGCAGCTCATTTTCCTGCAGTTCCAGCGGCACACCGAGGCTGCGCAGCAGACGCTCGAAGTCTCGCAGCTTATAATAAACGGTCTGGTAGCGCTGCTTCTTCTCGGGGGTAACGTCCGCCAGCTTGGACAAAATGCACTCATACGCCTCGTCCAACGAGCAGATTCCGATCTCCTCCCTGCCGTCTGCGCCGCGGCTGCCGCGGACACGGAAGTCGGCATAGATCAGCAGCAGCGACTCCACCGGCAGATTCTCAAATTCCAGATCCCAAGTGGAGTGGTTGGCGGAGATATAGCCGATCTCCTCCATCCCTTGATCGATAAACCACTGCCAAGTGAAATAATAATGCAGATACGGTACACGGCGCTGATCGTCACCGCGGCAGCCGAATTTACCGATATCGTGACCGAATGCAGCAGCGCTGACCAGCGGCAGATCCACCTGCAAGCCGGCCTTCACAGCCATCATCGCCGTATGCAGCGCCACATTATGCACGCCGATGGTATGCCCCTCCAGATCGAAGGGAGTCAACTCCCGGCTGAGGCGCAGCAGCGGCATAATATGTGCCTCTGCCGTTGCTCTTTGGAACCGGTGGTACTGATGCTCCACACGGCTGTCCGTCATCGCATCAGCATCTAGCTGCAGCAGATCGCGCAGCGGATCCGCCTTCTCAAGATTCCACTGCAAGGCAGCATCCAGCACGCGCAGAAAGACCGTTTCATCCCGCGACAGCTCTTTGCGGCAATGCTCAGCATCGGGGAACAGATTGTCCACCAAGCGCTGACGCAGCTGATCCAGCCACAGATGCTGGTCGGCAGGCACTTGCTCCATAACGGGGGCGATGATCGCCAGCACCTTGCTGCACAGTGCGCTGTCGTGACCGCAGAGTCCATCCAATACATCCATTTTCTGCCCATCGCACAGCAGGCGCGCTGCAGACGGCACCGGATCCTGCCGCAATACACGGCGCAGTATTTCATTTTGGGGCTTCTTATTGCTCATAGCATACCTCGCAGACTGCAATTTGCCACAATTGACCAAGTACTTTTGCTTTCAATATACCACAGCCGCGGGCTAAACTCCAGCATTTCCAATCACTTTTCCCGCCGGATCACAAAAAAATTCTGCTAAAGGCGCAAAAGGAGAACGCCTCAATCGGTCGCACTTCTTTTTTGTAAAAGAGTCCCCGATTTTACCGGTCTCACTCACGCCGAGTTCTTCCGCTGCAGACGTTTCACACAGCCTTGGCATCATCGCCGGTCAAAGCGCATCTGCATACGGTCCCCAAACCGTCTATAGCATGATTCATATCCACACATCGTTTTTTAGATTGTTGAACCGTTTCATATGTGTCAGCTGCCGCAATTCTGTGCCGCTTCCTCCCTTTATTTTCCGCTTTTGGCCTTGACCGCCCAAATATTACCTCGAAAAAAAGCAGAAGTTTGTTGAGATTTTCTGCATTTTGGTGTTGGCTAACCGCTCCGTCCGTGGTATACTGTGTTAAATGCAATTATTGTACATTTAGTCATTTCAAGTTCTTTGATGAATGTGGAATGTCTTTTCAAAATTTACAAAAGAGGTGTTGTACAATGGCTTATTTCTTCTCTGAACCTTCTCATACCTTTAACGAGTACCTGCTGGTCCCGGGTTACTCCTCCAGTGAGTGTGTGCCGGCCGCCGTTTCTCTGGAAACGCCTCTGGTTCGCTATCGTAAGGGTGAGACTCCTGCTCTGTCCCTGAAGATTCCTATGATCTCCGCCATTATGCAGTCCGTCTCCGGCGAAAAGCTGGCCATCGCACTGGCCCGCGAAGGCGGTGTATCCTTCATCTACGGCTCTCAGACCGTTGAGAGCGAGGCCGCTATGGTCGCCGCTGTCAAGGGCTATAAGGCCGGCTTTGTTGCCAGCAACTCCAACATCACCCCTGATAAGACGCTGGGCGATATTCTGGCTCTGAAGGAGCAGACCGGTCACTCCACTGTGGCTGTCACCGACGACGGCACCGCCCACGGCAAGCTGCTGGGCATCGTCACCGGCCGTGACTACCGCGTCAGCCGTATGTCCCCCGATGAGAAGGTTTCCTCTTTTATGACCCCTCTTGAAAAGCTGATTACCGCTCCCGAAGGCACTACGCTGAAGGAAGCCAATGATATTATCTGGAATCACAAGCTTAACGCTCTGCCTATCGTGGACAAGGACGGCAAGCTGTGCAACTTCGTATTCCGCAAGGACTATGAGTCCCATAAGAGCAATCCTCTGGAGCTGCTGGACAGCCAGAAGCGCTATGTGGTGGGCGCCGGTATCAATACCCGCGACTACGCCGAGCGCGTTCCCGCACTGGTGGAAGCCGGTGCCGATGTACTGTGCATCGACTCCTCTGAGGGCTTCTCCGAGTGGCAGAAGCTGACCATCGAGTGGATCCGCGAGCATTACGGCGAGTCCGTCAAGGTGGGTGCAGGCAACGTGGTGGACCGCGAGGGCTTCCGTTTCCTGGCTGACTGCGGCGCTGACTTCATCAAGGTGGGTATCGGCGGCGGCTCTATCTGCATCACCCGTGAGACCAAGGGCATCGGCCGTGGTCAGGCAACTGCGCTGATCGAGGTGTGCAAGGCTCGTGATGAGTATTTCGAGGAGACCGGCATCTATGTTCCCGTCTGTTCCGACGGCGGCATTGTCCACGACCACCACATCACGCTGGCGCTGGCTATGGGCGCTGACTTCGTGATGCTGGGCCGCTACTTTGCCCGTTTCGAGGAGAGCCCCACCGCCAAGGTGAATGTGGGCGGCAACATTATGAAGGAATATTGGGGCGAGGGCTCCAGCCGCGCACGCAACTGGCAGCGCTACGATATGGGCGGTGCCAAGAAGCTGTCCTTTGAAGAGGGCGTGGACTCCTTCGTGCCCTACGCCGGTCACCTGGCTGACGGTGTTGCCACTACGCTGGCAAAGGTCCGCTCCACCATGTGCAACTGCGGCGCACTGACCATCCCCGAGCTGCAGCAGAAGGCTCGTCTGACGCTGGTGTCCTCCGTGTCCATCGTGGAAGGCGGCGCACACGACGTGGTGCTGCGTGCCTCTACCAAGGAAGTGTAAGAAAAGCAACCAATCCCTGCATCGCAACAGCGGTGCAGGGATTTTTTATTGGATTGCTATTCCACAGTTCCTATGGTATTCTATCGTTAAGAATAACAGATTGGAGAATTGTTATGGATAAAAAGCAAGCTTGGATCAAGCTGGTGGAGGAAAAATCCCACCACTACCTCAACCTCGGTGACGGCGGCTTTGACGAGATGATGCAGGTGCATCTGGTACGCTGCAGCTATGAGGAAAAATCCGTTACCTATGGCTTCAAGACCCAGAAGTGGCAGATCAACGAAAAGGGCGGTATTCACGGCGGTGCCATTGCCGGTATGTTTGACACCGCATTCGGCGTGGTGGCCAACTTTACCGCCGGCGAAAACGAAGCCACTACCACCGATATGACCGTGTCCTTCCTGCGCGGTGTGGAGATGGGGATGGAGCTGGAGCTGACGGTGTACATCGTCAAGGCAGGCCGCAGCCTGATCCGTCAGCGTGCGGAGCTGACAGACGCCGCCACCGGCAAACTGCTGGCCACCGCCAGCGGCAGCTGGATGCCTCTGTAACACAGCAAAAGAGCGTGCATCGTGTGATGCACGCTCTTACTTTATTCCACTATCGTACCGCCCTGCTTGCGGACGGTCAGCACGTGGCAGCTGCCCTGCCCCAGCACCGCTTCGATGCCGGTGCGGAACTGCGCCAGCAGCTCCTGCGGCACATAGGCCTGCACCGTTCCGGCAAAGCCGCCGCCGTGGACACGGTAAGCACCGCGACCTGCCAGCAGTGTATCGCACAGCGCCAAGGTCAACGCCACCGCCTGCTGTTCCACCGCGCCGGTGGGTGTGATGTTCTGCAGATACATCCACGAGCTGCGGCCGGACTCCTTCACCAAGTGCAAAAACGCATCAAAATCGCCTGCACGCAGCGCCTCGGCTTGCTTTTGCACGCGCTGATTCTCCTGATAGAAATGCATAGCACGCAAAATGGCACGATCCGGCACTGCATTGTGCAGCTTGGGGAGAGATGCAAGAAACTCCTCATAGGGGATCTGCCGCAGCACCTCTTTACCAAAGAAGGCGGACACGGCACGTAGCTCCTGCGTGATGGCGGCATATTCGCCGGTCAGTTCCGCGTGGTCAGCACCGGTATCGATGATGCACAGCGCGTGACCTGCGGCGGCAAAGTCGAAGTCGATCCGCTCCACAACGGGACAAGAAGGCTGCGCAAAGTCGATGAACACCATACCGCCCACGGAAGAGGCCATCTGATCCATCAGGCCGCAGGGCTTACCGAAATATACATTCTCCGCGTACTGACCGATCTGCGCGATCTCCGCCGGCGTCATAGAACTATCAAAGAACAATTGATTGAGGATCGTACCCATCAGCACCTCAAAAGCCGCCGAGGAGCTCAAGCCGCTGCCGGGCAGCACCGTAGAATGCACCGCCGCGTCAAAGCCCTGCAGCTTCGCGCCGCGCTGCGCAAAGCTTGCCGCCACACCGCGCACCAGTGCTGCTGTGGTATTTTTTTCGCTCTCGCGTACCTGCAGATTGGACAGTTCCACCTCCACCTCGGGATACCCGTCGGAACAGATGCGGATCACCTCGCTGCCATTCAGCGTGACCTCCGCCACCGTTTCCAGATCCACCGCAGCCGCCAGCACGCAGCCGCGCTGATGATCGGTATGGTTGCCGCCCAGCTCCGTCCGTCCCGGGGCGGAAAAACGGTAGATTTTCGTTTCCTGCGTCATAAGATGTCCTCCCTGCCGCTTTTTTCTTCTTACTCAAATGATGCCATTGCAAGGTGGAATTGTCAAGCGGACAGCCGCCAATTCTTCTTGCGGAAAACACCTTCCTTTCCCTTGCAGCTAATGGTAATAGGAATGCCGGAGATCCCCAGCGGATCTCCGGCATTTTGCATTCATAACATAGGTTACGGTGCCTTCATAATGGTTTTCAGCCGCTCCACCAGCTTGTGATCCCGCAATTCTTCCAGATCGATCACTGCGATCTCCAGCTGGGCGGCACGGTGACGCGCTGCGGCGCTGCAGAACTCGGTGGTAACAATGGCGGCCTTCGCGCCTTTCCCGCCGAAACGGTCACGCAGGATCGCCAGCTCATTGAGTGACTCGGTCTTGATATCCGTGGCTTTGCAGCTGATAAACAGCGGAACAACACCGCGCGATGCCATCACATCGATCTCATTGGAGACGCTGCCGTGTCCCACGGTATCATCCCAGCGAACGACAGCACTGCTGATCACGTCATTAAAAATACCGGTATCGACGCAGGCTTTATAGACGTACAGTTCCAATACGCTGCCCACATCCCGCAGCCAGAAGCGGATGTTAGCGTCACGGAAGCGAAAAGCCACCGACTCGCCGGGCACGATCTTCAGCTCGCGGAGGAAATCAATGTCAGCAAGCGCTTCCAGCGCCGCCTTATTGGCGGACTTTCTCGAGCCGAAGTCGCCCTTCACCGTGTATTTCCCCTGAATGGCTAACGGAGGGATCTGCCCTTCTTCGGACGGCGACACCTTTTGAATATAGGAGATGATATCCGTCCACTTGCGGCGGAAACGCAGGAAGCAGGCGAAAAATGGGTCAAAGTCAGCAAAATACGAGGCCAGCACCTCATTATCCACGCGGCCGGGCAGCAGCGTTCCGCCCGCCATACGGAAAAAGTCGTCTACAGAATAGGACAGTGTGCAATTCACATTGTCTGCAAATGCAGCGCCGCTGATATCATAAAAGCAATTCTTCTTTCTGGAGTAGGTAAAGGCAGGCGCACCCGTCTGCGCAGAAAACATTCCCGCAGCAAAAAGCGCAGCATCACTGCCGCCGGTAACATCTACGGCGCAGTCAGGGTATTTTTCGCTGACGGAAACCAGCTGACGGAGGATCCGGTCGGACTTGAAAAGACTGGTCTCCATAAAAATCAGCTCCGGATCCCAACCTCGATTCTGAAAGAAGGCTCTCAACGCATCCTGCCGCTTTCGGTTCTGGGCAATTTCACCGGGGCAGAGATAAACCACGCGCTTGGGACGGAACATCTCTGGCGCCAGAATATTTTCTATTGCGCGCTCATCGTACAGTTCAATTAAAGTTTCCATAGACTCCCGCCTTTCTATATTGTATTTATTATAAGGCTGGCGAAGCACAAAATCAACGAAAAGCTTTCAAGCGCGGCTGTGGCAGACATTATTGTAGAATAGGCGTTTCAAGCCAAACAAAAAAGAGGCAGTTTGAAACTGCCTCTTTTTTGCTTGAGGGGGAGAGTGAGAAGTATTCTATGTTACTTGATCATATTTTTTGCGCCCGACATCATAAAGGCGATGTCGGAGCCAATTGCAATGTAGCGAACGCCCATATCCTCATATTTCTGTGCAGCTTCCTTTGTACCAACGAAAATACCGGTAGGCACATCATATTTCGCTGCCGTCTGAATGATATTGCGGATCGCTTCCTGCTCCTCGGGATTGGACGGATCGCCCGGATGCCCGAAGGATTGGCTCAGATCCATAGGTCCGATGAACAGAACATCGATCCCTTCGATCTGGCAGAGTGTTTCCACCTGCTCCGCCATTTCGCGGTTTTCGATATGGAACACCTTGACCACATTCGCGTTGGAATGTTCCATATACTCGAATTTATCCAGCGTGCCATATCTTGCAGAGCGCTGAGCAAACGACAAACCGCGGTGACCCAGCGGTGCATACAGCGATGCATCCAGACATTTGCGGATCTCATCAGCGGACTGCACACCGGGGATCTGTACGCCGGAGGCGCCCATATCCAGAACCTTGAGGATATGATACTCGTCTGCCACCGGAATGCGGACGATGGTAGGCAGACCAACGCAATCTGCCGCACGGATCATTGCTTCCAGATTCATTTCGTCCAGAGGGGCGTGTTCTCCGTCAATAATGACAAAGTCCAGCCCTGCCAAACCCAATGCTTCCACAGCAGTGGGGCAGTTCATCTTGACGAAAGTTCCCTTCAGCGCTTTTTCACCGCGAAGCTTTTCTTTCAATGTTTCGCAGATCATCACACGTATTCCTCGCGCTTCGGAGTGAAAATATCGATATTGATCAACACTTCGTCTCCGACCACTTCGGCAAAGTGCACGGCATTGGGCGGCACCACCAGCATACTGCCGGGAACCATACGGTACACCTGATCTTCAATATGATAGTCGCACACACCCTGCGTGATATACGCAAGCTGCTCGTGGGGATGCTGATGAGGTCTTGCCTCGTGATGGGGCAGCAGTTCATTCAGCGCAATGGTCATACCCTCGCCGGTGAAAGCCTTGCGGCGGACACCGGGACGAACCTCAGTCCAGGGAAGCGTTTCCCAATTTGCAAAATTGTGCATAGTGATTCTCCTTTGCTTGTGTCAAGATCAAACCTCAATGTTCAAGAGGTATGCCGGATTTGTCTCGCCGATCTGACGGATATCTGCATCGGTAAGTCCGCACTGCTCTTTCAGCAGCCGAATAAACTTGGCAACACCTTCCACGGGGCTGCCGTTATTGTTCTGACCGTAGTCGGAATCGAGTACGATCCGGTCGAGACCGCAGCGGTCGATGATCTCTTTTGCCTCCGAAATGTCGTTGGACTTAAATCTGGAGTCATCCACAAAGGCAACTGCATTGAGCTCCATAAAGCAGCCCAGCCGCGCCCACTCCGCCATATCATCGATACTTGCACCGATCATATAGTGGGGATGATTCACCAGGATACGCTTGATCCCGTAGGTATTGACCGCCTCGTGGATCAGCTTGTCGATCTCATCACGGCTGCCGTGACCGGTGGCCAGAATGACCTCCGGCTTCCCGGCAAGATAGGCAAGAATATCCTTTACCTCCTGCACCAGCTCGCCATTTTCATCCAGATACATAATGGTCATTTCTTCCACGCTCATACCCTTGCTGCCGGGGAAAGCCAGACCGTGGCCGCTATGCATAATTTTATGGCGCAGTGCCGAAACAGTGGGCATCCAGATGATCTTTGCGCCCAAAGCACACGCAGCATCCACTGCCTTCAGATTCAGACCGCCAACAGAATTGTTCAGTGCCAGACCGCCAAACACCTTGCATTTACCGTCATCCAAATGCTTGGAAATATTCAAAGCACTCATAATGGACGGGAAATAGTGATCCTTGATAATATATGCCGAATAACCCGCCGCAACCGCTTCGTGGTACATATCTACGCCGTCAAGCTCGCGCGGCATTACGGACGGACCGGCATGTACATGTAAATCGATGAGTCCCATAATCGTTCCTCCAGTTGTCAAACTCTTATACGGTCTGTGCTGCCTTTTTCACTTTGTATCTGTAGAAGTAGTAGATCACCACAAAGATCACAGCGCCGACCACATCGGTAATGTGTTCAGGCCAAACCAGGCAGGCTGCGCAAAGCAACGAGACGATTCGCAGCCACCACGGGATTTTTCCTTCGATTACGCCTTCAATTGCCCAAGTCAACGCCATACATCCCATCGTTGCAGTGATGAAGCAGATTGCAATATCTACCGCACCGCCCTCAAAGAGCAGAACGGGATTATAGACAAACAGGAACGGAATGACATAGGCAACGATTGCAAGTCGCACTGATTCAAATCCGACCTTAACTGCATTTGCATCGGCAATCGCTGCTGCTGCGTAAGAAGCAATGGCAACAGGCGGCGTGATGCAGGAAAGCACCGCGAAATACAGCACAAACATATGCGCCGCCATCGGCGCAACGCCCATCTTGATCAGCGCAGGCGCCACCAGCGAGGACATTACGATGTAAGCAGGAACCGTGGGCAGCCCCATACCGAGAATGATCGCCACAATGGCAGAAAGAATCAGCGCGATCAGCAGGTTGCCGTTGGAAACAGTGGTAATAATGGAGGTGAACTTCAGACCCAGACCGGTGATCATAATAACACCCACGATGATGCCGGCGCAGGCGGAGGTAACAGAAACGCTGATAACACCTTTCGCGCCGCTTTCCAGCGCATCGGTGATCGTCTTCCAGTTCAGTTTCTCGCGGTTGAAGATCAAAAGGATCACCAACAGTGAAATGATGGCATAAAAGCCCGCCATCATGGGGGTAAAGTTCATCATCAACAGCGCCACCAGCACCACAAAAGGCAGTGCCAGGAACCAGCCGTTTTTCAAAACCTCTTTGCCCTTGGGCAAATTTTCCTTCTTCAAGCCGGCAATGCCCAGCTTGACCGCCTTGGCATCCACCATAAAGAACAAACTGATGTAGTACAGCAGCGCAGGGATCAACGCTGCACCGCAGATGCTGATATAGGGCACGCCCAGATTGTCAGCCATAATAAAAGCCACCGCTGCCATAACGGGCGGCATCAGCTGACCGCCGGTAGAGGCAACCGCTTCTACCGCACCGGCAAAATAGCTGGGATAACCAACACTCTTGGACAGAGGAATGGTAAAGGTACCGGTGGACACCACATTGGCAACCGAGCTGCCGGAAATGGAGCCAAACAAGCAGCTGCCCAATACCGCGATCTTGGCGGGGCCGCCGCGCTTCGTTCCGGTTACGCTGGATGCCAGATCAATGAAGAACTGTCCGGCACCGGTCGTCTCCAGAAAGCCTGCCAAAATGATAAAAATCACCACATATGTAGCACTGATGCCCAAAGACGATCCAAAGATACCTTCTGTGGTAATCGTGATCTGCTCCAGAATGCGCTTTACAGAGAAGTGGGAATGTCCCAGAACGCCGGGCAGTTTATCGCCCCACAGCGCATAGGCCAAAAAGATCAGACAGGCGATGGGCAGTGTCAGACCGGTCAGTCTGCGCGTCGCCTCCAATACCAGCACAACGATCAGAATGATCGCTATGTACTGAACCACCGTAAAAGGCGTAACAAAAGCAATACGGTTTTCAATCACCTTGTTGAATACAACAAGGTAACCCATAGAGAAGATCGTCGCAGCGATCAATACCCAATCCAGAATATTGGTCTTTCCTCCGCTCTTCTTTCCTCTAAAATTAAAACAGCCGAAAGTCAGCACGCAGGCAAGCAGCAGATGCAGCGCACGATGCTGCTGGGACGCCTGAATACCCACAACGCAGGTAATCAGATGATAGATCGCCATCAAAATGGCAATCCATCTGAAAACCGTCGCAAAAATCTTACTTGTCCGTTCGCTCATAATTTCTCCTCTCTTGAGGGATATGCCGGGATTTTCATCCCGGCATATCTTGTTTGCTCGCTAAGTCGACTCGCTTTGCCGGATTACTTGATAGCGCCGACTTCCTTGAAGTACTTCTCAGCACCGGGGTGCAGAGGAATACCGATGTTCTTCACAACGAACTCAGGGGTCATATTCTTCAGGGACTTGTTGACGATGCACAGATCATCGTAGTTTTCAAACATAACCTTGGTCATCTCATAAACCACGCTCTCGGGCATCTCACTGTTGGTGAACAGAATGGTGGTGCAGCCCAGGCAATTCACATCCTCGTTGGTGCCGTTATAGGTGCCGCCGGGAACCGTAACAGCAGCGTATGCGGGAGCGGCCTTCAGGATCTGCTGCATATGAGCCTCATCGATCTCCAGCAGCTTCACACCTCTGGCCTGCGCCAGATCCTGCAGGGCAGAGTAAGGATAGGTGGACATATAGCACAGAGCATCGGCGTGGCCGTCTTTGATCAGGTCAGCAGCATCAGAGAAGCCGACATAGTTCATGGTAACATCCTTCTCGGTGATGCCATAAGCATCCAGAACCTTCCAGGTCATCTTATAGGCAGCGTTGCCCTTGGACTGGGTGCAAACAACCTTGCCCACCAGATCTTCCACCTTGTTGATGTTGGAGTCAGCAGCCACAGCGATATGCAGCACGCCGGGATACAGAGCGGTAACGCCCACAACATTCTCCAGCTTCTGACCGGAGAAATCGCCAACACCGTTATGTGCATCCAGCACGTCATCGGGGAAACCGAAGCCCAGCTGAGCCTCATTGGCGCCAACACTGAAAATGTTGGAGATACCTGCACCGCTGGTAGCAGTGGAGGTCACGCCTTCCAGATTGTTCTGGAACAGATCTGCCAGTGCGCCGGCGATGGTATACCATGCGCCGCCGGAGTTTGCGGATGCGATGGTGATCGAATCCACCTTCTTGTCGCCGCCACCGCTGCTGCCGCAGGCCGTGCAGAACACCATAGCCAAAGCAAGAGTCAGTGCAAAGATTGCCTTCATAGTCTTTTTCATGATCCTTCTCCTTTTAAATTTTTTCTATTCTGACAGCGTTATACGTACATACGGCCTTGCACATTCCGCATCCGCTGCAAGAATCGTCATCATGGACCAGCGTTCCGCCGGTGGGAGTCAGCGCCTGATAGTAACATCTCTCCAGGCAGGGCTTGTCTGCACACTGCAGACACTTCTCAGTATCGATCACCGCTTTTCGGGCAGAGATCTTGTTCAATTCCTTGTAAGAAATGATTTTTCTTGCTACCTCGCCGCAAAGCTGACTCACCGTTTTTTCGCTTGCATCAAAGAAAGCTTCCAGTTCTGCCACCAAGTTTCGGGAGTACTCCACGCCCTTGAGCATCATAGACGAGCCGATCTGCACCAAGCCGGCACCTGCATAAATGAAATCCAGCACGTCCTGCGCCGAGTCAGCACCGTTGCTGCCCATAATCTCCAGAGAGGTCGCATTGCGCACCTTAGCCACATTGGCCAAAGACAGCGGTTTCATCCAAGGTCCGCCGATCGCCGCATAGCCGCCGATCACCGGCTCCAGCGTTTCATGATCGATCACAAGACCCTGATAACGGTGCATCACGGTCACGGCCTTGACTCCCGCCTGCTCCAGCGCTTTTGTCAGAACCGTCAGATCAGCTACGTGGGGCGTAAGCTTGGCCACCACGGGAATATTAACCGCATTGACTACGCTGGAAGCCACTTCAACACACAGATCCGTTTCCTGACTGATTTTGAAGCCCAGCTTATCCTTGGATGCTTCGCCGTGGGGATTTCCCAGATTCAGCTCCAACATAGGATAGCCCATCTCTTCGAACCGCTTGGCATACGCCACCCAGTTTTCGATCTTACTGGCACAGATGCTGGCAATAGGGACCACATCATACTGCTTTGCAATCTGCAGGATCTCTTTTGCCGTCTCTTCAAACTTTTCCATCGCGATCATCGATCCGCCGCGGGAGAAGAAATAGTAGTTATCCGGAACCGTATCGCAATCATCAACCGGCACACCATCGATCGTGCGGATATCGAACATTGTGATGCCCTTACTCTGCAGCGGCGCCGCATCGGTAACGGATTTGGTAATGATACCGCCCACACCGGCCTTAGCGAATTTCTCAAAATTTTCCACGCTGCGTCCTATATCAGTCGAAGCGATCACGACCGGATTTTTGAATTCGATTCCACAAAAGTTGGTTTTGATTTTTGAAATCATAGCTATATCCCCCGTTTCTCCGCGATTTGATAAATCAATTTCGATATTTGATTTGATATTTTATCAAATCCTTATCAAAAAGAAAACAACATCAGTTGTTTTCTTCAAGAAGCTGAATTGTAATATCGAAGCCTTCCCGCTTGTGATTGTACATCAGTTCTCCGGCTTCTTCAGAGCGCTTATCACGGATCGCTTCAGCAATTGCTCGATGCTGTCTGGTGGACTTCACCATTCTCTCCGGCGAACGGAAGAAAATGCTTTGGGATTGACCGGTCTTGGCAATCAGGTCATTGATGATGGAAACCAGCGTTTCATTGCCGCAGCAATTATAGATCGTGTCGTGGAACTGGCGATTCAACATCGTATAGCTGCTGGTATCCCCCGTCTTGCAGCACTCTTCCATCTCGTTGAGAATCTCAAACAGCTGCTCCACACTCTGCTGGCTGATGCGCCCTGCAGACAGCCGCACAGCCATCGACTCCAGCTCACGGCGGACCTCGATGGTCTCCAGATACTTTTTCTTGTCATAAATTGCCACGCGGGCGCCCACATGCGGAGTGATCTCCACCCAGCCGTCCTGCTGCAAACGCTGCAGTGCCTCGCGAACCGGCATAGGACTCACCGAAAACTCAGAAGCAATGTCTGCCACGATCAGCCGTTCGCCAGCGCGATATGCTCCCGAAAGAATTTTTTCCTTCAAAGAGCTATACAGCATATCATTTTTTGTAAAATACTGTTGTGTCTTTCTTGGCATTTTTCTGCTCCTAACTCTTTATATTTGATATAATATCAAATAGCCGAGGTTTGTCAATCCTTTCCTTGGCAAATTTTTCATATTTGGTCGATTGTCCAAAGCCGGTGTCAGTTTTTGTAGGAATTGACGATAATTGGTTCCCGCATCAAAAAACACCGGAGAATCATTTGCTTCTCCGGTGTCTCTTTACTTGATCTCTACATTCTCCACTTTCACCTTAAACAGAATGAAATGCTCCATTCCGATGGCACCAAAGCGCTGCTGCAGGAAGGGCCGCTCCGCCACCATCTTTTGCCGCAGATTCTCATCCGTACACTCCTCGGCGAGGCCGGTGATGCGGATCCATTCCCGCGATGCCGGCTTCTTGGCCACGATCTGAATCTTATCGTGCTTTCGCAGCTGCTGATGCGCCTGATTCATATCATTGGTGGAGATGTACAGATCATCCCCCACCTCCATTACCGCCCCAAAAGGTCTGCCGGCAGGATAATCGCCGTTGATGGTCAAAACAAAGAACGCCTCGCACTCTTTCAGAAATTCATATGCCTCGCTCATATCTATTCTTCTCCCCCAAATTAACCTATAATCAAGTATAGCACCATTTATCACACACATCAATTCTCCAAAACAAAAAAACCAACCCTTTCAGAGGGTCAGCTTTTTGGTATGCCCGACTGGATTCGAACCAGCGGCCTGCCGACGGTGCTGTGCACTGGGCAGCCTCCGGCGGATTTGACGTGCTTCGCACCTGAAGGCCGCCGGTTTGCCAATTCTCCAAAACAAAAAAGCCAACCCTTTTGGGGTCAGCTTTTTGGTATGCCCGACTGGATTCGAACCAGCGGCCTTCAGAGTCGGAGTCTGACGCTCTATCCAACTGAGCTACGGGCACATATGATACAGTTTTCAAATCCGTACCAAGGTATTATATCAACTCCCCCTCCCATTGTAAAGAAAAATTTCGCCGCAAAGATTGTTAAAAAAGTTGACAAGTCTGCATAA
This sequence comes from Oscillospiraceae bacterium, assembly GCA_017937195.1. Taxonomy (GTDB): domain Bacteria; phylum Bacillota; class Clostridia; order Oscillospirales; family Oscillospiraceae; genus Vescimonas. The sequence continues at coordinate 6,874 of JAGBEA010000031.1, read as the reverse complement.
TAGGAGTACAATGAATACAATCTAAAACAGATCAGCGATGTGCTTTCGCTGGTCTTTCTTCACGCAGTTCACGAAAAGGACGATGCTATATTATGAAACGACAGAAAATTTCCGATGCGGTGATCCACCGCCTCCCCCGCTACTATCGCTATCTGGATGACCTCTACAACAAGGGTGTAGAGCGCATCTCCTCCAATTCTTTGGGTCTTCGTATGTCCATCACCGCCTCCCAGATCCGGCAGGATCTGAGCTGCTTTGGTGAGTTTGGTCAGCAGGGCTACGGCTACAACGTGGCCGAGCTGCGCGCAGAGATCGGGCATATTCTGGGCATCGACAACGGTCACCGCATCATTGTGGTGGGCGCAGGTCATCTGGGTCACGCCCTGCTGCAGAACTTCGATTTCGGCAAGGTCGGTTTCCAGATCGATTCCGCCTTTGATCGCTCGCCCGAGCTGATCGGCACCACGATCCACGACGTCACCATCCGCTCCATCGATGAGCTGCCCTCCTATGTGGAGCAGTATCACCCCGATGTGGCGGTGCTGACCGTGCCGCAGAATGTGGCGCAGTCTTTGGCTGACCAGCTGATTGATATGGGCATCCGCGGTTTCTGGAACTTCACCAATGTGGAGCTGTCCACCCAAGTCCCCGGCGTTTTCTTTGAAAATATCCACTTTGTTGACACGCTGCTGACGCTCAGCTATCGCATTTCCAGAAGCTGACGCACCAATCCGGCGCGCAGGCATACTATGGAATGAGACCTGACAAAAGGTCCACATTTCATAGGAGGTTGCGCTATGTGTAATAATTCCTGGGGCGGCGGCAACTGCTGCTGGATCATCATCGCCATCATCATTCTGTTTCTGTTCTGTGGCAACGGCTCCGGCTGCGGCTGCGGCAACACGATGCAGAACAACAGCTGCGGCTGCGGCTGCTGAAGTCTGTGACTGACCGTCCCCCATCGAAAGATGGGGGACTTTTCTCATTTTAAGGTAAGGAGGCACTGCTGTGGATATCCATGCTTTTCGCGAAAAATTTGCCCATCACACCCCCACCTTGCAGGGAATTCGCAATGAATTCGCCGTATTAGTGCCTTTGGTAGAATTGCCGGATGGGCTGCATCTTCTCTATGAGGTGCGCTCCTCCCAGCTGCGCCACCACGCCGCCGAGGTCTGTTTCCCCGGTGGGCGGATGGAGTCTGGTGAAACGCCGGAACAGTGCGCGCTGCGCGAGACCTGCGAGGAGCTGTCCATCGACCAATCCCTCATTGAGATAATCGGACGGCTTGATTTTCTGTATCTGCGCTCGGAGAGCTTGATGCACCCCGTATTGGCGCGGATCGATGCTGCCGCGTTGGAACAGATCAAGCGCAATGAGGCAGAAGTGGCGGACACCTTCCTTGTACCGCTCACCTACCTGCAGGACAATCCGCCGCAGGTCTATCAATACGACCTCAAGCCGATGGTGGCGGAGGATTTCCCCTACGAACTGGTGCAGGCGCCGCCCGCCTATCAATGGACAGCCGGACGGATGGAGGTGCCGGTCTACACCGGTCTGCCCTACCCTCTTTGGGGTCTTACCGCCCGCATCACCCATTGGCTGATTCAAAATATGAAGGATTGACGCACAAACACCGGTCAGGCAACTGCGCCCGACCGGTGTTTTTCTTATGAATCTGGGCAAACTATCGCTGCATTATAAGATGACCGGGATCTCGCCCAAGATCTCCAGCCGATCCGGTGCGACGCGGCAGTTGACCGCCACGACTCGCACACCGGCTGCTGCCGCCTGCCGCAGCGCCTCACCAAAGGCGGGATGGGTCACATCATTGGGGGCAAAGTCCACCACATCCTCCATCTGGATCACAAAAACAGCGCTGGCCCGATGCCCCTCTTCCACCGCGCGGATCAGCTCGTGCAGGTGCTTGATGCCCCGCTCCGTGGGTGCGTCCGGAAAACGGGTATGTCCGTTCTCCTCCAGCGTTACGCCTTTCACCTCCACAAAATGCAGCCCAGCTTCGGTCTGCAGGCAGAAGTCCAGCCGTGACTGTCCATATGTATACTCGCTGCGCAGCGCCTGCAGCTTCGGCTCAAACTGTGCTGCCCACTCGGCAAACACCTTATTGGGTGCCTGCGCATCCATATTGATCAGCTTCCCGCCCTTTTGCACCGCGATCAGGTCATAGGCAGTTTTTCGATTGGGGTTTTCCCCGCGCTCCAGCCACACCTCAGCGCCCGGCACTAACAGTTCCCGACAGCGCCCCGTGTTCTTCACGTGGCAAACAACTTCTTCACCGTCTATTTTAATATATGCAATAAATCGGTTGGGACGCGATATAAATATACCGCGGCGGATCTCACCATACCGCACGATCCTCACCTGCCTTTTCGTGTTTCTACACGATAATTTATCACAAACCGCCCGATTTTGAAAGGCATTTTCCGTTTTTCTTGTGGGAATGTCAAAATTTCTTTACCGGATTGTTAAATCTTCGTCAAACTGACAGTTTTGAAAAAACAATTGAAAACTTACCAAATGTTTGGTACAATATAACCATATCATAATGGGAGGGATTTGATCCATGGAGTATTCCAACCTGTTCGTATGTCTGATGGGCATGGGAACGGTCTTTGTAGGTCTTGTGTGCATCGTGTTCATCGTTACGATCATGAGCGCTATCGTCCGCAAGCTGAAAGGCAACACCACCGCTGCTCCCGCTCCGGTTGCTGCTGCCCCCGTCCAGCCTCAGATCAACTCCGGCAAGAAGCCTGAGCTGATCGCCGCTATCGCCGCCGCTGTCGCTGAAGATATGGGCGCCGATGTTTCCGCAATCCGCATCGTTTCTATTAAAAAAGTGTAATCACAGGAGGATTAGAGAAAATGAAAAAGTATAGAGTTAATGTAAACGGCACCGTTTATGAGGTCGAGCTGGAGGAGATGACCGGCGCTGCTGCCGCTCCCGTTGCTGCTGCTCCTGCCGCTGCACCTGCTGCCGCTCCCGCTCCTGTGGCTGCTGCTCCTGCCGGTGGTGAGAAGGTCACCGCTCCTATGCCCGGCAACATTCTGTCCGTCAATGTTGCTGCCGGTGATACCGTTAAGCGCGGTCAGGTGCTGATGATCCTGGAGGCCATGAAGATGGAGAACGAGATCATGAGCCCCTGCGACGGCGTGATCGCTTCTGTCAATACCAGCAAGGGTTCTGCCGTTGAGTCCGGTGCGCTGCTGTGCGTCATCCAGTAATGGAGGGCCACTGAATGGACGCTATTCTGAGATTTGTTAATGACACCGGTTTTGCCCTCTTTTTTGAGGGTACAAACTGGAAGTGTCTGCTTATGATTGCCATCGCCTGCGTGCTGCTGTTCCTTGGCATCGTAAAGAAGTTTGAGCCGCTGCTGCTGGTTCCTATCGCCTTCGGTATGCTCATCACCAATCTGCCCGGCGCTAATATGTTTCACGAGATTCTGTTCGCCGGCGGTCACATCCACTGGGATCTGTTTGGCGGTGCCCCCATCACCGCCGAGTTTCTGACGGAACTGGCAGCTGCCGGTGTGGCCCCCGATGTTTTGGCCTCTGTCGCTGTTGGTGACACTATTTCTGCTGGCTTGGTGGATGTGCTGTATCTGGGCGTTAAGCTGGGTATCTATCCCTGCCTGATCTTTATGGGCGTGGGTGCCATGACCGACTTCGGTCCTCTGATCGCCAATCCCAAGAGCCTGCTGCTGGGTGCTGCTGCACAGCTGGGTATCTTTATGGCCTATTTGGGCGCCCGTTGGTTGGGCTTTGATCCGCTGCAGGCTTCTTCTATCGGCATCATCGGCGGCGCTGACGGTCCTACCGCCATCTTCGTCACTGCAATGCTGGCGCCTGCTCTGCTGGGCCCCATCGCCGTTTCCGCTTACTCCTACATGGCTCTGGTGCCGGTGATTCAGCCCCCTATCATGAAGCTGCTGACCACCGAGAAGGAGCGCCAGATCGTGATGAAGCCTCTGCGCGAGGTTTCCAAGACCGAAAAGATCGTGTTCCCCATCGTGGTTACCATCTTTGTGGCTCTGCTGGTTCCCTCCGCTGCGCCTCTGATCGCCTGCCTGATGCTGGGTAACTTGTTCAAGGAGTGCGGCGTGACCGAGCGTCTGAGCAAGGCTGTCCAGAACGAGCTGATGAACATCGTCACCGTGTTCCTGGGTGTGTCCGTCGGTGCTACCGCTACCGGTACTACCTTCCTCTCCTTGGACACTTTGAAGATTATGGCTATGGGCATCACCGCTTTCGCTTGCGGTACTGCAGGCGGCGTGCTGCTGGCTAAGTTTATGAACCTGTTCCTGAAGGAAAAGATCAACCCGCTGATTGGCTCTGCCGGTGTTTCCGCTGTGCCTATGGCTGCACGCGTCAGCCAGATGGTTGGTCAGAAAGCCAATCCCAGCAACTTCCTGCTGATGCACGCCATGGGTCCCAACGTGGCCGGTGTCATCGGCTCTGCAATTGCTGCAGGCGTGCTGATCTCTCTGTTCGGTTAATGGAAGCGAGGTATATCAATTATGGAATTTCTGTCTAATAAACCCCTGCTGATCACCGATACCATTCTGCGTGACGCCCACCAGTCTCAGGCGGCTACCCGTATGACCATCGAGGATATGATGCCTGCACTGGAGATTCTGGACTCCATCGGTTACTATTCTCTGGAGTGCTGGGGCGGCGCTACTTTCGACTCCTGCATGCGTTTCCTCAACGAAGATCCGTGGGAGCGTCTGCGCAAGCTGAAGGCAGGTCTGCCCAAGACCAAGCTGCAGATGCTGTTCCGTGGCCAGAACATTCTGGGCTACAAGCACTATGCAGATGACGTGGTGGATGCTTTCTGCCGCAAGTCCATCGAAAACGGTATTGATATCATTCGTATTTTCGACGCACTGAACGATGTGCGTAATCTGGAAGCCGCCATCAATGCTACCAAGAAGTACGGCGGTCAGGTGGAAGCCACTCTGTCTTACACCATCTCTCCCATCCACAACGAGGCCTACTTCGTTAAGCTGGCCAAGGAGCTGGAGCAGATGGGCGCTGACACCATCTGCGTCAAGGATATGGCAAACCTGCTGCTGCCTATGGATGCCTACTCCCTGATCAAGGCGCTGAAGGAATCCGTTTCCGTCCCCATCCACCTGCACACTCACAACACCACCGGTACCGGCGATATGACCTATCTGATGGCCGCTTACGCCGGCGTGGATATCGTGGATACCGCTCTGTCCCCTCTGGCAAACGGCACCGCACAGCCCGCTACCGAGTCTCTGGTAGCCACTCTGGGCGGCACCGTGCGTGACACCGGTCTGGACCTGAACAAGATGTCCGATGCCGCTGTCCACTTCCGTAAGATCGCACAGCGCCTGAAAGAAGCCGGTTCTCTGGATCCCAAGGTGCTGAGTGTTGACACCAACACGCTGCTGTATCAGGTGCCCGGCGGTATGCTGTCCAACCTGATCTCCCAGCTGAAGCAAGCCGGTAAGGAAGACAAGTACTACGACGTGCTGGCCGAGATCCCCCGCGTCCGCGAGGACTTCGGTTATCCTCCTCTGGTCACTCCTTCCAGCCAGATCGTTGGTACGCAGGCCGTGATGAACGTCATCATGGGCGAGCGTTACAAGGTCTTCCCCAAGGAGTCCAAGGCTATGCTGAAGGGCGAGTACGGTTCTCTGCCCGGCACCGTCAATCCCGAGGTACGTGCTAAGGCCGGTATCGCTCCCGAGGATGTGATCACCTGCCGTCCCGCAGACCTGCTGGAGCCCGAGCTGGACAAGTACCGCGAGGAGTTCAAGGACATCGCCAAGAGCGACGAGGACGTGCTGAGCCTGGCTCTGTTCCCCCAGGTGGCTCCCAAGTTCCTGGATCGCCGTGATCATCCTGAGAAGTATGAAGAGGCCGCTGCACCTGCTGCTGCCGCTCCTGCTGCTCCCGCAAAGGCTGCAGATCCCAACGCTGTCCGCGATGTGACCGTTCAGGTCGGCGCTGACGTGCTGAACAATCTGTAAAAGAATGAAAGTCCTCCGCACGAATGTGCGGAGGACTTTTCTATTAATGTAATTTTTCGATTTCCTTTTGCAAATTCTCCAAAAATCTGCCTGCATGAGCGCCGTCCATCTGCGTGTGGTGAAATTGAAAGGATACGGGCAGGTAGTATCTGCACCAGCGCTTTCTGTATCTGCCCCAGATCATAAAGGGGTTATTGAAGATGCCGCTATTCATACCGACCACACCGTCGATTTCCGTCTCGGTGATCGCTGATGTTCCGATCACCATACATACATCGGACAGATCTCTGTCCCGACAGCTTTCAGCAACAGCCGTCGTATATTTCAAATAATCACGATGAAACGCCTGCAAATCATCGGTATATGGAATATCGCAGGAACTCACTTCTCCGGATTTATTCTTAACAATGGTGTTTACGGCAATACCGTCGTATTCCATCAGTTTGTCGCCCACCGGCAAGACATAAAATTCCTTTATAGGCACAGCTGCTTTCCCAATACAGTAATCCAACAGCATATTGAATTTCATATTTCTCCGCTTGCTGACTCTGCGAATATTCGTCACATCCAGCGTTTTGAATATTGTCACCATTGGATTAGGCGCTTTCATCCAAAGCTGATATGCCGCAGCACGGCTTGTTTCTTCAGGGTGAATCTCTCTTGCCATAACAACCCTCCGTACACGCAATCGCTTGCTCAAGATTTACATATATAGCAAAAGAACCATCCTTTCGGATGGTTCTTTGTGTTGGCGTTACCTATTTTCCCGGGCCGTCTCCAGCCAAGTATCGTGGGCAGAAGCGAGCTTAACTTCCGTGTTCGGGATGGGAACGGGTGGACCCTCGCCCTAATCA
>JAGBEA010000030.1 GCA_017937195.1 Oscillospiraceae bacterium | reverse complement strand
TTGTCCTGTCTCCGACGGCCTCTTTTCTTTCCAACAGCGGAAAGAAAAGAGGAAAAGAAACGCCGCAAGGAACCGATGGTTCCTTGACTTCCTTTATCCTATCGCGGCGGCACAGCAGCACCGCTAAATGTTGCATTGCCTCTACGCCTGACCCGCTCGGCCGCTTATTCTTTCGAAATATAGAATATATACTTCTATCGTTTTTTCATAATCGGCAGAAGCCTTTTTTTGAACCACTCGCCCAGCGAGTGGTTTTCGTTATACAAAAAGAAAGACACCCGAATGGGTGTCTTTCTTTTTTGGTGGACTCGAAGGGGATCGAACCCTCGACCTTACGGATGCGAACCGTACGCTCTCCCAGCTGAGCTACGAGCCCATATTGGAGCAGGGCAAAAACCCTGCTCCAATGATTATACACACTTTTTGCCAAATTGCAAGCGATTTTATTCGATAACCGGCAGCTTGGCCACAACAGCGGCGCAGCGGGGGCACAGCTGGGGGAACTGCAGATCTTCGCCAACCAGCGTGCTGTGCTTCCAGCAGCGCAGGCACTTTTCGCCCTTGGCCTCGGTGACAACCACACGGACGCCGGCAATGGCGGTGTCGCTGCCCTCGGCGTACAGCGCGGGATCGTCGGACACTTCCACATCGGACACGATGAACAGATCTGCCCACATATCCTTGAAGTGGGAGCGGATGGTCTCCAGATTGTCTGCGCCCTCGGCGTTGCACACCAGCGTGACGTGAGCTTCCAGCGCCTTACCGATCTTCTTCTCGGCGCGGGCGGTTTCCAGCGCGGCGTTGACGCCGTCACGCAGTGCGCGCAGGCTTGCCCACTCCACCATATCGCCCAGATCGTACTGGGTGTAGGGCTGCACCATCTCGTTGAGCAGCACGTTGCGCGCATCATCGCCGGTGCGGTGGGGCATTGCCAGCCAGATCTCATCGCAGGTGAAGGCGAGGATGGGAGCGAACATACGGGTCATAGCGTCCAGGATCAGGAAGATGGCAGTCTGGGCGCTGCGGCGGCCGAGACCGTCGGCGTCGTCGCAGTACAGACGGTCCTTGATGATGTCGAAGTAGAAGGAGCTCAGATCCACCACGCAGAAATCGTTGATGGCGTGGGAGATGGCGTGGAACTCATACTCGTCGTAGGCGGCGAACACCTTCTCGATCAGGCGGTTGAGGCGGGTGATGGCCCAGCGATCCAGCTCCAGCATATCCTCGGGGGCAACCAGATTGTTGGCGTCGAAGCCCACCAGATTGTCCAGACAGAACTTGCTGGTGTTGCGGAACTTCAGATAGTTCTGGCTCAGTTGCTTGAAGATATCATCGCTGCAGCGCACGTCCACATGGTAGTCAGCGCTGCCTGCCCACAGACGCAGCAGGTCTGCACCGTACTTCTTGATGATCTCGTTGGGGTCCATACCGTTGCCCAAAGACTTGTGCATGGCGCGACCCTCGCCGTCCACGGTCCAGCCGTGGGTCAGGCACTCTTTGAAGGGAGCCTTGCGGCCCAGTGCGCCAACGGCGGTCAGCAGGGCAGACTGGAACCAGCCGCGGTACTGGTCGGCGCCTTCGATATACATGGTGGCAGGCCAGAAGCCCTGATCCTGCTCCATAGCGCTGTAGTGGGTGGAGCCGGAGTCGAACCAGCAGTCCAGCGTGTCGGTCTCCTGCTCAAAATGCTTGCCGCCGCAGTGGGGGCAGACGAAATCCTTGGGCAGCAGGTCGGCGGCTTCGCGCTCAAACCATGCGTTGGAGCCGCACTCGCCGAAGATGGCGGACACGGACGCGATGCTCTCGTCGGTGCACACGGGCTTGCCGCAATCCTTGCAGTAGAACACGGGGATAGGCAGACCCCAGCGGCGCTGACGGCTGATGCACCAGTCATTGCGCTCGCGGATCATAGCCTTCATACGATCCTGACCCCACGCGGGCAGCCAGCGGACATCGTCGCAGGCGGCGCAGGCCTCATCCTTGAAGGAGTCCACAGAGCAGAACCACTGGGGAGTGGCACGGAAGATGATGGGGTGCTTGCAGCGCCAGCAGTGGGGATAGCTGTGCATGATCTCCTCGCTGGCAAACAGCTTGCCGCTTTCCTTCATATCATTGAGGATGATGGGGTTGGATTCCTCGGTCTTGAGACCGGCGTACTTGCCGGCATAGTCGGTGTGGCGGCCCTGATCGTCCACGGGCACCACCATCTCCATACCGTAGCGCATGCAGGTCATATAGTCGTCAGCACCGAAGCCGGGAGCAGTATGCACGCAGCCGGTACCGGATTCCATGGTGACATAGTCTGCCAGCAGCAGGCGGCTGGTCTTGGGCAGGAAGGGGTGGTCAGCCAGCATATTCTCATAGAAGGAGCCGGGATGCACTTCCACGATCTCATAGTTCTCGCGGCCGCCGACCTTCATCACCTTGCTTACCAGAGCCTCGGCCATGATGTACATCTCGCCGTCCTCAGCGCGGACAACGGCGTAGCTCTCGTCGGGATGCAGGGCGATGGCCAGGTTGCCGGGCAGCGTCCAGATGGTGGTGGTCCAGATCACGAAGTTCAGCTTGGACTTGTCCAGATGGCTCAGCTTGCCCAGATCGTCGTTCATGGGGAACTTGACATACACGGTGGTGCAGGGGTCATCCTTATATTCGATTTCCGCCTCAGCCAGTGCGGTCTCGTCGTGGGCGCACCAGTACACGGGCTTGAGACCCTTGTAGATGTAGCCCTTCTTGTACATCTCGCCAAAGACCTTGACCTCGGCAGCCTCGAACTTCTTGTCCATGGTCTTGTAGGGGTGCTCCCAGTCACCCACCACACCCATGCGCTTGAAGCCGTCCATCTGCAGCTTGATATACTTCTCGGCATAGGCCTCGCAGGCACTGCGGAAGTCAGCCACGCTCATAGCCTTGTGGTTCAGCTTCTGCTCCTTGATGATGGCGGACTCGATGGGCATACCGTGGTTATCCCAGCCGGGGATATAGGGGGTGTAGTAGCCGCGCATGGCATAGCTGCGGGTGATAAAGTCCTTGATGGACTTGTTCAGGGCGTGACCCATATGGATGTTGCCGTTGGAGAAGGGAGGGCCGTCGTGCAGGGAGAACAGAGGCTTACCCTCGTTCTTCTTCAAAAGCTCGTTGTACAGATCGATCTCTTCCCAGTGCTTGAGCATATCCGGCTCACGCATGGGCAGACCTGCGCGCATGGGGAAGCCGCTCTTGGGCATATTCAATGTCTTTTTCATTGTGTTTCCTCCATCTATGATGAAATTTTAATGATTCGCGCCATAAAAAACAAAAGCGCCTTTGCCTCATAAAGAGACAAAGGCGCGTTCATAACCTCTGCGGTACCACTCTTCTTGCCGCCCGCAATGGGGCGACCGCTCTGTCCCACCAACCGTGGGCGAGGGGAGGTAACGGCCCTCTTCTCCGTCTGCGCTTACTGTAATTTCGGCGCCGCAGCTCCGGGGTGATGTTCGTCGCTGCCCGATCTCCGCCTTGCACCAAACGGCGGCTCTCTTTGCATCGGGTGGAGCGCTACTTGTCCCCATCATGGCATTTGCTCGCATATCGGGAATATCTTACCCACTTTATTGCCGTTTGTCAACGGCAAAACGGCGGTTTTTTGGAAAAAGCCGCTTTTTACAGCACCTGAATGAGACCGTAACCGCCCATGAAGATGTAAATGACAGCCAACACCGTCAGCACAACGCCGATGCCTTTTTGCAGCTTGCTGTTCTCGCGGGGGCTGAAACGGTTAAGATAGGCGATGATGCCGCAGCACGCACCGATGATCACCATAGAGCCCTGCGCGAAGATCTCGTTGCCCTTCAGCGCGCCGTTCATCAGAATCACGATGACGATCAGCACCACAAACACGCCGACCATGGTCAGCGAGACCCACAGCGGCTGCTTGGGGCGGGTGGAGGTGTTTTTGGAGGCCTCCGCTGCCTGCTTGCTGGCCACATAGCCTTTATAGTTGGAGTTGTTCTTCTTGTGATGCACATTCTTGTTGGGGTTGCCCTTGGCCTTGCGGATGTTGGCCTGCATCTGATCGTAATCGTTGGTGTTCTTTGCCATAGTTATCTTCTCCTTATGTTGTGGGGCAGTCTTTTTGTGCTGCCTGCAGCAGCAGAGTAAAGGCGATGTTTGCCGCTTCTTTGCGGATAGCGGCGCGGTCGCCGTTGATATGTTCTTTGATATGGGCCACGGTGGTGTCACCGGCGATGCCGAAATACACAGTGCCTACCTCATTGCCGCGCTCGTCCTTATCCGGACCTGCCACGCCGGTGACAGACACGGCAAAATCCGCGCCGGTGATGCGCCGCGCGCCTTCTGCCATCGCCTCCGCCACGGGGGCGGACACAGCACCGTATTCGTCCAGCAGTTCCTGCGGCACGCCCAGCACGGCGTGTTTCACCTCATTGGTGTAGCTGACAACACCGCCGCGAAATACGGCAGAAGCGCCGGGCAGATCGGTGATGCGCTTGGCGATCAGCCCGCCGGTGCAGCTCTCCGCTGCGGCGAAGGTCAGTCCGCGCTCACGCAGTGCGTCCAGCAGAAGCTGTTCCATCAAAATGCCTTCCATATCACTTAAAACTTGATCTTTACCATCTCGCGCTCAGCCATAGCGCGCTGGCACAGACCCTCGATGTCCAGTACGGCTTCCATCTCGCGCACATCCTCCACATTGGGCTTGGTCTTGGGATGACGGGGGGTGAACACGGTGCAGCAATCCTCGTAGGGGAGGATGGAGGTGTCAAAGGTGCCGATATGGCGGGCGATGCGGACGATCTCCTCCTTGTCCATACCGATCAGGGGGCGCAGCACCGGCAGCTCCGTCACATCGCCGCTGACGCGCAGGGCGTCCATGGTCTGGCTTGCCACCTGCCCCAAACACTCGCCGGTCACCAGTGCCTTGCACTTCAGCTCCTGCGCCAGCATATCGGCAAGGCGCATCATAAACCGGCGCATAATGAGGGTGAAATGATCCTCGGGGCAGTTGCGGCGGATCTCCTCCTGAATCTCGGTGAAGGGGACGATGAATACCGTCAGCCGACCGCACCACGGCGTCAGCTCCCGGGCCAGCTGCAGCACCTTCTCCTTGGCCTGATCGGAGGTGTAGGGAGGGGAGGCGAAGTGGATCATCTCCAGCTTCACGCCGCGCTTTGCCATCATATAGCTGGACACGGGGGAATCGATACCGCCGCTGAGCAGCGATACGGCGTTGCCGCCCATACCGATGGGCAGACCGCCGGCGGCAGGCTGGGCAGGACCGTGGACATAGGCGGCGTCCTCGCGAATCTCCACAAAGACGGTCAGCTCGGGATTATGCACATCCACCTTGATGTGGGGGAATGCCTCCTGCAGCCAGCCGCCCACATACTGGCTCAGCTGGATGGAGCCCATAGGGAAGGACTTGTCGGCGCGCTTGCTCTCCACCTTGAAGCTTTTTGCTGCGCGCATAGCATCGCCCAGATACTGCTTGGCGGTTTCGAGGATGGCGTCCTTATCCTTGGCGCAGGGCACGGCGCGGGCAACGGAGATGATGCCGAACACCTGCTTGCAGGCGGCGTATGCGCTCTCCAGATCGCAAGTTTCCTCCATCGGCTCCACATAGATGGTGCTCTGCTTGGAGTAGATCTTGAATTTGCCGAAGCGCGTCGTGCGGCGGCGGATATTGCTCATCAGTTTCATTTCGAAGCTGCGGCGGTTCAGGCCCTTCAAAACCACTTCGCCCAGCTTGCAGAGGATCATTTCCTGCATAAAAGTGTTTCTCCTTTTTTGAGATCAGTTGAAAAGATGGTTCAGCTCCACCTCGGACGCCACAAGGACACATTCCTTCCGGCAGTCGTTGGTGACGGTGATGGCTCTGCCGTAGAGCTTGTAGTGCTGGATCATAGCGGCTTCATCGGCAATGAGCGCCTCCTTTTCCAGCCCCGGCAGAGCGGATTCAATCATAGCGCAGGTGTTGAGAAAGCACAGCGCGTCTGCCACTTGGGAAACGGTATAGGTGAACATATGGCGGCTCCTTTCTGCGCAGTTATTTCAAAATGTTGTTGCTGCGGTACTGAATCGCCTCGGCCAGATGGGCGGCGGTGATGGACTCGCTGCCCTCAAGGTCGGCGATGGTGCGGGCCATCCGCAGAATGCGGTCGTGGCTGCGTCCGGTGAGACCAAGCCGGTCAAAGGCGTTTTGCATCAGCTTTTCACCGGCTGCATCCAGCACGCAGTACTGCCCGATCATCGGCGCGGTCATATAGGCGTTGCAGCTGACCGAGGTGCCTTCAAAGCGCCGCTTCTGGATCTCCCGGGCGGCGTTAACTCTTGCACGCACCGCAGCGGAGTTTTCCGGTGTTTCGCGCCGGCGCATCGACTCATAATCCACCGACGGCACCTCAATGTGCATATCGATACGGTCGAGGAGCGGTCCGGAGATGCGGCGCATATAGTTCTCCACCTGCGCGCCCGAGCAGGTGCAGCGCCCCGAGGGGTGACCGTACCAGCCGCAGCGGCAGGGATTCATAGCACACACCAGCATAAAACGGCTGGGCAGTGTCAGCGAGCCGGACACGCGGGTGATGGTCAGCGCACCGTCCTCCAGCGGCTGGCGCAGCGTTTCCAGCGCCGCTTTATCAAACTCCGGCAGCTCATCCAAGAACAAGATGCCGTTGTGGGCAAGGGAGATCTCGCCCGGACGGGGGATCGAGCCGCCGCCGGAGAGAGAAACCGGGGATGCGGTGTGGTGTGGACTGCGGAAGGGGCGATGGGTGATAAGGGGATGGCGGGCGGAGGTCAATCCGGCAACGGAGTAGATCTCCGTGGTCTGCAGCGACTCCTCCCGGGTCATATCCGGCAGAATGGAGGGCAGGCGCCGCGCCAGCATGGACTTGCCGGAGCCGGGGGAACCCACCAGCAAAATGTTGTGTCCGCCGGCGGAGGCGATCTCCAATGCCCGCTTCACATTCTCCTGCCCCATCACGTCGGCAAAATCGGGTACAGCTTCCGCGTCGGCAGGGGAGGGCGTCCATTTGACGGCAGGCGCAATGGGGCAATCACCCCGCAGATGCGCCATCAGCTGATCCAGCGTCTCCACGCCGTAGACCTCCACGCCGTCGGCGAGGGTGGCTTCGGCGGCATTCTCCATCGGAACGAACAGCTTGCGGATGCCGCAGCGCGATGCGTGCAGCGCCATCGGCAGAACGCCGTATACGCCGCGCACCAGACCGGACAAGCTCAGCTCGCCGATAAAGGCGGCGTCCTCCGGCAGAGCAGGCAGCTCCTCGGCGGCGCACAGAATCCCCAGCGCGATGGGCAGGTCGTACACCGTGCCCTCCTTGCGCTGATTGGCGGGGGCAAGATTGACGGTGATGCGGCTGACGGGGAACTTGCCGCCGCAGTTTTTCACAGCGGCGCGCACCCGCTCCCGCGCCTCGCGCACGGCGGCGTCGGGCAGACCCACCACATCAAAAGCGGGCAGACCGCCGGAGAGGAAACATTCCACATTCACTTCGTAGCCGCTCAGCCCCGTCAGACCCAGCGAACGCACATTCACGACCATATTTTCCGCTCCTTTCCGCACCGCAGCTGTATATCCAAGTTATTCTATCACAAAAACTGCGCTGTGGGAAACAGAATTCTTGAAAATGCAAAAAATTTCCCTGCATCTTTATATAAAAGGGGGGATTTTATGGAAAAAGACTATCCCTTGGTTAGAAAATTTGTGCATCATGAAGAAAAATTTGAAAAACAGAAAAGTGGACAAAAATGCCGTTTACATACTTGACAAATTATGATATTATCAACAATGTCGAATATTCCGTTTATTAATGGGAAGATTGGGGTAAAAAACCCACTCTTCGGAAACGGAAGTTGTATAATTTAAGGAGGCTCGTTTATGGCAAGAAAAATGAAGTCCATGGATGGTAACAACGCCGCCGCCCACGTGTCCTACGCGTTCTCGGAGGTCGCTGCGATCTATCCCATCACCCCGTCCAGCCCCATGGCTGACTTTGTGGACCAGTGGTCCGCCAACGGTCTGAAGAACATCTTCGGCACTCAGGTCAAGGTTGTCGAGATGCAGTCTGAGGCCGGCGCCGCCGGTGCTGTCCACGGCTCTCTGGGTGCCGGTGCAATGACCACCACCTACACCGCTTCTCAGGGTCTGCTGCTGATGATCCCCAATATGTACAAGATCGCCGCAGAGCAGCTGCCCTGCGTGTTCCACGTTTCCGCCCGTACCGTTTCCACCCACGCACTGAACATCTTCGGTGACCACAGCGACGTGATGGCCTGCCGCCAGACCGGCTTTGCCATGCTGTGCGAGGGTAACGTGCAGGAAGTTATGGACCTGAGCCCCGTTGCTCATCTGGCCGCTCTGTCCGGCAAGGTTCCCTTCATCAACTTCTTCGACGGTTTCCGTACCAGCCACGAGATCCAGAAGATCGCTGTCTGGGATTACGAGGACCTGAAGGATATGTGCGATATGGACGCTGTTGCTGAGTTCCGTAAGCACTCCCTGAACCCCGAGCATCCTCATATGCGCGGCAGCCATGAAAATGGCGATATCTTCTTCCAGCACCGTGAGGCCTGCAACAGCTACTATGACGCTCTGCCTGCAGTGGTTGAGAAGTATATGGATAAGGTCAACGCCAAGCTGGGCACCAACTATCAGCTGTTCAACTACTATGGCGCACCCGACGCTGACCGCGTCATCGTTGCTATGGGCTCCATCTGCGACGTGGCCGAGGAAGTTATCGACTACCTGAACGCCAACGGCGAGAAGGTGGGTCTGGTCAAGGTCCGTCTGTACCGCCCCTTCGCTCCTGAGAAGCTGGTTGCCGCTATCCCTGCAACCGCCAAGAAGGTTGCCGTTCTGGACCGCACCAAGGAGCCCGGCTCCCTGGGTGAGCCTCTGTATCAGGATGTCGTTACCGCTATGGCCAATGCCGGCCGCACCGATGTGGTCATCACCGGCGGCCGTTACGGTCTGGGCTCCAAGGATACGCCTCCTGCTTCCGTGTTCGCTGTCTACAACGAGCTGAAGAAGGATGCTCCCAAGCGCCAGTTCACCATCGGCATCGTGGACGACGTGACCAACCTGTCCCTGGAAGAGGACAAGAACTGCCCCAACACCGCAGCTTCCGGCACCATCGAGTGCAAGTTCTGGGGTCTGGGCGGCGACGGTACCGTTGGCGCCAACAAGAACTCCATCAAGATCATCGGCGACCATACCGACAAGTATGTTCAGGCATACTTCCAGTATGACTCCAAGAAGACCGGCGGCGTGACCATCAGCCACCTGCGCTTCGGCGACAGCCCCATCCGCAGCCCCTACTATATCAATAAGGCTGACTTCGTGGCTTGCCACAACCCCAGCTATATCACCAAGGGCTTCAAGATGGTCAACGACGTCAAGCCCGGCGGCGTGTTCATGATCAACTGCCAGTGGGATTTCGCTGAGCTGGATAAGCAGCTGAAGGCCGAGGCCAAGCGCTATATCGCTCAGAACAACATTCAGCTCTATACCATCAACGCCATTGATCTGGCCATCGAGATCGGTATGGGCAAGCGCAACAACACCATCCTGCAGTCCGCATTCTTCACGCTGGCCAAGGTTATGCCTCAGGAAGAGGCCATCGGCTACATGAAGGATGCCGCCACCAAGTCCTACCTGAAGAAGGGTCAGGATATCGTGGATATGAACCACAAGGCCATCGATCTGGGCGCTACCGCCTTCGTGAAGATCGACGTTCCCGCCGAGTGGGCCAACGCTGTTGACGCCGACGAGGGCAAGGTTCTCGAGGGCAAGGCAGAGCTGGTGGAGATGGTCAAGAACATCCTCGAGCCCGTGGGCCGTATGGATGGCGACAGCCTGCCCGTCTCCGTCTTCGCCAAGCACGTGGACGGCCAGTTTGAGCTGGGCGCTGCTGCTTATGAGAAGCGCGGCGTTGCCGTTTCCGTCCCCACTTGGGATCAGAACAAGTGCATCCAGTGCAACCAGTGCGCTTATGTCTGCCCCCATGCTACCATCCGTCCCTATGCGCTGACCGAGGAAGAGGCCGCCAAGGCTCCCGAGACTGCCAAGATCGTGGACATCAAGGCCGGCAAGGGCAAGGGCGTGTACAAGTTCACCATGGCCATCTCTCCCCTGGACTGCATGGGCTGCGGTGTCTGCGTGGGCGCCTGCCCCGTGAACGCTCTGGCAATGGTGGCTCAGGCCGACGAGCTGCCCCAGCAGGATGTGTTCAACTACTGCGTCAGCCATGTGGCTGAGAAGAAGGATATGCAGGACAACACCGTCAAGGGCTCCCAGTTCAAGAAGCCCATGCTGGAGTTCTCCGGTTCCTGCGCAGGCTGCGCCGAGACCAGCTATGCTCGCCTCGTGACCCAGCTGTTCGGTGACCGTATGTATATCTCCAACGCCACCGGCTGCTCCTCCATCTGGGGCGGACCCGCTGCTACTTCTCCCTACTGCGTCAATAAGGAAGGCCGCGGCCCCGCATGGTGCAACTCCCTGTTCGAGGATAACGCCGAGCACGGTCTGGGTATGTTCACCGGTCAGAACAAGATCCGCGAGGATGTGATCGAACTGGTGAAGAAGGTTATGGCCAACACCGCTTGCGACGAGCGCCGCGCACTGTGCCAGACATATCTGGATACCGTCAACGACGGTGAAGCCAATGCCGAGGCTACCCGTGCTCTGGTGGCCAATCTGGAAGCCAACGTCTGCTGCGACGACGTCAAGGAAATCCTGGCCAAGAAGGAATATCTGGCCAAGAAGTCCATGTGGATCTTCGGCGGCGACGGCTGGGCATACGATATCGGCTACGGCGGTCTGGATCACGTCATCGCTTCCAAGCAGGATGTGAACATCTTCGTGTTCGACACCGAGGTTTACTCCAACACCGGCGGTCAGGCCTCCAAGGCTTCCAACATCGGTCAGGTGGCACAGTTCGCCGCTGCCGGTAAGGAAGTGAAGAAGAAGAGCCTGGCTGAGATCGCCATGCAGTACGGCTACGTGTACGTGGCTCAGGTGGCTATGGGCGCCAACCCCGCTCAGACCATCAAGGCCATCACCGAGGCTGAGGCATATCCCGGTCCTTCCCTGATCATCGGCTACAGCCCCTGCGAGATGCACTCCATCAAGGGCGGCATGATGAACTGCCAGAAGGAAATGAAGAAGGCTGTTGAGTGCGGTTACTGGAATCTGTTCCGCTTCAACCCCGCGGCTGACAAGAAGTTCACTCTGGACTCCAAGGCTCCCGCCGGCGGCTATCAGGAATTCCTGATGAACGAGGCCCGCTACAGCCGTCTGACCCGCGAGTTCCCCGAGCGTGCCGAGGCTCTGTTCGTCAACAACGAGGAAGAGGCCAAGAAGCGCTACGAGCACCTGCTGAAGCTGGTGGAGATGTACAACGACTGATCTGCCTGCCAATAGCAAGTAAAAGCAATCAAAAAGGCGTCCCCCAATCGGGGGACGCCTTTTTGCGCAAAAAGCAGGAGCGTATCTCGCTCCTGCTTTTTTGATAGATGTTACTGTGCCTTTTGCGGATGATAGGTGGGCACGATCTCGGCCACGATGTCCTTGATATCCTCACTCTCGCTCTCGCAGGCGTGGCGCAGACGCTCCAGCTGCTGGGTGAACAGCTCATCGTCCATCTCGATGGGACGGCCGATGTGGATCAGGTGGTTGTCGGTGCTCTTCAGCCCCTCCTCTTTCATCAGCAGCTCTTCAAACAGCTTCTCGCCGGGACGCAGGCCGGTGTAGACGATCTTGATGTCCACATCCGGCTCATAGCCGGACAGACGGATCAGGTTGCGGGCCATATCGGCGATGCGCACCGGTTCGCCCATGTCCAGAATGAAGATCTCGCCGCCCTTGGCGTAGTAGCTGGCCTGCAGCACAAGGGAGACCGCCTCGGGAATGGTCATAAAATAGCGGATGATGTCGGGGTGGGTGACGGTGACGGGGCCGCCCTCGGCGATCTGCTTTTTGAAGAGGGGGATCACACTGCCGTTACTGCCCAGCACATTGCCGAAGCGCACCGCCACAAAGTCGGTTTCGGTGCCGCGGCGGTTCATCATCTGCACCACCATCTCGCAAAGACGTTTGGACGCGCCCATAATGTTGGTGGGGTTCACCGCCTTGTCGGTGGAGATCAGCACAAACTTCTTCACGCCGTGCTTGGCGGCGGCGATAGCGGTTTTGTAGGTGCCGAGGACATTGTTTTTGATGGCCTCGTTGGGGCTGTCCTCCATCAAAGGCACATGCTTGTGAGCAGCGGCGTGGAACACGATGTCGGGCTTATACTCGCCCAGAACAGACTCCATACGGGCGGTGTTGCGCACCGAGCCCACCAACGCCACCAGATTCAGCTCCGGATAGGCGCGCTGCAGCTCCATCTGAATATCGTAGAGATTGTTCTCGTACACATCGAAGATCAGCAGCAGCTTGGGATTGCTCTTGGCGATCTGACGGCACAGCTCACTGCCGATGCTGCCGCCGCCGCCGGTGACCATTACCACCTTGCCGCCGATAAACTGCAGAATGTTGTCCACATTGACGCGGATAGGCTCGCGGCCCAGCAGATCCTGCACCTCCACATCCTTCAGCTGGCTGACGCTGACCTCCTCTGTCACCAACTGGGACAGACTGGGCAGCACCTGGATCTTGCACTTGGTGGTGCTGCAGATCTGCAAAATGTCGCGCCGCTGCTCCGGTGTGGCGGAGGGGATGGCGAAGACGATGCGGTCAATGTTATAGCGCTTGGCAGCTGCGGGGATGGCGGTGCGGTCGCCCACCACGCGCACGCCCTCAAGGTACATACGCTGCTTGCCGGGGCTGTCGTCCACCAGACACTCCACCTTGGCGTTGAGCCGCGTATTGACAGAAAATTCGCGGATCAGCGATTGGGCGGCGCCGCCTGCGCCTACGATCATCACACGGTCGATGGACTTGGGGCGGCGGTTGAACAGCTCTGCATAGACCTGCAGCAGTACGCGGTAGGACACATGCAGCACCAGCGAGCCAACCACGCTGAGAACAAAGCCCATACAATAGTAGGAGCGGGGCATCGTGCCGTTGCCCATCACGATGATCACAAGCCCGATCACCATCATAATACCGTGACCGTACAGCAGCCGCTGCAGATCGCGGATGCCCACATAGCGCCAGATGCAGTTGTAGCCGCCCATCAGCCACAGCATCGCCACGCTGGCCAGAGCCCACCAGAGGATGGTGGCGCGGAAATTGCTGAAGTATACGGCAGGGATAGCAGCGATACGGAATTCAAAGCGCAGCCACAGCGCCAGAAAGAAGGCGGTGACGATCCACAGCGCGTCCAGCGCCATCACCACTATGGAGCGCAGGGTGCGGCCCCAGTAGTGGCCGGTGATTTTCTCCTGATTCATAAGCAAAAACTCTTTTCTATGAAGGTTGGCGCCGCTGCGGAGAATAAGACGGGGCAGAGGCGCATATAAAACATAATAGTACATTTTGAGTATAGCGCATATACAGAGGAAATTCAACATAAAAGCGGAATTTACTGCGGAAAAAGGTTTACAGCTTGACCTTGGTGCGGTAAAATGAATACTTGTAAAAGTTTGTCAAAAGAAAGGGTGTGAGCGGATTGCGGATCAGTCAGATCAAAGTGGGCGCGATTTTGTCCTATCTCTCTATGGGCCTGAGCACCGTGATCTCGCTGGTGTACACCCCCATTATGATCCAGCGCTTGGGCGACAGCGAATTTGGCGTGTACCAGACGGTGCTGCCCATTATCTCCTATCTGAACTTGCTGAGCTTCGGTCTGGGCAGCGCCTATATCCGCTACTATTCCCGCGCCAAAACGGCGGATGACAAAAAGGAAATGGCCAAGCTCAACGGTATGTTCTTTATGACCTATCTGGTACTGGGCGCGTTGGTGCTGGCCATCGGATTTTTGCTGTCGGGCCACGGCCAGATCATCTTTGGTCAGAAGCTGACCGCCGCTGAGATCGAGCTGGGCGAGGTGCTGCTGCGGATCATGACCGTCAACGCCGCACTGGCATTTCCCATCAGCGTGTTTGAGTCCCACGTGACCATTAATGAGGAGTATCTGTTCCAGAAGATCGTGGCACTGGGCCGGCAGGTGCTCAACCCTCTCATTATGATCCCGCTGCTGATTCTGGGCTATCGCAGCGTTACGCTGACGCTGCTGTCGCTGGCATTCACGATGCTCAGCGGTGTTTTGAATGTGGCGTTCTGCCTTGTCAAGCTGAAGATGCCCTTCAGTTTCCGCCATTACGATTTCAAGCTGATGCGCGAGATGGTGGGCTTCACCGCCTTCGTGTTCATCGGCATCGTGGTGGATAATCTCAACTGGAGCATCGACCGTCTGCTGCTGGCGTGGATCCACGGCACAACGGCGGTTACCATTTACACGGTGGCGGCACAGCTGAATGTGTACTATCAGTCCTTCGCTACCGCCATCTCCAACCTGCTGATCCCCCGCGTCAACCGCATCGTGGCGGAGAACCAGCCTACGCGGGAGCTGGATAAGCTGTTCATCCGTGTGGGCCGTCTGCAGTTCATCTCTCTGGGGTGCATCTTCTGGGGCTTCGTGGCGGTTGGCCGCTCTTTCGTGGTGCTGTGGGGCGGCGATGCCAAGTTCGCCGTGGACTACGCGGTGACGCTGCTGCTGTTCGGCGCTACGCTGTGGGCCAACATCCAGATGCTGGGCTACGAGATTTTGCGCGCCAAGAATATGCACAAGTTCAGCGCACTGGTGTATCTGGCCATCGCCCTTGGCAACGCGGTGCTGAGCATCCCCCTTTGTATGAAGTGGGGCGTGCTGGGCGCTGCCATCGGTACGGCGCTGGCAACGGGCGTGGGCATGCTGGTGATGAACCGCTATTACCACCGCAGCGTGGGGCTGGATATCCCCCGATTCTGGCTGCGCATCCGCCATCTGGTGCCGGCTATGATCGTGCCGGGCATCCTTGCCATTGTGATCGCGGTGCTGCTCTATCCCACTAACTACTTCCAGATCGCCGGCATTCTGTGCGTGTTTGTGGCGGTGTACGGCGTGAGTATGTGGCTGTTTGGTATGGATCGGTACGAGCGCAACCTCATCGCGCGCCCGCTGCAGAGCATTATGCGGCGGCTGAAAAAGTGAATTTTGCGGCACGCTTTCCGTCCGTTGGAAAGCGTGCCGTTTTTTTGCTGCCGCACACCCTTCCGCAAGTTGACAGCGCCGCGGAAAGTGGGTAAAATAAAGACGTTGTACAAAAGATTTTTGACCCGAGGTGTATCGCGTATGAAACTTCGTTTTGCACTGGCGCTGCTGGTTTCCAAGTGCGTGTACTACGGTATGCGTCTGCTGGGCCGCAGAGCCTCCCATCTGCCCGGCTATTTTGCCGTGCGCATCTGTCCGGATTACCTGCGCTATGTGCGCAAGGCGAAAACGGTGATCTGCGTCACGGGAACGGACGGTAAGACCACCACCGCCAATCTGATCTCCGATCTGCTGACCTCCATCGGTCAGCGCGTGGCCAACAACCGTGTTGGCTCCAACACGGAGTACGGCATCGCCACCGCTATGACCTGCTCGGTGAATCTCTTCAACCGCTGCAAGGTGGATGCGGTGGTACTGGAAACGGACGAGCACTATGCCCGCATCGTCTGCCCCAAGGTGCGCTGCGACTATATCGTGGTGACCAACGTGCTGCGCGACTCGCTGCAGCGCAATGCCCACCCCGAATATGTGGCAGGGAAGATCCAGCTGACGGACTGCCCCTCCGCCAAGCTGATCCTCAACGCAGACGAGCTGTGCTCGGCGCAGCTGCTGCAGCAGAACGCGCGGGTGTATTACGGCATCGCCCGTCAGCCGGGGGATGTGGGCTATCCGCCCAACCGCGTCAACGACTGCCCCTTGTGCCCCCAGTGCGGCGCACGGCTGAGCTATGACTATGTCCGCTATGCCCATGTGGGCCATGTCCACTGCGACAGCTGCGGCTTTGCCTCCCCCAATGCAGATTGGCGCGTGACGGCTATGGACGCCGAAAAGCGCACGCTGACCCTCCTTTATCAGGGGGAAGAGCTTGTGCTGCCTATGACCCACGACAGCCTTTTCAATATTTATAATGAGCTGGCGGCCATCGCGGTCATGCACGAGATGGGGCTTTCGGTGGATACCATCCGCACCGCGCTGGAGAAGACGGCGCTGACCAAGACCCGTTTCGCCTCCGAGCAGGTGGGCGGGATCGAGGTGGTCAATATGATGGCCAAGAGCAACAACTCCCTGCCCGTGTCTATGGTGTTCGACTATATCCGCAAGAAAGAGGGCAGAAAGGCCATCATTCTGGCGCTGGACGATCTGGATGAGACCAAATCCTCCGAGCGCATAGGATGGATCTACGATACGGACTACGAATTTTTGAACGACGACGGCGTGGTGCAGATCATCGCCACGGGTGTGCGCTGCCACGATCATCTGGTGCGCCTGCTGCTGGCAGGTGTGGCACGGGAGAAGCTGGTGTGCGGCGAAAATGAGCTGGAGGCCATTGAACAGCTGCGCACCGAGGGTGTGGACAGTGTCTATCTGCTGCACGATATGTCCAGCTATCCCCAGTCGGTGACGGCGATGGCAAAGATCCGTGAGGTATTGGAGGGCGCGAGATGACAGTTGAAATTTTGTATCCCGAGCTGTGCAATCTGTACGGCGATATGGGCAATATGGACTATCTGCGCCAGTGCCTTGCTGCGGAGTATCACACCACCGCGTTGGGCGAGGAGCCGTGGTTCGTGCAGCACGATGTGGACCTGGTGTTCCTCTGCTCTATGTCCGAACGCTCCCAGCAGCGCATCATCGACGCGCTGCGTCCCTACCGCCAGCGCTTGGCGGAGCTGATGGTGCAGGGCAAGCACTTCTTGCTGACGGGCAACGCTATGGAGGTGTTTGGCAAGACCATCACGGACGGCGACGAGGTCATCGAGGGCTTGGGTCTGCTGGATGTCACCGCCCGGCGCATCATTCCCAAGCGAGCCAACTCTCTGTTCCTCGGCGAGTTTGAGGGCAAGAAAATCGTGGGATATACCAGCCGCTTCAGCCATATGGAAAGCAGCCTTGCGCCGCTGTTCACCGTGACCAAGGGACTTGGCCGCGATGAGAATGCCGCGGTGGAGGGCGTCCGCGCCGCAGGCGTACTGGGCACCTATCTGCTGGGACCGCTGCTGGTGCTGAACCCCGATTTCACCCGCTGGCTGCTGAACGAGCTGGGCGCGCAGGATGCACCCCTCGCCTTTGAAGAGGAGGTGCGCCGTGCCTATGAGGTGCGTGTGCAGCAGTTTGAAGGCGAAATTGAGCTGTAAACAAAAAAAGACTTGGAGCGTTTGGCAGGTGTTCGTAAAACAGGTAAACCGACCTATGGCTCGATCATAGGTCGGTTTTCTTATTGTGTGCTGGTGCGGAGCACAACCGTGCAATACGCACTACGCCGAAAGGTGTATAGAAGTGCGCCCTTTAATTGTTCGATAAATCCGAATTTGAAAACCACAATTTTATAAGTGGTTATTAACCCTCACAGGGTTTTAATAAAATCCTCCAAAAGCCTTGAAAATAAAGGGTTTATCGCAAAATGCTCACCTTAATTTATTATACGATTTCACACTATTTTATTCTTCCCTTGGAAGCTGATAAGGGCAAACGCAAGGGCAAGAAAATCTGATAACAAGATATAACAGAATGTGGCAATCGGAGAACTGTGACGTATGTGCGAATATATTATACTGGAGGATTTATTATATGGACAAGTACATTTTTGATGAAAGCAACGGTTTATGGTATGAATTGCAGGGAGATTATTATATCCCTTGTCTGATACTTTCCGAAGAAGAAACACAGCCTATCGGCTTATGGGGACAACGCCACAAGCAGTATCTGAAAGAGCATAGGCACATTGTTTACACCACAATGCTGATTGATGGTACACTTAACCGTTATCTTGCAGATATTAACCAACAGGCGGAGCAAATGTTCC
>JAGBEA010000029.1 GCA_017937195.1 Oscillospiraceae bacterium | reverse complement strand
GAGACCAACCTGCTGATTTTGGAGGAGGCCGGCATCGACAGCGGCGACCCCGTGCTGGTCTGCACCGCCTATAACTTTGCTGACAGCCTTTCCGCCTCCGCGCTGGGTCTGCCCATTCTGCTGGTGGATGACACCGTCAGCGCCGCGCAGATGGCATTCCTCAATGAGAACACCGACGGCGAGTTTGTGCTGGTGGGCGGCACCGGCGCGGTGAAGCCCGCCGTGGAGGAGCAGCTGCGCTCAACGGGCCGCGATGTGGTTCGCCTTGCAGGCGCCAGCCGCTTTGACACCTCCGTGCTGACGGCTATCGAGGCCTTCGGCTTCAGCACCGACACCGCTGTGCTGGCATACGGCTACAACTTCCCCGACGGTCTGTGCGCAGGTCCTCTGGCATACGCCTTGGGCGCACCGCTGATCCTCACCGCCAACGGCGATGAATCCGCTGCCGTGGAATACGCCACCGATGCAGGTGTTACCTCCGGCTTCGTGCTGGGCGGTCCCAGCCTCATTGATGACAGCGTGGCAAAGGCTATCTTCTCCATGGGCGCAGGCGATGAGATCCAGCTGGGCTGAAAACAAACAAAAAGGATCGTCCCCATTGGGGACGATCCTTTTTGTTAAATCAGATTATTTGCCGGCCAAAGCGCGCTCCAACCAGATGCAGCCCACATCCATTGCGGCGTAGAGACTGTCCTTTTCGGACTTCTTTACTACGCGGTCGCGGGACTTCAGATCGGGATCGGTCAGCTGCAGCTGCACGCTGACGCGGGTAGCCACATCCATATCCTGCTCCTTCTTGGTCTCCAGGATCTGGAACATCACGATGTATTTGTCGGCCATGCTGCCGTAGTAGATCAGATTGTCAATGCGGCGCAGAGGATGGTTTTTGTATACCAGACCCTGACCCTTCTTTGCTTCTGCCATAGCTCATTGCTCCTTTACGATTCCATATTACATTTATTGTAACACAAGGTTTTATCTGTGTCAAATACTGCGCCCAAATAGGCAAAAAACCGGCTGTGAGAATGTTCCCACAGCCGGTCGTTGTATCCTGCCTTTACAGACCCAGATAATTGCGCACCAACACCTGCAGCAGCTCGTCGCGGTCGATCTTGCAGATCAGCGTGCGGGCGCTCTTATAGTTGGTGATATAGGTGGGATCTTCGGACAGAATGTAGCCGACGATCTGATTGATGGGGTCATAACCCTTTTCCTTCAGCGCCTCGTAGACAGATACCAAAATATGATGGATCTGCTCGCTCTTATCCTCAGCAGCGTTAAACTTTCTGGTGAAATCTTCCATTCCGAATACCACCTTTCTGTGAGATATTATCCAGTATACCTTGTTTTTACCATTCTGTAAAGAGGAAATCGCGGAAAATCAGCGCAGGCAAATCAGCGCAGTACAGCGCCCAGTTCGGTCTTCAGCAGCTCCAGAATGCTCTTGATATCCTCGTCGGCTTCCTCGCTGGTGATGCTGCGGTCATCGGCGCGCAGCGTCAGGTTGAAGGCGACAGACTTGCAGCCCTCGGGAATACCGGCGCCCTGATAGATATCAAAGAGAGCGGCATTCTTCAAAAGACCTTTGGCGCCGCGGCGGATGCAATCGGCCAGCGCGCCCACAGTGATCTCGTTGCGGCACACCACGGCGATGTCACGGCTGACGGCGGGGAACTTGGGCAGGGGGGCGTAGATGGGATCTGCGCCCTGCACCTCCATCAGTGCGTTCAGGCTCAGCTCAGCGCAGTACAGCTCCGTGTCGGCATCGTAGTTCTGTGCCACCAGCGGATGGATCTGACCCATCACACCGATGCAGACATCCCCCGCGTACACATTGGCGCAGCGGCCGGGGTGATAGGAGGGGTTGGCGGTGCAGGCCTCGTAGCGGATGCCCTCGGCGCGGATGCTGTCGAGGACAGCGTTGACCATACCCTTCAGCGCGAAGAAGTCCATCTCACCGTAAGCGCCAAGCGTCAGGTACTTCAGCTCGCGGGCAAGACCGTCCTCGCCGCCCATACGGTAGGTGCGGGCCAGCTCGTACAGACGCACGCTCTTGTTGCGGTAGTTGTAGTTGCGGCTCAGGATCTCCAGCATAGAGGGCAGGGGGGTGGTGCGCATAATGGAGGTGTCCTCACCCAGAGGATTGAGGATCTTGAAGCTCTCGCGGCGCTCATCGTCGGCTGCCCAGCGAATCTTGTCGTAGTAGGTGGGGGAGATGAAGGAGTAGGTGATGATCTCATCATAGCCCATGCTGCGGCATACGGCGCCCAGCTGCTGCTCCATCTTCTGCTCTTCATTGTAACCGCCGCGGGTGGTCTCGCCGGACACCAGCGTGCAGGGGATGTTGTTGTAGCCGTGGAAACGGGCGACCTCCTCCGCCAGATCGGAGTAGTGTACCACATCGCCGCGCCAGGAGGGAACGGTGATGGTCTCACCCTCCACACCGAACTGCAGCTTGGTGAGGATGGCCTGCATTTCCTCCACACTCACATCGGTGCCCAGCAGCGCATTGATCTTGTCGGGGCGCAGCTGCAGCACGGTGGGATGGGGGACGAAGTTGAGGATATCGATGACACCGTCTACCACTTCGCCGGCACCCAGCAGCTCAACCAGCTCGCAGGCGCGGTTCACGGCAGGCAGGGTGTTCATAGGATCCAGACCCTTTTCAAACTTGGCGGATGCCTCGGTACGCATACCCAAGGACAGCGCACCCTTGCGGATGCAGGTGCCGTCGAAGCAGGCAGACTCAAACACCACATCAACAGTATCGTCCACGATCTCGCTGTTCATACCGCCCATGATACCGGCCAGACCCACGGCGCGGTTGTCGTCGGCGATGACCAGGTGGTCAGCGGTCAGCTTGCGGACATTGCCGTCCAACGTAGTCAGTTCCTCGCCCTCAGCGGCGCGGCGCACGATGATCTTGCCGCCCTGCACGTAGCGATAGTCAAAGGCGTGCATAGGCTGACCGTATTCCATCATCACATAGTTGGTGATGTCCACGATGTTGTTGATGGGGCGCACGCCCATAGCGCGCAGACGCTCGCGCATCCACTTGGGGGAGGGAGCGATCTTCACATTGCGCACCATACGGGCGGTGTAGCGGGGCACCAGATCTGCTGCAGGCGTTTCCACATCCAGCAGTTCTACCAGATTGCCCTCTGCGCCGCCCTTGACCACCGGCTCGTGCAGACGGAGCTGGGCATCAAAGGTGGCGGCTGCCTCACGGGCAAGACCAATCACGCTCAGGCAGTCGGGACGGTTGGGAGTGATCTCAAACTCCACCACGTGGTCATCCAGACCCACAGCGGAGCAGATGTCCTGACCGATAGTCAGACCGGTCAGTTCCTCATCGTCACTGAGGATCCAGATGCCGTTTTCATAGGCGGTGGGGAAGTCGCGCTGGTCAAGACCCAGCTCTTTGAAAGAGCAAAGCATGCCGTTGGACAATACGCCGCGCAGCTTGCCGGCCTCGATCTTCACGCCGCCGGGCAGCAGGGACTGATCCTTGGCAACGGGAACCAGATCGCCCTCTTTCACGTTCTGTGCGCCGGTAACGATCTGGACGGGGGCATCCTCGCCCACATCAACCATGCACACCCACATATGGTCGCTGTTTTCGTGGCGCTTCATAGACAACACCTTGCCCACCACCACGTTTTTGATCTCTGCGCTCAGATCCTCGGTGACTTCCACCTTGGAGCCGGACAGCGTCATTTCTTCTGCAAAGGTTCTATCATCAGCCGTAACGGTAACGAACTCGTTCAGCCATTTTCTGCTTAAATTCATCGTCTATTTCCTCCCTCTTTTAGAACTGCTCAAGGAAGCGGACATCGTTTTCGAAGATCAGGCGCAGGTCGGAGATCTTGAAGCGGCGCATTGCCAGACGCTCCAGACCCATACCGAATGCCCAGCCGGAGTACTCCTCACTGTTGATGCCGGACATCTCCAGCACCTTGGGGTGTACCATACCGGCGCCCAGCACCTCGATCCAGCCCTCCCCCTTGCAGGTGGGGCAGCCCTTGCCGCCGCACTTGTGGCACTGTACGTCCATCTCGCAGCTGGGCTCGGTGAAGGGGAAATGATGGGGGCGGAAGCGGGTGACCGTACCCTCACCGAACAGCTGCTCCATCACGGTGTTCAGCGTGCCCTTCAGGTCGGCCATAGTCACGTTCTTGTCGATGACCATACCCTCTACCTGATGGAACATGGGGGAGTGGGTGGCATCCACCTCGTCCTTGCGGTACACGCGGCCGGGAGCGATGATGCGGATGGGGAGGCTCATAGTCTCCATAGCGCGGACCTGCATGGGGCTGGTCTGGCTGCGCAGCATCACGCGGCTGTCAGTGTCAAAATAGAAGGTGTCCGACCAGTCGCGGGAGGGGTGACCCTCTTCTGCGTTCAGACGGTCAAAGTTGTAGCTGGCCAGCTCCACCTCGGGACCGTCCAGAACGGTGAAGCCCATGCCCACGAAGATCTCCTTGATCTCGTCCAATGCGCGGTACATAGGATGCTTGTGACCGATCTTGACCTCTTTGCCGGGGATGGTCACGTCGATGGCCTCTGCCACAAGACGCTGCTCCAGCGCGGCGGCAGCCAGACGGCTGCGTGCGCCCTCGATGGCCTGCTCCAGCGCGCTGCGCACCTCATTGGCCACCTGACCGATGATGGGGCGCTCCTCGGCGCTCAGCTTGCCCATCTGCTTGAGAACGGCGGTCAGTTCGCCCTTCTTGCCCAGATACTTGACGCGCAGGACCTCCAGTTCCTCGGATGCACCGGCCTGCTCAATGGCCTCCAGCGCACTCTTGCGGATTGCTTCCAGTTGCTGTTTCATAGTTAAAAACTCACTCCTTGGGTAAGATTTACAGAGTTTCGGGAATTTTGGGCAACAAAAAAGCCCTTCCTCCCCGATCAGGGACGAAAGGACATAAGACTTCCGTGGTACCACCCAAATTCGCGGACCGAAACAGTCCGCGCGCTCATTTCCCCATAACGGAGGATGACCCGTCCGCGCATTTCCTCGCGGCAGCTCCCGGGCGAACACAGCACAACACGCATAGACCGGCTTTCAGCCGCTGACCGATCCTCTCTGCAGGGTGTTTGGTGCGCTGTACTTCCCATTCACAGCCTTTTCACTCAACGCTACTATTTATAACATATGAAACAAAAACTTGCAAGGGATTTTCTTCTCTTTTCCGCGAAAAAACCTCGCGTATCGCGTAAAAAGGTGGTATACTATGAAAAAAGCGGAAAGGGGCGTGGGGATATGGAGAAGATCACAGCTGCATTTGTGCGGGAAAATCTGCCGTCGCGCGACCCCTACGGACATAAAGGTACCTTCGGCAAGGTGCTGTGCATCTGCGGCAGTGTGGGCTATACCGGCGCGCCGGTATTTGCCAGCCGTGCCGCTGTGCGTACCGGCTCGGGGCTGGTGTTCCTGGCTGTCCCCCAAAGCATATGGCAGGTCGTTGCGGTGAAAAGCGACGAGGCGATGCCTTTTCCTATGCCGGATGACGGCGCTGGCAAGCTGAACGCAGCCTGCTGGCAGCAGATCGCCGCAAGAGCGGACGGCTGTGATGCGGTGCTGTGTGGCTGCGGTCTGGGGCGCAGCATCGGTCTGGATGAACTGGTGCGCCTTGCGCTGACCTTACCGAAGCCGCTGGTGCTGGATGCCGACGGTATAAACGCCATCGCCACGCATATAGATGTACTGCAAAACCGGCGCGGACAGGTCACCGTGCTGACGCCTCACGAGGGAGAGTTTCTCCGTATGGACGGTGACCTCACTGTCGGGCGTATCGATGCGGCGGCGGATTTTGCCGAAAAATACGGCGTATATCTTGTGCTGAAGGGGCACGAGACTGTTGTGGCGGCGCCGGACGGCCGTGTGATGGTCAACACCACCGGCAACTCCGGTATGGCTAAGGGCGGCAGCGGCGATGTGCTGTCGGGTATGGTGCTGAGCCTGCTGGGGCAGGGGATGGAGCCTTTTGCCGCTTGCTGCAGCGCTGTGTATCTCCACGGACTTGCCGGCGATCTGGCGGCTGCAGAGAAGGGAGAGCGTGGGATGACGCCCACCGATCTTCTGGAGCAGATCCCCTATGCGCTGGTAAAAACAGAGAAGTAAAGCAGGGATACGGGAAGCCTTCCGAATCTGATTTCGGAGGGGAACCAAGTGAAAAAAGCAGCCGGAATGATCCTGATGCTGTTGCTGCTGCTGTGCGGCTGCGGCGATGGGAAGGACGAGGTTGATACCATCCAAAGCCGCTATGCGGCGGCGGAGTGTGTGCGGATAGAGGCGGAGGTCACCTGCCATCTGGCGGGGGAGAGCCGCAGCTTCACGGTGCAGAGCATCTGCGAGGACGGCGGTGCCACTACCACGGTACTGGCACCGGAGGAGATCGCAGGAATTTCCGCTACCGTGACGGGGGATGAGCTGCTCATCACCTATGATTCTGCTGCGCTGGCGGCGGGACAGCTGACGGTTTTGTCGCCTGCCAACTGCGCTGCCTATCTGCTGCGCGCTGTGGCGGAGGGCTATGTGCTGGAGCATGGCGAGGAGTCCATCGACGGAATGGATTGCCTGCGCGTGGCATTTGATACCACCGCAGCCGATGAAGAGAAAATTTTATGCACTGTCTGGTTTGAGCGGGCGACCCAAACCCCGTGTTATGCGGAGTTTGCCCGGGACGGTGCAGTGAGGTTAACGGTTCGCACGCTGTCATTTGAAATGACCGGAAAAGAGGAATAGCTATGGAATCCACACTGAAGAGAACATGGGCACAGATCGATCTGGATGCGCTGCGCCACAACTATGAAACCTTGCGCCGCCGCGTAGGCGAGAACGTAAAATTTCTGGGCGTGGTGAAGGCGGATGCCTACGGGCATGGCGCGGTGCAGGTATCCCGTCTGCTGCAGGAGCTGCAGGCGGACTATCTGGCGGTGTCCAGCATTGATGAGGCAATGGAACTGCGGCAAAACGGCATCACGCTGCCTCTGCTGATTTTGGGTCATACGCCCCGCGAGCAGGTGGGGCGGCTGATCGAGCATCGTATCGCGCAGGCGGTGACCTGCCGCGCCAAGGCGGTGGAGTACAGCGAGGAAGCGGTGCGCTGCGGCGGCGAGCTGACGGTGCATATCAAGGTGGATACCGGTATGTCCCGTCTGGGCTATCTGTGTGACGGACGGCACTTTGAAACCGGTGTGCAGGGCATCTGCGATGCCTGCCGTCTGCCGGGCTTGAAGGCAGAGGGGATCTTCACCCACTTTGCCGTGTCCGATGAGGAGGACGAGAGCAGCGTCGATTATACCCGTACCCAGCTGACCTTGTTCCGCCGCGTGATCGATGCGGTGGAGCGGCAGTGGGGACAGCGCTTTGCTCTGCGGCACTGTGCCAATACCGGCGCGGTGGCGCTGTGGGAGGAAGCGTATATGGATATGGTGCGCCCGGGCTTGCTGCTGTACGGCTATGGCGACTTTGCCCAAAAGCTGGGGCTGCAGCCGGTGATGACACTGAAGACCACGGTCAGCACCATCAAGACCTACGATCCCGGCACATCGGTCAGCTACGGACGCATCTACACCACCGACCGCGCCACCAGTATGGGCGTGCTGCCCTACGGCTATGCCGATGGATTCCTGCGCTGCCTATCCAATCGGTGCAGCCTGATGACGGATTACGGTCCGGCACCTCAGCGCGGACGGATCTGTATGGATATGTGTATGATCGATCTGACGGATCTGCCGCAGGTAGATGTGGGTGACGAGATCGAGATCTTCGGCAAACGCAACAGCGTGGAGGAGCTGGCTCGGCTGGCGGGTACGATCCCCTATGAGCTGACCTGCGCTGTCAGCAAGCGCGTGCCCCGTGTCTATTTCCGGAACGGGGAAGAGGTGGAGCGCGAGTTGCTGCTGCGCTTTTAAGGGAACAACGCAACATAAGCTGTGAACGGTCAACACGCCGTTCACAGCTTTTGCATAGGATATGACGGGGCGAAAAAGCAACACACTTGATTGCAGGTGTGCGTATAAATTCCGCGGCTGCGTGGGACAATGAAAGTGACCTGATGAACACGGGTACTTCTTGGCGGCGGAGTGTGAACGATGTGGATACGAATGTAAAACGCGGTGAGATCTATTATGCTGACCTCAGTCCGGTGGTCGGCAGCGAACAAGGCGGCGTGCGCCCCGTGCTGATCGTGCAAAACGATACGGGCAACCGCCACAGCCCCACCGTGATCGCGGCGGCCATCACATCCCAGATGGGGAAGGCAAAGCTGCCCACCCACATCGAACTGGCGGCGCAGTGCTGCGGTTTGCCAAAAGATTCGGTGATTTTGCTGGAGCAGATCCGCACGTTGGATAAGCGGCGGCTGCGTGAGCGGATGGGCAAGGTGGATGGCGCTGTGATGGAGAAAGTGGATGCGGCGATTGCGGTCAGTTTCGGCCTGCCGCGCAGCCGCCTTGTATAACGGCAACGGAATAAAAAAATTCCCCCTGCATAGATTGCAGGGGGAATTTTTATAGGAGGGATAGCAAATGATCCTGCCGCTGCAATATAATGGACGCGCCGTGGGAGAGCTGCGGCTGACGGAACAGAATGGCGATACAGTGTTTGTTGCTACTTTCGGACGGCTGCCGCGCGGCATCTATCGCATCATTGCCTGCGGCGAGCGTGGTGAGCTGTTACTGGGGGTAGTGGAGGGGGAAGAGAAGTCACTGCGCCGTCGTTTTTCTGCCGCCATTGCGGGCGGAGTGGGGAAAATCTCCGCCGCCCGCGCCGAAAGCTGCGGAGAATCGCCGCAAGCTTGGCGTGAGGTGGGGGAGAAGGACTTTCCATCGCTGCCCCGTCTGCCTGAAAGCGCGTTGCTGCGCAGCATAGGGCGCCGCCGTTATCTGGCGCTACCTTGGCGCGGTGAAGACCCTTTTCCGATGCCGGAACTGTTTTGCTTTGCCCGTATTGCCTCGGTCAACGGCAAAAACTGCGCTGTTTTTGCGTTTGATGAGGGCGGCACACCGATTTTTCCGCAAGAAAATTGAGTTTTTTCAAGATTTTCTCTACCATATCTTGTGGCGGTGTGCTATACTTAAACAAATACGACCGCCTTGCGCGGAGGAAAAGGGAGTGTACAACAAATGAGATGTCCCTATTGTGGTTATAAAGAGAGCAAGGTCGTGGATTCCCGTCCCGCAGAAGAGGGCAGCAGCATCCGCCGCCGCCGTGAATGCCTGCAGTGCGAAAAGCGCTTTACCACCTATGAAACGGTAGAGAGCCTGCCTATGGTGGTCATCAAGAAGGATGGCAGCCGCCAGAGCTTCGACCGCAACAAGGTGCTGCGCGGTATCCAGCGTTCCTGCGAAAAACGCCCCGTGTCCGTTGCGGATATGGAGCGTATGACCTCCGAGATCGAGCAGGATATCCAGAACTCGCTGGAGCGTGAGGTCAGCACCGAGATCATCGGTGAAAAGGTGATGGAAAAGCTGAAGAAAGCGGACGAGGTGGCGTATGTGCGTTTTGCCTCTGTGTATCGCCAGTTCAAGGACATCAACACCTTTATGAGCGAGCTGAATAAGCTTTTAAGCGAGAAGTAAGGCTTAGAGAATATTTTTGATGCTGACGCGCTCCATCTCGTAGAGCAGCTGCAGCTGCGCGCGGAGGTCGGCGATATGGGCGCGGAACTCCACACTGTCTTGCTCCTGACAAAGCACGATGCTGCGGCAAAACAGTCCTTCGGCATCATTGATCTCCTGATGGTCGATGGTGATATGCAGCCATAGCTGCACCGTCTGCCAATCCCCGTAAAGTATCAATAACTGCTGCTGGGCGCCGTCCCAATCGTCCTGAAGGACCGATTGGTCGATGGCGTCCAGTTCGTCTGTCCATCCTTGGCAGCGCCGATCCAGCCAGATGCCGTTACCCAGTGCGAAAAGAAACAGCCCCGCCAGTACGAAGCAGGGAATGCGGAAGATCTTCATTGCGCTGCCTCCTTTTTTACGAAGACGGTGGAACCCTGCTCGTCCACTGTCAGCAAAAACACCTGCTTAGGGTCGGTGAGTTTTTCCTGCTTCAGCTGTTTTTTCAGCCAGTTTTCATCCCGCCCCGCTGCCTTGAGGTTGTCGTGCAGTACCCGTCCGTCGTTGATGATCACAGTGGGCAGTGTCACATCGTCCTGCACCTGCAATGACGCCTGATGGGGGGTGACGGGCTGATGATCGCTGCGCAGCAGTACGGACAGCTGTCCGCTGGTCTCCAATATGGCGTATTTGACCGAGGTGATGTCGGTGACACTTTGACAGCGCAGCTCCTCCATCAGCTCGTCTAAAGTGAAGCGGTTGCGGCGCATAGCGGCTTGCTGCGGCACGCCGTCGCGGATGATGACGGTAGGCTCGCCGCACACTAATTTGCGGAAGCGAACACTGCGCAGGCTGAAATAGCTCAGCAGCATCGAAAGGGAAAGCAGTGTGGCGATAGGCAGCGCGCCGTTGATGAGTGGAATACCGAAATCCTGCATGGGTACGGCGGCAAGATCGCTCAGCAGCATCGTCAGCACCAGTTCATTGGGCTCCAGTTCCCCGATCTGCCGTTTGCCCGTCAGCCGCAGGCCGACAATCAGCAGAAAGTAGAGGATCACAGTGCGGAAAAGTGCGGTGATCAAGTGCAAGCACCTCCTTTTTGCGTTAGTGTTTGCCGGTGTGGAGAAAATATGAGTGCGAAGGCGCAAGAAAAAGGGAGAGGAATGGCGCTTTCCTCTTTCTTTTTTGCGCCGCGTGCGCTATAATGATTCTAACTATGAAATTGTTTCGGAAGGAGCATATGCCATGACAGCGCAGCTGCAAAAAGCATTAGCTGAAGTGAAAACCATGTCCATTGTGGGTATGTGCAAAAACGCGGGCAAGACCACCGTACTCAACTGGCTGCTTGCCAATGCCGGCAGGGAGCGGGTGCTGGGGCTTACGTCCATCGGCCGTGACGGCGAGTCCACCGATGTGGTGACGGGTACAGAGAAGCCCAGCATCTTTGTGCCGGAGGGTACGCTGATCGCCACGGCCAAGGATATGCTGCGCTTGGGCGATGTGACCAAGGAAATTATGGCTACCACCGGCATCCCCACGCCGCTGGGTGAGGTGGTGGTGATGCGGGCACGCAGTGCCGGCTATGTGCAGATCGCAGGTCCCTCCATCACCACGCAGCTAAAGGATGTATCCAATCTGTTCTTCGAACTGGGTGCCGATCAGTCCATCATCGACGGCGCACTGGGACGCAAATCGCTGGGTGCCCGCGCTGTGGCGGAGGGCGTGATCCTCTGCACCGGCGCCAGCTACCATATGAGTATGGAAAAGGTCATCGAGGACACGGTGAATATCTATCGCATTATGAATCTGCCCAAGGCGGATACGCTGCCCCCCGAACCGGAGGAGAGTCTGGAGGCCTGCCTGAAGCAGCACGGCGAAGCGCTGATCAACGGCGCGCTGACCGATACAATGGTAGTGCCGCTGCTGCGCAGCGGTGTGCTGCGGGGCGGACGGCTTGTGGTCCGCGATCCCAGCAAGGTGCTGCTCAAGCCAGACACGCTGGACAAGCTGCAGACGCGGCAGGTAAAGCTGGAGGCGGCAGAGGCGGCGCGTACACTGTGCGTGACCATCAACCCCGTGTCCGCCTACGGCTGGAAGTTTGATAAGGATGAGTTCAAACGCAAGATGAGCGAGGCTGTGGATGTGCCTGTCATCAACGTAAAGGAGGAACTGGCATGATCGCTGTTCGTTTTGAAGAGAGAGAAAAGATCGGTCTGCAGTACGCGCTGGAAACGCTGCACGGCTGCAGCCCCTTTGGTATTGAAAAGATCCGCCGCCTGCGCTTTTACAGCCCCGAGGAGCAGGAGGAGCTGGAGACGGAGCTGTACAATGTGGAGCAGGCTGCCAAGGCGGCAGAGCCGATGAAGGCCGTGTACGATAAGATTTGTATGCTGCTGTGCCAGATGAAGGAGATCCGCGGCTCTCTGCGCCGCATCAAGGCGCTGGAGACTCCCGACCATGTGGAGCTGTTCGAGCTGAAGAACTATCTGCAGCGTCTGGAAACACTGATCCCGCTGCTGCAGCAGGTGGACGAGATGACCCATTTCCGCGATCTGGCGTTCCACGACCCCGCTGCAGCGCTGGCGGTGCTGGATCCCGAGCGCACCCGCAGCCGCGGCTTCTACATCCCCGACAGTGCCACGCAGAAGCTGCGTGAGATCCGTCAGGCGAAAAAGCAGATTGAGGAGCAGCTCTATCACGCCGCCACCGATGCGGAGAAGGACGAGCTGCGCCAACGGCGCACCCGTATCTGCGCTGAAGAGGACAGTGAGGAGATGAAGATCCGCAAGGCGATGGGCGCTGCGCTGGCTCCGATGGCGGACGATCTGCTGGCCGATGCTGACACCGTAGGCCGTCTGGACTTTTTGATCCAGAAGGCGCGCTTTGCTGTGCGCTACGGCGGTATCCGCCCCCAGATCACCCAGCACGAGCTGGAATTGGTGGATATGGTGAATCCGGAGCTGTGCGATCTGCTGGCAGATAAAGGACGCGCCTTTGTGCCGGTTTCTATCGCACTGGATCGCGGCGCAACGGTGATCACCGGCGCCAATATGGGCGGTAAGTCTGTAGCGATGAAAACAGTGGCGCTGAACGTGCTGCTACTGCAGGCGGGCTTCCTCGTATGTGCAAAAGAGGCGAAAATGCCGCTGTTCCACAGCGTAAAAATGCTCTTTGATGATCTGCAGTCTATTCAGAGCGGCCTGAGCGGCTTTGGCTCGGAGATCGTAGAGTTCCAGAAGGCGCTGACCGAGGTGGAGGAGGGTTATTCTCTGTTCCTGCTGGACGAGTTTGCCCGCGGCACCAATCCCGACGAGGGCGCGGTGATCGTGCAGGCAGTGACCCGCTATCTCAACGGCGTCGACGCCATCTCGCTGCTGACCACCCACTATGACAAGGTGGCGGAAAATGCCAACGCCCACTACCAGATCATCGGTCTGCGCGATGTGGATCCCGATCAGATCCGCGCCGAGCTGGCAGTGACCGGCGATGACGGCATTCAGGTAATCGCGCGCCACATGAACTACGGTCTGTACCGCGTGGAAGGCCGCAGTGACTGTCCCCGCGACGCGCTGAATATCTGCCGGATGCTGTCTTTGAAGGAGGAGATCCTGCAGGAGATCGAGCGGGCGTATTAAGAGACACAAAAAATTTTTTTCGCGAGAAAAAATTATCTCTCTTACAAAAATTTTATTGTCAAAAGTTTCGCAATTTCCCTTGACAATTTGGGGCGAAGTTGTATAATTTAGACAGTGAATTCCATATTAGAGTCAATAGAGGCGCGGAATGCAGGGTACCTCTCCACGATAAGTTCAGGCACTTGAAAAGTGGATAGGGAAGGGGTTTTCCGCCGAAAGGACGGAGTTGGCCTGTGCTCTTGTCCTTGGTGTTGTCGTGTAAGCGGCGATACTGTCATGTTTTGTATGGACATGGAGCGCTATTGGTCAAACCGCTTGACCAATAGCGCTTTTTTCGTGCACAAAAAAGGCGTCAAGGTAAAACAGATGGAATTCTGTGAGCAATCCCCGAAAGAAATGAAAATGAAAACAATTTTTAAGGAGGACAAATATCATGGAAAAGTATACTTCTACGCTGCGTCTGAGAATGAGCGCTAAGGATGCTCATTACGGCGGCAATCTGGTGGACGGCGCCCATATGGTGCACCTGTTCGGTGATGTGGCTACCGAGCTGCTGATTCTGTGCGACGGTGACGAGGGTCTGTTCTGCGCCTATGACAAGATCGAGTTCCTGGCTCCCGTGTATGCCGGTGACTATATCGAGGCTTACGGTGAGATCGAGAAGGTGGGCAACAGCTCCCGCGTGATGAACTTCGAGGCCCGCAAGGTCATCGTTTCCCGCCCCGACATCAGCCCCTCTGCTGCTGACGTTCTGGCTGAGCCCATCGTGGTGTGCCGCGCTCACGGTACCTGCGTTACCCCCAAGGACTGCCAGCGTACCACCAAGAAGTAAGGGAGGCCGTACATAATGGAAAAGCTGATCATTACCGCTGCTATCTGCGGCGCTGAAGTGACTAAGGAGCACAATCCCGCTGTCCCCTACACCAAGGAGGAGATGGTTCGTGAGGCCAAGTCCGCCTACGATGCCGGTGCTGCCGTCATCCACGTCCATGTCCGTACCGACGAGGGTAAGCCCACTCAGGATCGCGAGCGTTTCGCTGAGATCCTGCCCGCCATTCAGGCTGCTTGCCCCGATGCAATTCTGATCCCCTCCACCGGCGGCGCCACCGGCATGACTCCCGAGGAGCGTCTGCAGCCCACCGAGCTGTTCCCTGAGATGGCCACTCTGGACTGCGGTACCTGCAACTTCGGCGATGACATCTTTGTCAACGATATGCCCACTATGCGCGCTTTCGGTAAGCGTATGATCGAGAACAACATCAAGCCCGAGTATGAGTGCTTCGAGATCGGTCATCTGGATACCGTTCTGGCTATGGCCGCCAAGGGTCTGGTGCCCAGCGCTCCCATGCAGTTCAACTTCGTGCTGGGCGTCAGCGGCTGCACCCCCGCTACCCCCGAGAATCTGGCCTTCCTGGTCAACAAGATCCCCGCAGGTTCCACCTGGACCGTCACCGGCGTTGGCCGCGGCGCATGGCCCATGGTTGCTACCGGTATCATTATGGGCGGTCACGTCCGTGTCGGCTTCGAGGATAACATCTATCTGGAGCGCGGCGTGAAGGCCAAGAGCAACGGCGAGCTGGTGGAGAAGGTCAAGGCCTTCGCAAAGCTGCTGGGCCGTGAGATCGCTACCCCCGCAGAGGCCCGCGAGATTCTGGGTCTGAAGAAGTAAAAGGAACAAATTAAGATATAAAAAACATTTTTTAGGAGGATTTTTACAATGGCTGAGCTGAAAGGTAACAAGTACGGTATTCATCGCGTCATCGAGCCCCAGGGCGTTCTGACCCAGGCTGCTTGGAAGATCGACAACGATATGTCCAAGGTCTATTCCAACGAGATCGTCTGCGATGTCACCTCCCTGAACATCGACTCCGCTTCCTTCACCCAGATCGAAGAGGCCTGCGGCGGCGATGAGAAGAAGATCGGCGAAATGATCATGGGTATCGTCGCTGAGCGCGGCAAGCAGCAGAACCCCGTCACCGGTTCCGGTGGTATGTTCAAGGGCGTCGTCGCTCACATCGGTGAGGACCTGCTGAAGAAGCCCGGCTTCGACCTGAAGGTTGGCGACAAGATCGTCTCTCTGGTTTCCCTGTCCATGACCCCCCTGAAGATCGAGAAGATCCTGGCTATCCACAAGGATATCGACCGCGTTGATATCGTTGGTAAGGCTATCCTGTTCGAGTCCGCTCTGTATGCCAAGATGCCCGAAGATATGTCCGAGCCTCTGGCCCTGGCCGCTCTGGACGTGGCCGGCGCTCCCGCTCAGGCCCGCAAGCTGCCCAAGGAAGGCGACAACGTCCTGATCCTGGGTGCCAACGGCAAGTCCGGCGTGCTGTGCGGCTGGGAAGCTATGAAGAAGGTCGGCCCCAACGGTAAGGTCGTCGGCGTTGTCCGTAACCCCAAGCAGGTCGCTGACCTGATGGAGCTGGGCGTTTACACTGACGTCATCGTTGCTGACTGCACCAAGCCCGTCGAGGTTATGGAAGCTGCTCTGGCTGTCACCGGCGGCAAGGAGTATGACCTGTCCATCTGCTGCGTCAACATCGAGTCCTGCGAGATGTCCGCAATCCTGCCCGTCCGCGATGACGGTAAGGTTTACTTCTTCTCCATGGCTACCTCCTTCACCAAGGCTGCTCTGGGCGCCGAGGGCATCGGTAAGGACGTTGAGATGATCGTTGGTAACGGCTACACCAAGAACCACGCCAACATCACCCTGGACGTGCTGCGCGAGAACGCAAAGCTGCGCAAGCTGTTCGACGAGAAGTATTGCTAATTGCATAACCAACAACGGCAGGGCGTCCAAGGCGGCCGCCCTGCCGTCCCCCTATTAAATTGATTTAAAAGGAGAAAACGATTATGGTAACTCGCAATGGTCTGTTCGCCAACGTCCCCGAGGAACTGTGGAACGACTGGCATTGGCAGGTCGACAACCGCGCTGAGACGGTTGAGGATCTGAAGAAGTATATGACTCTGACTCCCGATGAGGAGGCTGGCGTTGCCAAGACCCTGGGCAAGCTGCGTATGGCAGTGACTCCCTACTATCTGTCCCTGATCGACCTGGACGATCCCTTTGATCCCATCCGCAAGATGGCTATTCCCCGGGCTGAGGAGCTGGAGTATGCCGATTATGAGGACGCCGATCCCCTGCACGAGGATGTGGACTCTCCCTGCCCCGGTCTGACTCACCGTTATCCCGACCGTGTGCTGCTGCTGATCACTGACCAGTGCTCCATGTACTGCCGTCACTGCACCCGCCGTCGTTTCGCCGGTCAGAATGACTGCGAAGTGCCTATGGCTCAGATCGACAAGTGCATCGATTACGTGGCCGCTCACCCCGAGGTCCGCGATGTTCTGCTGTCCGGCGGTGACTCCCTGATGGTCTCCGATGAGAATCTGGAGTACATCATCTCCCGCGTCCGCGCCATCCCCCACGTGGAGATCGTCCGTCTGGGCTCCCGCACTCCCGTTGTGTGCCCCCAGCGTATCACTCCCGAGCTGTGCAACATGCTGAAGAAGTATCATCCCGTGTGGCTGAATACCCACTTCAACACCCCCAAGGAGTTCTCTCCCGAGGCTGCCAAGGCCTGCGCTATGCTGGCTGATGCCGGTATTCCTCTGGGCAACCAGAGCGTGCTGCTGGCAGGCGTCAATGACTGCATCCACGTGATGATGGAGCTGGTTCACGGTCTGGTCAAGATGCGTGTCCGCCCCTACTACATCTATGCTTGCGATCCTTCCCTGGGTCTGAGCCACTTCCGTACCCCCGTTTCCAAGGGTATCGAGATCATGGAAGCTCTGCGCGGCCATACCTCCGGCTACTGCGTGCCCACCTTCGTGGTCGACGCTCCCGGCGGCGGCGGCAAGACTCCCGTCATGCCCACCTACCTCATCTCCCAGACTCCTCGCAAGATCATTCTGCGTAACTTCGAGGGCGTCATCACTTCCTACACCGAGCCTGAGCACTATGTCCAGGACTGCAAGTGCGATGTCTGCACCGGCAAGAAGGAGTGGAAGAAGACCGGCGTGGCATGGGTCGCTCAGGGTACTCCTCAGCGTCATCTGGAGCCCACCGTTCTGCTGCGTAACGAGCGTCACGTGAAGTAAGAAGAGGTAATACAAAATATGGAAAGCAAACTCGGTTTGAATCTTGAGCTGGTCAATCAGGCTCGCCAGTCCGCTGCCCGCGTTGCAAAGGACACCCAGAGCTTCATCGATCAGCATACCACGGTCACCGTGGAGCGCGCTGTCTGCCGCCTGCTGGGCATCGATGGCGTGAATGATATGGATGTCCCCATGCCCAACGTGGTGGTGGATCATCTGATGGAAAACTCCCTGCTGCCTATGGGTGCTGCATGGTGCCTGGGCAACGCCATGATCGAGACCGGTCTGGATCCTCAGGGCGTGGCTGAAAAGATCTCTGCCGGCGAGTTGGATCTGAGCAAGGTCCCCGCTCACGCTGATGCAGAGGTCCGTGCCGCTGTGAAGCCCTATGTGGATGCTACTCTGGCTCGCATCAATAAGAACGTGTCCGACCGTAACGCCTTCCTCAAGGAGTTTGGCGATAAGGAAGGTCCCTATCTGTACATCATCGTGGCCACCGGCAATATCTATGAGGATATCGTCCAGGCCAAGGCCGGTGCCAAGCAGGGCGCCGACATCATCGCCGTCATCCGTACCACCGGTCAGTCCCTGCTGGACTATGTGCCTTACGGCGCTACCACCGAGGGCTTCGGCGGCACCTATGCCACTCAGGAGAACTTCCGCCTGATGCGTGAGGCTCTGGATGAGGTGGGTCGTGAGCAGAAGCGCTACATCCGTCTGTGCAACTACTGCTCCGGTCTGTGCATGCCCGAGATCGCCGCTATGGGCGCTCTGGAGCGTCTGGATGTTATGCTGAACGATGCTCTGTACGGCATCCTGTTCCGCGACATCAATATGCAGCGCACCATCGTTGACCAGTACTTCTCCCGCGTGATCAACGGTTACACCGGCGTCATCATCAACACCGGTGAGGATAACTACCTGACCACCGACGACGCTATTACCTCCGCCCATACCGTTCTGGCTTCCCAGTTCCTGAACGAGGCATTCGCCAAGGAAGCCGGCATGCGTGAAGAGCAGATGGGTCTGGGTCACGCCTTTGAGATGGATCCCGCCGTGGAGAACGCATTTGTCTATGAGCTGGCTCAGGCTCAGATGGCCCGCGAGATTTTCCCCAAGGCTCCTCTGAAGTACATGCCTCCCACGAAGTTCATGACCGGTAACATCTTCCGCGGCCACATTCAGGATGCCCTGTTCAACATGGTCTGCATCCTGACCGGCCAGAAG
>JAGBEA010000028.1 GCA_017937195.1 Oscillospiraceae bacterium | reverse complement strand
TGTATCTGGCCACACATGCGGGAACTCTGGCGGATGGA
Source organism: Oscillospiraceae bacterium (assembly GCA_017937195.1). Classification (GTDB taxonomy): domain Bacteria; phylum Bacillota; class Clostridia; order Oscillospirales; family Oscillospiraceae; genus Vescimonas. The sequence continues at coordinate 1,576 of JAGBEA010000028.1, read as the reverse complement.
TTGGCCGGACAGATCGAAACCTTCGTCCGGGAACACGGGAGGGTGTCGCTGGTCGTCATCGATACGCTGCAGAAAGTGCGGGAAACTTGTACGGACAATACCTATGCGAGGGACTATTCCGACCTGGCGCGGCTCAAAGAGCTGGCCGACCGCTGCAAGTGTGCCCTTCCCGGTTTCGTGGACAGTAAAAATGAAGAAAAAACAGAAAGAAACGCAGGATATCTTGTCGTATCACACTCAGGCGGCGGGATGCTCAGACAAGGCACGCGCAAAGGCATCCGGAGGACGCCAGCCAATAGAGGAATGCGGGCGCACCGGATTGTAAAAAGTCTCGATATAAGCGAAGACGTCTGCCATGGCTTGTGCCCTTGAGGCGAAATGGCGCAGATGGACGCACTCGCACTTGAGGCAGCTGAAGAAGTTTTCGGCCACGGCGTTGTCATAGGGATCGCCCTTGCGGGACATGCTTTGCCGGATGCCGAGACTGGCGAGACGCTGACGGTAAGCGTAGGCGGCGTATTGGACGCCGCGGTCGGAGTGGAAGATGAGGCCGGGCAGAGGCTTGCGGCGCCGGACGGCCATGCCGAGGGCGGCGAGAGTGAGATTTGTGTCGATGCGGTCGGAGAAGGAGTAGCCGACGATCTGCTTTGTGCAAAGGTCTTTCACAACAGCGCAGTAGAGCCAGCCCTCGCCGGTGGGGATATAGGTAATATCGCCGACCCATGCGGTGTCTGGCTTGTCAAAGGAGAAGCGGCGCGCAAGGAGATTGGGCGCGATGGGGTGCGCGTGTCTTGAGTTGGTCGTGGCTTTGTAGGCACGCCTGCGTGTGGAGGAGATGTTCATCTCGTTCATCAGGCGGTGGATGCGCTTGCGCGAGCAGGAAAGCTGCGGGCGGATCAGGTGATACAGGCTGTCCAGCCCAAGGGCGGGATAACGCTGGTGCAGGCTCAGCAGCCGGCGTTTCAGTTCCTGATCCTGCTGCCGGCGCAAAGAAGGTTTGCGGCCCAGCCATTCGTAGTACCCGCTGCGGGAGACCTCCAGCAGTCGGCATACAAGTTCCACAGAGGCCCCCGCGCGGGCCGTACGGATGTATCGGTACTTGTCCTCTATGGTTTGGAAAGTATGCCGACGGATTTTTTTAGGATGTCAATGACCCCGTCTTTCTCTTCAAGCTTCTTGCGCAGTGCTCGAATCTCCGCCTCCAGTTCGCGCAGGCGTCTGGCGTCGCGGTTTTGGCGGTCAGCTTGCCCCGGCGATGGTGCGCCCGCCGCTTTCAGCCAGCTGCGCAGCGTGTCGATGCAGATGCCGAGTTCCGCGGCCACCTCCCGGCTGGGCCGCCCCTGCTCGGTGACCATCCGCCCCCGCCTTGAAGGCCTCATCGTAACGCGGCGGCGCTGGGTGTTTTCGTTCTTTGGTTGACATTTTTCATTACCCCTTTCCATTATACAGATTGTTTTTCTGTCCGGCAAATCGGGTATGGGGGCACACAAAATCAGCCACAGCACGCGCACGGTAGAACATGAGGAAGGGATCATCACCACGGACGAGGACGGAAACGAGGTGACGGAATGGGTGA
>JAGBEA010000027.1 GCA_017937195.1 Oscillospiraceae bacterium | reverse complement strand
GGATCGAGGGGGATGAAGGCAGATACACTTTCGGGCAGGACAAGAAACACTCTATTTACCTTTGTGCCGCAGAAGCTCTGCTTTCGGAGTAAAAACAAAAACAGCCGCCCAAAGGCGACTGTTTCGTTTCTGGTTGCGGAGGGAGGACTTGAACCTCCGACCTCCGGGTTATGAGCCCGACGAGCTACCAACTGCTCTACTCCGCGATATTTAGTTGACCGGATTGGTGCCGGTGACCGGACTCGAACCGGTACGGTATTGCTACCGGGAGATTTTAAGTCTCCTGTGTCTACCATTCCACCACACCGGCGGAGATTGGCAAGGGATAGAATACCACAGATGTGCCCTTGTGTCAACCCCTAATTTTGAAAAGCCGGAATATTTCCTATGAAGGCGGTGCAAAAATCTGTTTTCCACCTTGCACACCAACGAAACCCACGCTATAATAGAAGCGGACAAGAAAAGAACAGAGGAGGACTTCCTATGAATATTTGGCATGACATTGCCCCTGCGCGCGTAAAACCTGAAGATTTCTGGGCCGTGATCGAGATTGAGAAGGGCTCGAAGAACAAGTATGAGCTGGACAAGGAGACGGGCCTGCTGCGTCTGGACCGCATCCTCTATACCTCCACCCACTATCCCGCCAACTACGGCTTCATCCCCCGCACCTGGGCGGATGACGGCGACCCGCTGGATGTGCTGGTGCTGTGCAGCGAGAGCATCCGCCCCCTGAGTCTGGTGCGCTGCTTCCCCATCGGCGTTATCACTATGGAGGACAGCGGCTCTCTGGATGAAAAGATCATCGCCATCCCCTTTGAGGATCCCACCTATCACCTCTACACGGATATTGCGGAGCTGCCTGCCCATATCGCCAGCGAGATCCGCCACTTCTTCCGCGTGTATAAGAGTCTGGAGGGCAAGGAGACGGTGGTCAGCGATGTGCTGGGCCGCGCCGAAGCGGTAGAGATCATCACCAAGTGCCAGAGCGATTACATCGAAAAATACTGCAAATAAGCGAAAGAAAAATGCCGCTCCTTCGGGAGCGGCATTTTTTGTTGCATCAGTCCTTGTCCACGTAGCGCAGACCTGCCACGGAAGAGATGGGCAGCGAGAAGCTGATGGCACCGGCAGGGGTCTGGGGCCCGGCCTGCTCCATAATGGCGCGCATGATGTCGTTCTTTTCCTCTGCGCGCACGGCGATCAGCAGCACTTCCTTCTCGTTGGCCAGAGACACGCCGAAGAACTTTTCGGCGTACTTGGCTCCGGTGCCCTTGGCGTGCAGCACCGTGCCGCCGAATGCGCCGGCATTGCGTGCAGCATTCATCACATCGTCCATATAGCTCTGGTTCAAAATCACCAGCAGCAGCTCGTGGTCAAATTTCATCTCGGGGGCGCCGCCGGCAGCAGCGGTATTGTCAGTCAGATAGGCCAAAGTTCTTCCTCCTCCCACACTCTTGATCGGCACGGCCATCATTACGCCGTTGCCGGGAATATCGATAAACAGTTTGCGCTTGGCGCTTTTCATCAGCAGCTTGGTTTTCTCGCCGTCTGCCACGGTGGCGACCACCGCCTTCTCCGTAGGCTGCAGACCGTAGAGATCCAGGTGCTCACTCTTGGCGGTGCCGCGACCCATAAAGGTCAAAATCATCGGCGAGCCGTGCTCGCGGTAGATGGCGGTCATCTGGTCGGCGCGGTCACGGTCCAGCACAGACAGTACAAAATTCAGTTCCATTACGCCACCTCCCACAGTTCGATGATCTCCTCGTCGCCGAAGGACTTGATGGGTTCCTCGGTGGTGCGGCGACTCTTGATGACATAGATGGCGCCCATCATCTGAATGGTGATAAGGGGCATCATCGCCACCAGCGACACCAGACCGAAGGCATCGGTGAGGATGTTGCCGCCTACCGCCTCACACACGCCCATAGCAAAGGGCAGCATAAAGGTGGCGGTCATAGGACCGGATGCCACGCCGCCGGAGTCGAAGGCGATGGCGGTGAACATAGGCGGCACGAAGAAGGTCAGCACAAGCGACACCAGATAGCCGGGGATCAGCAGCCAGAAGATGTGCATACCGGTGAGGATACGCACCATAGCAAGACCCATTGCGCCTGCGATGGCCACAGAGAGGCTCAGGTGCATCGCTTTTTCCGACACGGCGCCTGCGCTGATCTCCTCCACCTGCTTGGTCAGCACGTGGACGGCGGGCTCAGCCTGCACGATGAACCAACCCATCAGCATTGCGATGGGGACCAACAGCCAGCGGGTCCAGCCGTCGGCCAGCTGACCGCCCAGCACCACGCCCACGGAGGAGAAGCCTACATTCACGCCGGTGAGGAACAGCACCAGTCCCACATAGGTGAACAGCAAACCTGCCAGAATACGCATCAGCGGCAGCTGACGCAGCTTCAAAAAGAACACCTGAAAAATCAGGAAAAACACGATGATGGGGGCAAGGGCTACCGCTACCTCCGCCATATATTCGGGGATGGCGTGGAGATACGCGCCGCCCAGCTCCACGGTGTTGAGATAGGTATCCGCCACGGAGGCGGCGATCTCGTTGCTTTCACCCTTGTAGAGGAAGCCCAGCACCAGAACGGAGAGGATGGGGCCGATGGAGCACAGCGCCACCAGACCGAAGCTGTCGGACTCGGCGTTCTTGTCGCTACGGATGGAGGCAACACCGACACCCAGTGCCATAATGAAAGGCACGGTCATAGGACCGGTGGTCACACCGCCGGAGTCAAAGGCCACGCTGAGGAAATCCGCATCGGACAGTCCCGCCAGAATAAAGACGATGGCATAGAAAAACAGCAGCAGCCAGCGCAGCTGGATGCCCAGCAGGATGCGCAGCATACACAGCAGCAGGAAAAAGCCCACGCCCACCGAAACTGCCAGCACCAGCACAGTGCTGTCAATATGGGGCACATTGTTGGCCAGCACCTGCAGATCCGGCTCGGCGATGGTGATAATCACGCCCAGCAAAAAACTGACCGACAGGATCAGCAGAAGCTTGCGGGATTTGGTCAGCTTGGCGCCGATGTAGTTGCCCATAGGGGTCATAGACGCCTCTGCACCGTAGGTGAAAAGCCCCAGGCCCAGAATCAGCATCACGGTGCCGATCACGAAGGCCAGCATCAGGTCGGTGGGGACGGGTGTTACGAAGAAGCACAGCACCATCACGATCAGCGCGATGGGCAGCACCGCGGCCACACCCTCCCGTAATTTGGAATACAGTCTTGTCTTAACAGTCAAAAGGTCACCTCATTTTACACCGCAGGAGGCGGCGATACTCGCATTTCATACACATTATACAGTATAATGAGGGCGGTTGCCATTAAGAAACTGTAAAAATTTAGGAGAAACGCAAAAAAAAACACCCCTCCGGAAATGGCGGAGGGGTGTTTTTTATTTCAGCGTTCTTCCAAAATGACTCAGCACTTCTCGAAGATGGTGGCAACGCCCTGGCCGCCGCCGATGCACAAGGTAGCCAGACCCTTCTTGGCATCCTCACGCTTCTGCATCTCGTGCAGCAGGGTGACGATGATGCGTGCGCCGGAAGCGCCGACGGGGTGACCGATGGAGATAGCGCCGCCGTTGACGTTCAGCTTGGCAGGATCAAAGCCCAGCTCACGGCCCACAGCGATGGACTGAGCGGCGAAAGCCTCGTTGGCCTCGATCAGGTCGATATCGTCGATGGTGACGCCGGCCTTGGCCATAGCCTGACGGGAAGCGGGAACGGGACCGACACCCATGATCTTGGGATCCACGCCGCCCTGACCCCAGCCGATCAGCTTAGCCATGGGCTTCAGGCCGTACTTCTCAACAGCCTCACCGGAAGCCAGAATGATGGCAGCAGCGCCGTCATTGATACCGGAAGCGTTGGCAGCGGTGACGCGGGGCTGGCCCTTGTCCTCGGCCTCCTGAGCGCCGGTGACCTCGAAGGTGTGAACGACCTCGGGGTTGGGGGATTCGGGACCGACGGGGAATGCGCCGCGCAGCTTGGCGATACCGGCAGCGGTAACACCGGCCTTGGGATACTCATCCTTGGCGAAGGGAACCATTTCCTTCTTCACCTTGATCATAACGGGGACGATCTCATCGTCGAACTTGCCGGCAGCCTGAGCGGCCTCGGTCTTCTGCTGGGAGTTGGCAGCGAACTCGTCCTGCTCGGCACGGGTGATGCCCCAGATGTCGTTGATGTTCTCGGCGGTGGTGCCCATGTGATAGTTGTTGTAAGCGTCCCACAGACCGTCCTGAATCATGGTGTCGATCATCTTGGTGTGACCCATACGGGCGCCGTAGCGGCCGGAGGGGACAGCATAGGGAGCCAGGCTCATATTCTCGGTACCGCCGCAGACAACCACATCGGCGTCACCGGCCAGAATGGAGCGTGCGCCTTCGATGACGGACTTCATGCCGGAGCCGCAGACCATACCCACGGTGTAAGCGGGAACAGCATAGGGGATGCCGGCCTTGACAGCCACCTGGCGGGCGACATTCTGGCCCAGACCGGCGGTCAGCACGCAGCCGAACATCACTTCATCGACCACTTCGGGGCTCACACCGGCGCGGTTCAGGGCTTCCTTCACCACGATGGCACCCAGCTCGGTGGCGGGGGTGTTCTTCAGCGAGCCGCCGAAAGAACCGACAGCGGTTCTGCAGCAATTCACAACATACAGGTCTTTCATGAAAGTTTTTCCTCCTAAATGTAATTTGTTCTATCAAAAATCACTATGATGACACCATCATAGCCAATTTTTCTCACAGTAGCAACCAAAAGTTTCCTTTTTCCGAAAAAATCGTGATAATGGGCAGTAAAACTGCAGTCTATCCGTCATATCGACGAAAGAAAACGGGTCAGTTCGTGCCGCTCTGGGATTGGGCGGTCTGCTTGGCCAGCAGCTCGGCCCGCGCAGCATTCAGGGCCGTATAGAACTCGGCGGCGTCCAGATTGGTGTAGAGCTTTCCGCTACTGTCTACTTTAGCACTATCGATGCGTTCCTGCAAGCGAATATTGAAAAGTTCTTCCGTTAAGGAATCATAATTTGTGTCCATCCGCAGCGCGATGTAGTAGCCACCGTCACCTTCGATGACGCTGCTGACTTCGCCCACATTCATAGCCTTCACCGCCTGACAAACGGCGGCATCGGAGGTGCTGGGTTCAAAGGTCAAGCCGGCGGGGTCGGTGGTAAAACCCAGCTGGGCTGCCAGTGTTTCGTACATCGCCTGCTTGTCGGCGGCATCCTTCATCTGCCGGGCGAAGCTCTGCGCCTTTGCCAGCGCGTCCGCCTTGGCGGTGTCATCCAATCCGGCGGTGGAAATAAAGAGCAGCTGTGCCGTTACATAGCCCATCTCGTCGGCATAGTCCTGCAGCGCCTTTTCGCCGGGATAGAGGCTGCTGGTCTTGTCGGAGAAGAGAGCGTAAATATTGTTGTAGAGATAAGGGGTACTGTCAATGCTCTGCAGCAGCTCTTCATTGATGCCCAGCAGTTCCACCTGCTGCAGATAGACCTCCTCGCTGCCGTAGTAGCCGATATACTGCTGGCGCTGCTGCTGCAGTGCCTTGCGGTCGGCCTCGGTCAGCGTGACGCCCGCCTCCTTTGCCCACTGGCGGGTCACAGCGTACAGTTTCACCGTCTCCAGCGCGTCGGCCTTGGCATACTCGCCATAGGTCATATCGTCGGTGATTTGGGCGGAGAAATCGATGGTACCGCCGGAATAGGAGTACAGATACTCGCACACCGATGCCAGCCAGTAGAGATATTCCTCGGCGCTGACGGCGTCGCCGTTGACCTTCACCATTCGGGCGTCGGGGCGGATGCCGGTGACCTGATAGTACAGACCGTCACTGCGCGTGCCATTGCGCGTTTCGATGGTGGCCACCAGCGTGACCATCAGGATCGTTGCCGCCAGCATAGCGATGAATCGTTTCATAGTGTTGTTCCTTTCTGATTGTCTTGGTTGGTTTGTGTCTGTTCCGATTCCTGCCGCTTCAGCCGCAGCTCCTCCACCAGCTTGACGGCGCAGGCAAGGCCGCTTTCCTTGGGCTGCAGGTGGACTGTCAGCTTCGGCTTTTCGCCGGCGGACAGCAGCACCTTGCGCGACCAGAAGCCCATGGAGCATACCCCCATCAGCGCCGGTACGCACACGGCATCGGTAAAGCTGATGATCAGCTTTTGTTCTTTTTGTGTAATGTCGCAGATGCCCTCCTGCGCGGCGGCTGCCCGCAGCAGCGCCACATCCAGCAGCGCCATCACCGCCTTGGGCGCCTCACCGAAACGGTCCAGCATTTCATCCAGAAGCTCGGCGGAGTCCTCTGCGGTGCGGATGGCGGCAATGCGGCGGTAGAGGTCCATCCGCTGCTCAGCGGAGGAGACATACCGCTCGGGGATGTGTGCCGACACTGTCAGGTCGGCAGAGCAATCCGGGAGGATCTCCTTTGCCCGACCCTGCTGCTCCAGCATCGCATCGCCCAAAAGCTTCAGGTACATATCGTAGCCCACGCTCATCATATAGCCGGACTGCTCCGGACCCAGCAGATTGCCGGCGCCGCGGATCTCCAGATCCCGCATAGCGATCTTGAAACCGGAGCCGAAATCCACATAGGCGCGGATGGCGCTCAAGCGCTTGGCAGCTACCTCCGTCAAAATCTTGCCGGGACGGTAGGTGAGATAGGCGTAGGCGCGGCGGGCACTGCGCCCGATGCGTCCGCGGATCTGGTGGAGCTGGGCAAGCCCCATCCGGTCGGCGTCCTCGATGATCAGCGTGTTCACATTGGGAATGTCGATGCCGGTTTCGATGATGGTGGTGCATACCAATATTTGGATCTCGCCGTCCGCCATCTGCTGCATCACGCGGCTGAGCTCCTGCTCGCCCATTTTGCCGTGGGCGGTGGCGATCACCGTGTCCTCGCCCAGCATCTGCCGCAGCCGTGCGGCGGTGGATTCGATGTTGTCCACCCGATTGTGCAGATAGTAGATCTGCCCACCGCGGGCAAGCTCGCGGCGCATAGCCTCTGCCAGCACGTTCCATTCGTGCTCCAGCACGTAGGTCTGCACCACCTGCCGGTTCTGGGGAGGCTCTTCAATGACGCTCATATCGCGGATGCCGGACAGCGCCATATTCAGCGTGCGGGGGATGGGGGTGGCGGACAGCGTCAGCGTATCCACCTGCCGCGCCCGCTCACGCAGATTCTCCTTGTGCTTCACGCCGAAGCGCTGCTCTTCGTCGATAATCAGCAGACCCAAGTCCTTGAATTCCACATTCTTTTGCAGCAGCTTGTGGGTGCCGATCAGCAGATCCACTCGCCCCTCGCGGGTGCGCTGCAGGATATCCTTGACCTGCTTGGGACTGCGGAAACGGCTGAGCACCTCAATGGTGACGGGGAAGCTGCGGAACCGGCTCATAGCGGTCACATAGTGCTGCTGCGCCAGCACGGTGGTGGGCACGAGAATGGCGGCCTGCTTGCCGTCCATAATGCACTTCATCACCGCCCGCAGCGCCACCTCCGTCTTACCGTAGCCCACATCGCCGCACAAAAGGCGATCCATCGGCACGGCACGCTCCATATCGGACTTGATCTCGGCAATGGCGCGCAGCTGATCCTCGGTCTCCGTGTAGTCAAAGGAGTCCTCAAACTCCTGCTGCCACGGCGAATCGGGGGAGAAGGCAAAGCCTGCCAACCGCTGGCGCTGGGCGTACAGCTGGATCAGCTCGCGGGCAAGATCCTGCGCGGCTGCTTTGGCCTTGTAGGTGGTGCGCGCCCATTCCGTGCCGCCCAGCTTGTGCAGCTTGGTGCGCTCCGTATCCTCGCCGCCGCCGATGTATTTGCTCACCAGATCCAGCGAGGTGGCAGGCACATAGAGAAAATCGCTGCCTGCGTAGGCGATTTTGATATAGTCTTTTTCTACGCCGTCCACCGGCATACGGATGATGCCCACAAAGCGGCCGATGCCGTGGTGGGTGTGCACCACCAGATCGCCGGGGGTCAGGTCGGCATAGGACTGCAGCTTCTGCCGCGTAGGATCATTGCTCTGCCGCCGCGGCTTTTTGCCGGCGGAAACGGTGGTCAGCTGACCCTCTGTCAAAATGGCAAGCTTCAGCCCCGGATACTCACTGCCTGCGCTCAATGCGCCCAGCGAGATCACCACCTGCCCCTTTTGGGGGATAGCCTCGCCGCCGAAATCCAGCGCGGCGGGGATATTTTTCTCCCGCAGCAGTGTCTGCAGATTCTCCGCGCGCACCTTGCCGCCGCACAGCACCAACACCCGATAGCCGGAGGTAAGGTAGTGGACCATATCGGTGCAGGCGGTCTCCAGCGAGCCGCCGTAGCTGGCCAGCTGCTTGGCGTTGAGGTGCAAAAGCAGGGTAGGTGTCAGCAAAAAGCGGCTGGTGGGCAGGCTCTCCATCTGGCACACGGGGAAGCGCGCCAGTTTTTCTGTCAGTTCCTCCTCGCTCAGCGCAGGGTCTGCCAGTTCGCCGGCGGCCCAGCCGTTTTCCACAGCTGTGGAGAGATCCTCCTTCAGCTGCCACAGCCAACCCCGCAGCGCCTCGCTGACGCGGCTGCTCTCGCTGACGCAGATCAGCGTGTCGCCGGACAGATAGTCCAGCGCGCAGTATTTTCCTTCATATACGGCGGCGATGTAGCGGTCGCTGGCGGTGACGATACCCTGCCGCAGCGCTTCGGCGTCATTCAACAGCGATTGCTGCAGCTGCTCCGTGCCGGATTTGCGCGCAAGCTTTTTGGCCGCCGCCTCCAAGCGCAGCGCCGCGTGTTCGGCGCCGGTAGCGCTGTGATAGGGCAGTACCTCGCCTGCCGGCAGGATCAGCGATTCGCTGCAGTTGCGGATCCGGCGCTGTGTGCCCACATCGAACTCGCCCATAGAGTCGATCTCATCGTCAAAAAACTCGCAGCGCACCGCGGTTTCCGCACCGGGGGAGTAGATGTCCAAAATACCGCCGCGTAACGCGAACTGACCGCAGCCCTCCACCGCATCGGCGCGGGTGTAGCCTGCCCGCGTCAAATGCTGCACAAGGGCGGCGATGTCGTGCCGCTCCCCTACGCGCAGTGTCATAGCGGTATCACGTAAAACGTGGGGCGGGATGCACCGCTGCACAAGGGCGTCGGGGGTGGCAACCACCACGGCGCACTGCCCTTGCACCAGTTTGTGCAGTGCCTCCAGCCGCCGGTACTCCCAGCCACGGCTGGCGGCTGCGGTGGGGCGCAGCTGGATCTCCCGTCCGGGCAGCACCACGGGGGAGCTGCCCAGCAGCACCTGCAGATCGCCTGCGGCGCGGCGGCACTCCGCCTCATCGGCGCACAGCATCAAAAGGGGGCGGCGCAGCTGCTGCACGGCGGCTGCGGCGATCTGCGCACGATGCACCGGCGAGAGGCCCGTCACCATAGCGGCGCTGTGGGCCTGCGCCAGATGGTCGGTCAGCTCCCGTATTTCCTTGAGCGTCAGCAGCTCCTGCAAAAGACCGTTCACCGCAGCCACCTCCTTTCTCCACGCGGTATTGCCCTCCCCGCAGCGGATGGGGGAGGGTATGCACATAGTTTATGAATGTTAAGACCCGTTCATACGGATGTTTTCTGCTCAGTTAAAGCGGTTCATAGCGCGGTCGGGACCCTGCGCGATCACCACGCTGATGGCGTCGGCGGCCTTTTCCAGCGCCTCCAGCAGCACCTTCTGATCCTCGCCCATAGGCTTGCCGATGACCCAGTCCACCACCTCGTAGCCCGCCTGCTGAGGCGAACCTACGCCTACCTTGATGCGGGGGAACTTATCGCTGCCCAGATGCTGGATGATGTTCTTCAGCCCGTTGTGACCGCCGGCGCTGCCGGATGCGCGGATGCGCAGCTTGCCGGTAGGCAGGGCGATATCGTCGCTGATGACCAGCACGTGTTCCGGGGGGATCTTATAAAAACGCGCCGCCTCGCCCACAGATTCACCGGACAGATTCATATAGGTCTGGGGCTTCATCACCAGCACCTTCTCCCCGCCCAGCTGGCAGGTGGCGGTCCATGCCTTGAAGCGCAGCTTGTTGAACTTGAATTTTTCCTTCTCCGCCAGCATATCCACAGCCAAAAAGCCCATATTATGCCGCGTGCTCTCATATTTGGAGCCGGGGTTGCCCAAGCCCACCACCAGCCACGTTACGCCGCCGGTTTTATTGCGATTAAAAAACATACGGATCCACTCCTTGGTTACAGTAAAAGGGGACTGCCCTACGGCAGCCCCCTCATTATAACACAGATTTATTTAGTTGAACAGCTTAGCGATAGAAATTTCCTGATAGATGCGCTCGATAGCCTCGGCGAACATAGGACCCACAGACAGGTATCTGGCCTTGGTGCACTCGGCGCCGAACTTGGTGGGGATAGTGTTCAGCAGAGCCAGCTCGGAGATCACGCTGCTGTTCAGACGCTCAATGGCAGGACCGGACAGAATGCCGTGAGAGGCACAGGCGTAAACGGCCTTGGCACCGCCCACCTCCACGATGGCCTTGGCGGCGTTGCACAGAGAACCGGCGGTATCCACCATATCGTCGAAGATGATGCACTCCTTGCCGGCCACATCGCCGATGACGTTCATCACCTCGCACTGGTTGGCCTTCTGGCGGCGCTTGTCCACGATGGCAAGGCTCATATGCAGCTTCTGGGCGAAGATACGGGCGCGGGCAACGCTGCCCACGTCGGGGGAGACCACCACCATCTCCTCGCAGCGCTCACCGAACTTCTTGGCATAGTAGTCCACGAAGATGGGATTGCCGCGCAGGTTGTCCACAGGAATATCAAAGAAGCCCTGAATCTGGTCAGCGTGCAGATCCATAGTCAGCACACGGTCAGCGCCGGCCGCGGTCAGCATATTGGCCACCAGCTTGGCGGAGATGGGATCGCGGCTCTTGGCCTTGCGGTCCTGACGGGCGTAGCCGAAGTAGGGGATCACAGCGGTGATACGGCCTGCGGAGGCGCGCTTGCACGCATCGATCATAATCAGCAGCTCCATCAGGCTGTTGTTGACGGGGTTGCAGGTGGGGTTGATGAGGAACACGTCGCTGCCGCGGACGGTCTCATACAGAGAAACGGAAACCTCGCCGTCGGCAAAGGTCTTCACTTCTGCCTCACCCAGCTTGGTGCCGATGATCTTGCAGATCTCCGCTGCCAGAGCGGGGTTGGAGCTTCCGGTAAAAATCTTAATGTCCTTGCCATGAGAAATCATTTTTGTCACACACTCGCTTTCTCTCTTATTTCAAAAAATTTTCTCTCCTGGTAATGATATAGAGCAGTCGCTGACTGTAACTCACTTCTTTTCCCAGCCCTTGCGGAAGCTGGCTGCCCAGCCGGGCTTGTTGGTCTGCTTCTCCCGGGCAATGGCCAGCGCGTCGGCAGGCACATCCTCGGTGACGGTGGAGCCGGCGGCGGTGTACGCGCCGTCCCCTACCGTAACGGGCGCCACCAGATTGGTGTTGCAGCCCAAAAATACGTTGTCGCCGATGGTGCAGCGGAACTTGCGGTGTCCGTCATAGTTGGTGGTAACGGTGCCGCACCCGAAGTTCACCTTTTCGCCCACATCGCTGTCGCCCACATAGGTCAGGTGGGAGATCTTGGTGCCGTTGCCGATCACCGAGTTCTTCACCTCCACGAAGTCGCCCACGCGGCAGTGGTCGCCGATGACGCACTTGGGGCGCACATAGGTGAAAGGACCTACGGTGGTGTGATTGCCTACGCGGCTCTCGTTGAGCTGCGATGCGTTGACGGTGGTATACTCGCCCACGGTGCAGTCACGGATCATAGAATTGGGCCCGATCTCACAGCCGCGGCCGATGACGGTCTTGCCCCGCAGAATGGTGCCGGGCAGAACGGTCACGCCCTCGCCGATGACGCAGCGGGGATCAATATAGGTGTTGGCAGGATCGATGATCGTAACACCGCCTGCGGTGTGGCGCTGCACGATACAGTCGCGGCACAGCGGCATCGCGCGCTGCAGCTCCAATGCGCTGCGTACCGGCAGGAAGGAGATCTCGCTCTCGCGGCTGCCATCGGGGCGCTGCGCCGCATCGCCGGACTTACACAGCGCGGCGGCATCGGCTACATACAGCGGTGACGCGGCAAAGGCGTCCACCGGTAAAACGGCGGAGGGGATCACCAGCACATCCCCCTCGGCAGAGCAGAGGGCGTTTGCAAGGTCGGTGAAGACCTGCGCGCCGTCGAAACCTGCCACGGCGGAAACGGCATCCTCGCGCCAAGCTTCGTCGCAAATGATAAAAAACCGCTCCACGCCGCGGTCAGACAGCTCCTGACACACCCAAGTCAATACAGGGCAGAACAGCAGCTCACGCAGCATCAGCGGTTTCTCCGAGGGGACAGTCATATTTTTCAGGTTAACAACAGCGATGGAAACGGACATAACAGCATGACCCCCTTCAAAGTACTGCTACCATTATAGCAGGCTCTGTGGGAAAATCCAGTATTTTCAGCGAAATTTTCGGCAATAATTTTTTTCGCCCGATTCCCCGCTGCTTTTTTGGTGGGATTTTTTCGTCAACTTCGTTCAAACTGCTCGTTTTTCCCACAATCCACCTGCAAAGTTTTATGTTTTTGAGAAAAAATTGGCAAAATCATTAATTTATAGTTGAATTTCTTGTTTGTTTGCATTACAATAGGCACTGTTCGCGCAGAACGGCAGACAAAATAGCTGTTTTTGGGTGACATAATGCGGAAAACGGCAACTTTTTCGAAAAACCGAGGGTTTAGCAAGGGGAGGGATCGATATGCTGCACATCGTTCTTGTGGAGCCGGAGATCCCGCAGAACTGCGGAAACATTGCCCGCACATGCGCCGCCACCGGCGCATCTCTCCACCTGATCCGTCCGCTGGGCTTCGATATTTCCGACCGTGCCGTCAAGCGTGCCGGATTGGATTACTGGCATCTGGTGCAGGTGCAGGATTATGAGAATCTGGACGCCTTCTTTGCTGCTCATCCCGAGGCACAGCAGGATCTGTGGCTGGCCACCACCAAAGCGCCGAGAGCCTACTGCGAGGCGGAATTCTCCGGTGATTGCTGGCTGTTTTTCGGCAAGGAGACGGCAGGTCTGCCGCTGGAGCTGCGCCAGCAGTACCGTGAGCGGTGCATCCGCCTGCCTATGCGCAGTGAGGCGCGCAGCCTCAATTTAAGCAACTCTGTGGCGATCCTCACCTATGAAGCTCTGCGGCAGAACGGGTTCCCCGGGCTAAGCGGCGAGGGGGAGATGGCGCAGGATGTGTGATTTTGTTATTCCATACGCATAAGGAGCGTGTTTGTATGAATTATAATAAGAAAACTGTGAAAGATGTGGAAGTAGCCGGCAAGAAGGTTCTGTTGCGCTGCGACTTCAACGTACCGATGGCCAAGGACGGCAGCGGTGTCATCACCGACGATAAGCGCATCCGCGCAGCTCTGCCCACCATCCAGTATCTGCTGGCTGAGGGTGCTGCCGTGATCGCCTGCTCCCATATGGGAAAGCCCAAGGGCGAAGTGAAGCCCGAACTGAGCCTGAAGCCCGTGGCTGCCCGCCTGAGCGAGTTGCTGGGTCAGGAGGTCATTATGGCCGCTGACGTGGTGGGCGAAGATGCGATGGCAAAGGCCGCCGCTCTCAAGGCCGGTCAGGTGCTGCTGCTGGAGAATACCCGTTTTGAAAAGGGCGAGACTAAGAACGATCCCGAGCTTGCCAAGGCTATGGCTTCTATGGCTGAGGTCTATGTGTCCGACGCTTTCGGCGCTGTGCACCGCGCTCACGCCTCCACCGCCGGCGTGGCAGATTACCTGCCCGCTGTGTCCGGCTTCCTGATCCAGAAGGAGCTGGATTTCATCGGCGGCGCTCTGGCTAACCCCAAGCGTCCTCTGGTGGCCATTCTGGGCGGCTCCAAGGTTTCTTCCAAGATCGGCGTGATCAACAACCTGCTGGAGATCGCTGACACCGTCATCATCGGCGGCGGTATGGCTTACACCTTCTCCGCCGCTCAGGGCGGCAAGATCGGCAACTCTCTGTTTGAGGCCGATTGGCAGGACTATGCCAACGAGATGGTGGCAAAGGCTGCTGCCAAGGGCGTGAAGCTGCTGCTGCCCGTGGACACCGTCTGCGGCGACAAGTTCGGCCCCGATGCCAACACCCTGACTGTGGAAGCCGGCCAGATCCCCGACGGCTGGGAAGGTATGGACATCGGCCCCAAGACGGTGGAACTGTACTGCGCCGCTGTGAAGGACGCCGGTACTGTGATTTGGAACGGCCCTATGGGCGTGTTTGAGTTCCCCGCCTTCGCTGCCGGCACCGAGGCCGTGGCAGAGGCTCTGAGCAAGACCGACGCCATCACCATCATCGGCGGCGGCGACAGCGCTGCAGCCGTGCAGCAGCTGGGCTATGCCGACAAGATGACCCATATCTCCACCGGCGGCGGCGCCTCTCTGGAGTTTATGGAGGGCAAGGAGCTGCCCGGCGTAGCTTGCCTGCTGGATAAGTAAAATGATATTTCAAGGGGGAGCAGGCTCCCCCTTGAGGAACCCCCACGCGCCCTGCTGCGCGCACTCGCGTGCTGGCACGCTCGCACACTGGCAGGGCGAGAGGTATTTTCCGCCACATACATGCTGCGGCGGAAAATAGATCGAAATTCGTGTTGTAACTTTGCGCACAATATCCATTTATACAAATAATAACAGAGGAGTAATCGTATTATGAATCGCAGATATCGCAAGACTATCATCGCCGGTAACTGGAAGATGAACAAGACCGCTACCGAGACCAAGAAGTTCGCTGAGGAGCTGAAGGCTCTGCTGCCCAAGGCCAAGTGGTGCGACGTGGTTGTGTGCGTCCCCGCCGTCAACATTTCCGCCGCTATGAAGGCATTCAAGGACATGCGCGTGTCCATCGGTGCCGAGAATCTGTTCTATGAGAAGTCCGGCGCTTACACCGGTGAGTGGTCCGCCGACATGCTCAAGGATCTGGGCGTGAAGTATGTCATCATCGGTCACAGCGAGCGCCGTCAGTACTTCGGCGAGACCGATTTCACCGTCAACAAGAAGGTCCATGCCGCTCTGGAAGCCGGCCTGCACCCCATCATCTGCGTGGGCGAGAGCCTGGAGCAGCGTGAGCTGGGCATCACCATGGAACTGATCGCTCTGCAGGTCAAGTCCGCTCTGGCCGGCGTGCCCGCAGAGAAGCTGCGCAAGTGCGTCATCGCCTATGAGCCCGTGTGGGCCATCGGCACCGGCAAGACCGCTACCTCCGAGCAGGCTGCTGAGGTCTGCACCTTCATCCGCACCACCGTGCGTCATCTGTACGGTGCCCGTATCGCCCGCAGCATCACCATCCAGTACGGCGGCTCCATGAAGGCCTCCAACGCTGCTGAGCTGCTGGCACAGCCCGATATCGACGGCGGCCTGATCGGCGGTGCCGCTCTGAAGGCTGACGAGTTTGTGGATATCATCAACGCTGCCAATCAGGACTGATTTTTAACCGAGAACTGATCAGAAACGAGGATCTTATGAACAAAACTCCGACTACGCTCATTATTATGGACGGCTTCGGCCTCACGGCTGCCAGCGGCAGCAATGCCGTTACGCTGGCGAACACCCCCGTGCTGGACAGACTCTTTGCCGAGTATGCCAACACTACGCTGTCCGCCTCCGGTCTGGACGTGGGTCTGCCCGACGGACAGATGGGCAACAGCGAGGTGGGTCACACCAATATCGGCGGCGGCCGTGTGGTGTTTCAGGATCTGCCCCGCATCAGCCGCGCCATTGAAGACGGCTCCTTCTTCCACAACGAGGCCTACAACAAGGCTATGGACGAGTGCGTGAAGAACGGCACCGCTCTGCACCTGTACGGTCTGCTGTCCGACGGCGGCGTACACTCCCATGTGGAGCATCTGTGGGCGCTGCTGCGTATGGCCAAGGAAAAGGGCCTGAAGAAGGTCTATATCCACGCATTTCTGGACGGACGCGATGTGTCCCCCACCTCCGGCCGCGATTTCGTGGCGCAGTGCGTGAAGAAGTGCGGTGAGATCGGTATCGGCAAGATCGCCACGGTGATGGGCCGCTACTATGTGATGGACCGCGACAAGCGCTGGGAGCGCGTGCAGATGGCTTACGACGCGATGGTCTACGGTGAGGGCGTGCAGAACGCCGATCCCGTTGCCGCAGTGGAGGCATCCTATGCCAACGGCGTCACCGACGAGTTTGTGGAGCCCGTGGTCTGCGACCGCGAAGGTACCATCTCCGACGGCGACAGCGTCATCTTCTTCAACTATCGCCCCGACCGCGCCCGTGAGATCACCCGCGCACTGGTGGACCCCGAGTTTGACGGCTTCCAGCGCGAGTATTTCCCCACCACCTATGTGTGCAGCACCGAGTACGACGCCACGATGCCTAATGTGCTGGTGGCTTGGCCCCGCCTGATGGTGAAGAACGGGCTGGGTGAGTACCTCAGCTCTCTGGGTCTGACCCAGCTGCGCATCGCCGAGACCGAGAAGTATGCCCATGTCACCTTCTTCTTCAACGGCGGCGTGGAAAAGCAGTATCCCGGTGAGGATCGCGTGCTGGTGGCTTCCCCCAAGGTGGCTACCTACGATCTGCAGCCTGAGATGAGCGCCTACGAGGTGTGCGACAAGTGTGTCGAGCGCATCCAGTCCGGCGAGTACGATGTGATCATCCTCAATTTCGCCAACTGCGATATGGTGGGTCACACCGGCGTAATGGAAGCTGCCATCAAGGCAGTGGAAGCGGTGGACGAGTGCGTGGGCCGCGTGGTGGATGCAACGCTGAAGATGGGCGGTATCGCTATGGTCACCGCTGACCACGGCAACGCCGAGCAGATGCAGCAGGCCGACGGCAGCCCCATGACTGCCCATACCACCAATCTGGTGCCCTTCATCCTCTGCGGCGCCGGCGCCGAGCTGCGCCCCGGCCGTCTGGCAGATATCGCACCTACCATTCTGGATGTGATGGGTCTGGCCTGCCCCGAGGAAATGGACGGACAGACACTGATCGTCAAGTAAGGGTATAAAAGTTCACAATTTCGTGCTACAATGATCGGGACGGGAAACCGTTCCGATCATTTTTGTTGCTGCTTCCTATGAAGGAGGAAAGAAATATGCGCGTTTTTGTTATCGGCTGCGGCCGCTGGGGCTCACTGATCACATGGTATCTGGACAGCATCGGTCATGATGTGACGCTGTACGGCAGAGCGGATTCTGCGCGGATGCAGCGCTTTATGCAGACACGGGAAAACGATCTGCTGCGCCTGCCGGAGTCTGTTGCGTTGACCAATGATCTGCAGCAGGTGCGAGAGGCGGAGACGGTCATCATATCCGTCAATTCGCAGGGGCTGCAATCGCTGATGGACGAGCTGAAGCCTCTTGCGCTGCGCGATAAGACCTTCGTGCTGTGTATGAAGGGCATCGAGATCGGCACAGGGCGGCGGCTGTCCCAGATCGCCGGAGAGAATCTGCATCCGTCCAACAAGGTGGCGGTGTGGCTGGGACCGGGCCACGTGCAGGAGTTTTACCGCGGCATCCCCAACTGTATGGTGATCGACAGCGCGGATGAGGAGACAAAGCGGCGGTTGGTGGACGCCTTTTCCGGCGAGCTGATCCGTTTTTACTACGGCTCGGATCTGCTGGGCAATGAGGTGGGTGCCGCTGCCAAGAATGTGGTGGGCATCGCCGCCGGATTTCTGGACGGCGCGGGGGTGTCCTCCCTCAAGGGCGCGCTGATGAGCCGCGGTACGCGGGAGGTGGCGCGTTTGATCCGCGCTATGGGCGGCAGCGAACTGTCGGCCTACGGTCTATGCCATCTGGGGGACTATGAGGCGACGGTGTTCTCTCAATGGAGCCACAACCGCCAGTTTGGTGAGTCCTTTATCCGCGGCGAAAGCTATACCAAGCTGGCGGAGGGTTACTACACCGTGCGGGCAATGCTGCAGCTGGGTGAGCAGTACGGCGTGGAACTGCCCATCTGTCAGGCGGTATATGATATCCTCTACGAAAAGGCAGACCCTCCGCAGGTGCTGCAGGAGCTGTTTACCCGTGATCTCAAGGGTGAATTTGACGCGTAAAATCGTTTTTCCTGAAAATGTATAAAAGAACCTCTGCTTGTCCATACTGGATGCAGAGGTTCTTTTGCTGTTAAAAATACGGCGCGCCGCCGGCCGGAACTGGCGGTGGGATCGTGATCCCAAAGGAAAGGCGATTATGAGCAGATTCAACGGCGCCAAGATCCGTGCGCTGCTGGGCGGCAGGGGCTTTTACATAGCCCTTGTCCTTGGCCTGACGGCTGTGGGCGTGCTTGGCTATTACACCTTATTTCGTGAAGAACCGCCCGCGGAGGAGGTGGTAAACCCCACTCCCGTGGTGGACCAGACCCCTGTTGATCCGGTGCCGCCTCCTCCCGTGGAGGATAAAACACCGGATGAGCCGGTGACGGCGGTGGAGGAGATCCCCGAGGTGGAGGATCTTCTGCCGCAGGTGATCTCGCCGCTGGACGGCACCACTGTCACCGTGTTCAGCATGAACGAGCTGCTGTATGACGAAACCATGGCAGATTGGCGCACCCACGATGGGCTGGACATTCAGGCCGCCGAGGGTGACGCGGTAAAAACGGCTGCCGCCGGCACAGTGGTGGCGGTGGTGGATGACGAGCTGATGGGCACCACGGTGTGGATCGAGCACGCAGGCGGCTACACCACCCAGTACAGCAGTTTGCAGACCGATCCTCCCGTGCGGCAGGGACAGACGGTGTCTGCCGGCGATATTATCGGCACGGTGGGCGCCACTGCGGCGGCGGAGCACAATATGGGACCCCACCTCCACTTTGCCGTTTCCAAGGACGGCAAGATCATTGATCCGGCGGAGTATGTGGGCTGAACGCACAAAATAAGCGGCTGCGCAGGGGGAAAAGCCCTTGCGCAGCTGCTTTTTCGCACCCCAAAGAGGCGCTTGCAACTGCCGGTTGCCACTTTTTCAAGCGTGGTTGGTAGACTTTACATCCTTTTTGGAGTACAATTTGGGCATACTTTAAGAGCGGCACGCCACCTGCGTGCTGCATTTTTGATAGATACGGGAGGTATCATGATGAATTTGGGTGAAAACATTTATCGCTGCCGCGTCAGCCGAAATCTGTCGCAGGGAGATCTTGCCAATGAGCTGGAGGTATCCCGCCAGTCCGTTTCCAAATGGGAGAACAATTCCGCCGTGCCGGAGCTGGATAAGCTGATCCGCATGTCCCGCCTGTTCGGTGTGACCATCGATGAGCTGGTGGGCGGCGGCACCGCCGCCGAGCAGGAGCAGACCGCTCCGCAGGGTTTTCAGATGCCGCCGATGCGCGTGGTGGTGGGCTTTGCAACGTTGTTGTTTGGTATGGTGTTCTTCTTGCTGTCCATTTTCTGGGGTGACCATCTGCGCCTTGGTGAGGAGTTCGGCGAGCTGATGTCCATCACTGTTGTAGTGCTGAGTATGGCGCTGTTTGCAACTTATAATCACAAGCTGCTGGCCATCTGCGCGGTTGTGTATTTTCTTTATTCTATGGTCTGCTTCGGTGTGCTGAAGGTCACCAGCCTGACCAACTACTTCTTCTTATTTATCACCGGCATCGTGCTGCTGGGCTGGTTCCTTGTGTGGGGACTGGATGCCAGCGCCCGCGCAAAGGATACGCGGGCAGCAGAGCCGTCGGTGCAGTAAAACATATAGATCCTAATGTAAGGAAGGTGGAACGCTTTGGACGCCATTTGGCAGACTTTGGCTGAACTGAATATTTGGTCGGTGCTGGTGCGGATATTGCTGGCGGCGCTGTTTGGCGGCTGCATCGGCGGTGAGCGCGGACGGCACGGAAGGGCGGCCGGTCTGCGCACCCACATTCTGGTGTGTCTGGGCGCCACTATGACCACCATGATCGGTATGTACTCCGCCTGCGTGCTGGGTTATAACGGCGACCCGCTGCGCGTAGGCGCGCAGGTGGTGTCCGGCATTGGCTTTTTGGGCGCCGGCACCATTATGGTGCGCAGCCGTGCGCAGGTCACGGGACTGACCACGGCGGCAGGTCTTTGGGCCACTGCCTGCATCGGTCTTGCATTGGGCGTAGGTTTTTATGCTGCGGCTTTTGTGGGCTTTGCGGTGGTGATGATCACTATTACGCTGCTGATGCGCATAGAGCGCGTGGCAAGAAGCAAGGAAGACGGCGCCTATTATGTGGAGCTGATGGATGTCCATCAGATGAAAGAGGTGTACGAAGAGATCCTGCCACAGATCACGGAGCTGGATGTGGTACCTGCCCGCAGCGGCATTGCCAACCATGTGGGCATGGAATTTGTGGTGGCAGATCCCCATCAGCGCCAGCCGCTTCTGGAGCAACTGCAGCAGCGCGAGGACGTAGTGATTGCGCTGCCGGTGCGGCAATAATACATATGCTCTCCTCGGAGGAGTGAAAACCCCTCAACCACCCTTAAACCCACAAAGCAGACGCCCAATCGGCGTCTGCTTTGTGGGTTTATGAGGCAAATCAGCAGAAAGTGGGTGCATTTTGGGCGGCAATGTGGTATCATCAAGGCAACAAAGCAAAGGAGGCGCGGAGATGAAGCGTTTTTTGATCGTTGTGGATATGCAGAAGGACTTTGTGGACGGTGCGCTGGGCACAAGCGAGGCGCAGCAGATCGTGCCGGCTGTGGTGGAGAAGATCCGCACATTTGACGGAGAGATCATCGTCACCTACGATACCCACGAGCAGAACTATATGACCACCCGCGAGGGGCGGTTTTTGCCGGTGCCCCACTGCATCCGTGATACGGAGGGCTGGCAGCTCAACACAGAGGTAGCCGCCGCGCTGGCTGAGCGCGCCTACACGGTGGTGGAAAAGCCTACCTTCGGCGCCGTCACACTGCCGGAGGTGGTGCAGCAGCTGGCAGGCGAGGAGGAGTTCACCGTGGAGCTGATCGGTCTTTGCACCGATATCTGTGTGGTGTCCAATGCGCTGCTGCTGAAGGCAGCCTTCCCCGAGACGGATATGACGGTGGATGCCGCCTGCTGCGCCGGCGTCACGCCCGAGAGTCATCAGGCGGCGCTGACCACGATGTCTTTCTGCCAGATCGTCATTGAAAACAACTAAACTGGTATTATCGTTTAGTACAAAACTGGCAATTTTCATATGCCCAGAATGGTGGTATGCTGTCAGCATACCACCATTCTATTTTGAGGTGAAAGACAATGAAACGAATTGCCAGCATTCAGGATATTTCCTGCTTGGGTCGCTGCTCGCTGACGGTGGCGCTGCCCATCATTTCCGCTATGGGTGTGGAGTGTGCCATCGTGCCCACCGCTGTGCTCAGCACCCATACGATGTTCCAAAATTTCACCTGCTGCGATCTCAGCGATCAGATTCTGCCCATTGCCCGCCACTGGAAGGACGAGCAGGTGCAGTTTGACGCCATCTATACCGGCTATCTTGCCAGCGCGGAGCAGGTGGGCGATGTGTGTGCCTTCTTCGATCTGCTGGGCGGCGAGAATACGATGATCTTCGTGGATCCCGCTATGGCCGATCACGGCAAGCTGTATCCTGCTTTCGGACCAGAGTTCCCTGCCCAGATGGCAAAGGTGGCGGCCCGCGCCGATGTGGTGATCCCCAATATCACCGAGGCCTGCCTGCTGACCGGCGTGGAGTACCGCGAGCAGTATGACGAGGGGTATATCCGCGATCTGCTGCAGCGTCTGGTGGCGCTGGGCGCCAAGCGGGCGGTGCTGACCGGCGTGTCCTTTGAGGAGGGCAAGCTGGGCGTGATGAGCTATGACGGCGCCACGGGCGAGTATTTCACCTACTTCAACGAAAAAATGCCCGCCAGCTTCCACGGCACCGGCGATATCTTCTCCTCCGTTGTGATGGGCGGGGTGATGCGCGGTCTTTCTATGGAGGATGCGCTGAAGCTGGCGGTGGACTACACGCTAGAGTGCATCCGTGTCACAACGGAAGACCCCAACGGCACATGGTACGGCGTGGAGTTCGAGCGCGCCATCCCCATGCTGTGTGAGAGATTGAAGAGTGCAGAATAACAAATAAAGCAGAGCCGCAGGGCTCTGCTTTATTTGTTGTGCCGGATCAACTGGCGCAAAAAGGCATATTTGTCTTCCGTCTTGCTGTGGGAGAGAGATTGCCCGCCGGCAGCCAGCCAGCCGGCTTCAAAGGCTTTTGCTGCAACGGAAAACAGAAGCGCTTCAGCGGCTTCGTAGGTGCGCCCTTCCAAAAATTGCTCAAAAGCGAGATCGTATTTTTCTTTTTCATTCATAATTCGCTCTCCAAATACCACATGATGTGAGTATTTTACCAAATTATGTGGCATAATGCAACATAGAATGAGCGAAACCTCATTCTATGTTGACGATAGAAACTTTCGCGCTTCTTACAATAAAGTAAGAAAAGAGTGCGGGGGGATAGTATGAAAGAGCATTATGCCGGCAGACACTATAAAAAATATGTGCAGATTGGGTTGAACATCCTGCGCTATCGCAAAGAACGCGGATTGACCCAAATGGATCTTGCAGAAATGACGGGGTATAGTCGCAACCAAATTCAAAGAGTTGAATCGGCGTATGTGGTGCCTAATATTGGGATTCTATATGATATCTCCGAAGCGTTGGGTGTGCCCATTGAAAAGCTGCTGGAACAGCGATGAAAACGAAAGGCTTCCCTGAGGGGGAAGCCTTTTTGCGCGTAAGATGAAGCGAGCGGAGGCATTCTCGCGGCGTGCCTGGGTCGTCGCGCCCTACCTCCACGCACTCGGCGAGAATTACGGCAAAAAAGACCTGCTGCAGCTTGCAGCAGGTCTTTTGCTATGCGCTTATTCCTCGCTCTTGTCCTCGCCCTCAGCAGGGGATTTCTCCTCGGCGGGAGCGCTCTCATCGCTCTTTTCCTCTGCCGCGTCAAAGTCCGGCATGGGGATGGGCTCGGAGATGATGGAGATGTGCTTGGCGGGCGCCTCGATCACATCGGGGACGCTGGGGCGGAACAGCTTGGGTTCGTCCTCACGGGTGGCACCGTAGTTGTCCACCAGCTCGGGATCGCGGCCCTCGATGATGGCCATCATTTCCTGACCGGTGATGGTCTCCTTCTTCAGCAGGTACGCGGCGATCTGATCCAGCAGCTCGCGGTTTTCCTGTAGAATGGTCTTGGCCTCCTCGTGGCACTGGCGGATGATGGCGATGGTGGCGCGATCAGCCGCGGCATAAGTCTCCTGCGCGCAGGCCATAGAGTAGGTGCCGTCCAGATACTGGTTCTGCACCGTGCCCAGCGCCATCATATCGAACTCCTCGGTCATACCGAAGCGTGCCACCAGATTGCGTGCCAGCTCCGTGGCGCGCTCGATGTCGTTGGCGGCGCCGGAGGTCATAGTGTTGCACACCACCTCTTCGCTGGAGCGGCCGGCCAGCAGCGTGCGGATCTCCGCCAGAATGTCCTCGCGGGACATAAGGAATTTCTCCTCCTCCGGCAGGTGCAGCGTATAGCCCAGCGCGCCCTGGGTGTGAGGCACGATGGTGATCTTGGAGACGGGCTGTGCGTTCTTCTGCTTGGCAGCCACCAGCGCGTGACCCACCTCGTGGTAGGCGATGATGCGCTTTTCCTCTTCAGTGATCACAGTGCCCTTCTTCTCGGAGCCTGCGATGACCACCTCAAAGGACACCAGCAGATCGTTCTGGTTGACGGCCTTGCGGCCCTTGCGCACGGCGCGCAGGGCGGCTTCGTTCACCAGATTGGCAAGGTCAGCACCTACGCAGCCGGCAGTGGCCTGAGCGATCTTGTTCAGATCCACATCCTCTGCCAGATGGATGTTGCGGGTGTGTACCTGCAGCGTGGCAAGGCGGCCTGCCAGATTGGGGCGATCCACAGTGATGCGGCGGTCGAAACGGCCGGGGCGCAGCAGCGCCTTATCCAGCACCTCGGGGCGGTTGGTTGCGCCCAGTACGATCACGCCCTTGCCGGGGTCGAAGCCGTCCAGCTCAGCCAGCAGCTGGTTGAGGGTCTGCTCGCGCTCGTCGTTGCCGCCGAAGCGTCCGCCGTCACGGGTCTTACCGATGGTGTCGATCTCGTCGATAAAGATGATGCAGGGAGCCACCTTGGAGGCTTCCTTAAAGAGGTCGCGCACGCGGCTTGCGCCCACGCCCACGAACATTTCCACAAAGTCGGAGCCGGAGATGGAGAAGAAGGGAACGCCTGCTTCGCCTGCCACGGCCTTGGCCAGCAGCGTTTTACCGGTACCGGGGGAGCCAACCAGCAGCGCGCCCTTGGGGAGGCGTGCGCCAATGGCGGTGTACTTGCTGGGGTTATGCAGGAAATCGATGATCTCCTCCAGCGACTCCTTGGCCTCGTCCTGACCGGCAACATCCTTGAAGGTGACACCGGTGGACTTCTCCATATACACCTTGGCGTTGGACTTGCCCACATTGCCGATGCCGCCGATGCCGCCGCCGCTCTTGCTGATCAGGCGCATCACCAGCATAAATACTGCCATCATCATCAAAATAGGCAGCAGGTAGGACAGCATAAACTCCATAATGGGGCTCATAGGCGCCTGATAGGGCTCGGTATACTCCACCTCGTGCTCACGCAGCAGGGTGAACAGATCGCCGTCGTTCAGATCGGTGGTGAACAGCACCACCTTGTTGTCTGCGCTGTGGGTGTAGCTCTTGCCGTCCTCATCGGTGAAGACATAGCCGGCAATGGGTGTGGCGTAGACCGTGTCGTTTTCAAAGGTGACAGAATCGATCTTATCCTGCTCCACCAGCTGCCACAGCTCGCTGTAGGGCACCTCGTGGCTGGTGGATTTGTTGGCGGTGTTGCCGGCGTAGGCGGACAGGTAATTGATGGCAACCGTCAGCGCCACTGCCCAGAGCACCAGAATCAGCGCGCCGCGCAGATTCTTGCCGCCCTTGCCGTTTTTCTTGTTATTGTTGTTATTTTTCTGCTTATTCGGGTCCATAAGGTCTCCTTCCGTAAAAAACCGTCCTGCGGACGGGAAAACTCTTTGAATGGCAGTATACCATAAATATAAGAAACTCACAAGTCGCCCCAAGACGGATTTTCTGTAAAATTTCTATGAATGGTGCTTTATCTTGCGGCTTTCCTATGCTATACTGATAAAATCCAAAAGAATGTGCAAATCCGGATATGAGGAAAATGATATGAGAGAAAACGAAACCAAGAAAACTATGGCCGAATCGGAGGCCGACGGTATTATCGAAGGCCGTAACGCGGTGATCGAGGCGCTGCGCAGCGGCACCGCCATCGACAAGATTTATCTTGCCAAGGGCGAGACCGATAAAACGCTGGGTCACATCGCATCCAAAGCCCGTGCCGCCGGCATTGTGGTGGTGGAGGCGGACCGCCGGAAGCTGGACAATATGAGCCGCACCCACTCCCATCAGGGCGTGATCGCGCTGGCGGCACTGCGGGAGTATGTCAGCGTGGAATCCCTGCTGGAGAGCGCTGCAGCCAAGGGGGAAGCGCCGCTGCTGGTGGTCTGCGATGAGATCTCCGACCCCCACAACCTGGGCGCAATTTTGCGTACAGCGGAGTGTGCCGGCGCCCACGGCGTCATCATTCCCAAGCGGCGCAGCGCGGGTCTGACCTCCATCGTGGCCAAGACCTCTGCCGGTGCGGTCAGCTATATGCCGGTGGCGCGTGTGGCCAATATTCCCAGCCTGCTGAAGGATCTGAAGAAGCAGGGCGTGTGGGTATTCGGCACGGCGGCAGATGGCAACACCACGCTGTACAGCGCCGACCTGAAGGGCCCTGCCGCCATCGTGATCGGCAGCGAGGGCAGCGGTATGGGCCGTCTGGTCAGCGAAAGCTGCGATTTCTTAGTCAGTATTCCCATGAAAGGTAAGATCTCTTCCTTGAACGCATCGGCAGCAGCTGCCATTTTGCTGTATGAGGCGGTACGCCAGCGCGGTTAAAAGGAGAGAAGAAGGAGCATAATGAACGATCGGCGTGACGAAATTTCACAGCTGCTGTCGGAGACCCGTGATCTGCTGGGCGGTGTGGAGCTGCCTGCGGATGATGCGTTTTCGCTGGAGGACATTCTGGCTGAATTCAGCCAGAGTGGGGCGGAGCCTGCGCCGAAACCGGAATTCAAGGTGGAAGAGCCTCCGACAGAGCAGGTACAGCCTGCTGTGGAGGAGCCAACGGAGGAAGAACTGCCGGTCTGCGAGGATGTGCCGCAGGAAGCGCCGGAAACGGCTCCTGCACCGGAGCCTGCGCCAGAGGAGCAGAAGGTTTCGCTGGAGGATCTGATGGCGCGCACGGTGGAATCCGTGCTGGAGGAAAACGAAGAGGCGGCGCTGCCGCCCAAGCGCTCGCTGAAGGCGCAGTGGATCGCTGCGACCGCCGGCGTAAAGAATCGTGCCGCGGCGGTAAGTGAGGCGGTATCTGCCCGTTTTGACAAGCATTCCCATCCGGCAGCTGCAAAAGCGATCCCGCAGGAGCCTGCTATGGAGCAGGCGTTCCGGGAGGAAACACGGCGCCGCAAGCGGCTGACCCGTCAGCTGACCATGTCTGCGGTGCCGGTGGCGGCGCTGCTGCTGGCATCGGTGGCGCATACTTGGTTCGGACAGTATCTGCCCCAGCTTTGGCACGCGCAGCCGCTGCTACGCTGCGGTGTGATGGGCGGCGGCTTGCTGCTGACGCTGCTGCTGACTCCTGCCGTGTGGAAAGAGGCTGTCGCCGCGGCAAAAAAGAAACAGACCGCCTGCGAGCTGGCAGCGCTGCTGACCTCACTGGCGGTGCTGGGCGATTGCATCCTTGGCGCTGTCGCCCAAAATGCGCCGCGTTTGCCGCTGGCAGGCTGCGCCGCGCTGATGGTTTGGCTGTGTGTGGCGGGGCAGCGCTATGCCTCCGTGTCGCGGCGCGAGGGGTTTCGGCTGGCAGATCTGGGCGGTCGCCCGCCCTATGTGGCGGAAGTGACGGAGGCAGGTGTCTCCAAGCGCAAGGGGCGTCTGGACGGCTTTTATACCGCGTCCCATCAGCTGTCCCCTGCGGATCGGATCCGCAATCTGCTGCTGCCGCTGCTGCTGAGCGCGGCAACGGTGTTGACCGGTGTGGTCTGCATCGGCGGCGAGCGGATGGAAGAATTTCTCTATGTGTGGTCGGCGCTGCTGTGCGCCTGCGTACCGCTGGGGCTGCCGCTGTGCGGCACGCTGCCTCTGCGCCATCTCAACCGGCGGCTGGGGCGCAGCGGATGCTCGGTGGCGGGCTATGCCGGCGCCGCTGCTATCAGCACTTCCCGGCAGGTGGTGGTCAGCGACGCGGACCTCTTCCCGCCCGGAACGGTGAGTCTGAACGGCTTGAAGCTATATGGCGCGGAGATCGGCACGGTGATCTCTTATGCCGCCACCGTCTGCAAGGCGGCAGGCAGCCATCTGCTGCCGCTGTTTGATCAGCTGCTCAGCAGTGAGGGCGGCACGTATCGCAAGCTGGAGGATCTGGAGTTCTACGAGGAGGGCGGCTTTGGCGGCACCATCCGCGGTGAAACCGTTATGATGGGCAGCGCCTACTTTATGAAGTGCCGCCGCGTGGACCTGCCCCGCGACCTTAAGACCAAGAGTGGACTTTTTATGGCGGTGGACGGACAGTTGGCAGCCATCTTTGCCATCAAATACGCCCCGTCGCGCAATGTGGAGTGGGCACTGCGTGCGCTGCGCCGCAGCCGCATCGAGCCGGTGCTGGCGGTGCGCAGCGGCAACATTACCCCCGGCGTTCTGAAGAATAAGTTTGGCTTCGACGCCAAGCCCATCTATCCCGATGTGTACACCCGCGTGGAGCTGTCGGAGGAGATGAAGCAGCCGGCGGAGCGGGCGGACGCCATCATCTACCGCGAGGGGTTGATGCCCTTTGCCGAAACGTTGATTGGCAGCCGGCGCTGTGTCCGCATGGTGAAGAGCGCGGCTGTGCTGTGCTGGCTGGGCAGTCTGTGCGGATTGCTGCTGGGCTACTATTTGAGCAGCGTCTCCGCCTACAACGCGCTGAACGCAGGCTATCTGCTGATCTTCGCGCTGCTGTGGCTGCTGCCTACGGTGCTGCTTTCGGATTTGACACGGCGATATTGATGTTACAGAAAAAGGGTGCTGCGGCACCCTTTTTTCATTGCAGCAAACGATAAACTGTAAATTTCGCTGAAAAAAAGAGAAAAATATGGTTGTCAGGTCAGCAAAAATGTTATATAATTCGATTGTTGAGCGATTTGTGCGCCTGCCGAGCGGAGCGCACTTCACAAAATGAAGGGAGAAAACAATATGACCGCCAATGACATTCGTAATATCTGCCTGCTGGGCCACGGTGGCTCCGGTAAGACCTCTCTGGCTGAGCAGATGCTCTTTATGACGAAGGGTACTGACCGTCTGGGCAAGCCCGCTGACGGCAACACCACCTGCGACTATGATGCTGAAGAGATCAAGCGCCAGATTTCTATTTCTCTGGCTTTTGCCCCTGTGAACTACAAGGGCGTGAAGATTAATGTCATGGATGCTCCCGGCAACTTCGACTTCACCGGCGAAGCCGTGTCCGCTGTCCGTGCTGCTGAGTGCGCTGTGCTGGTGGGCGCTGCCAAGGACGGTCTGTCTGTCGGTATGGAGCGTACCTGGAAGATGCTGGGCAAGAAGCCCCGTATGATCTTCGTCAACCGCACCGATGAAGACAACAGCGACTATAACGCCTGCCTGGATGCTCTGAAGGGCAAGTTCGGTCAGGCCATCGCCCCCATTGTCGTTCCCGTGCTGGACGGCAACAAGAAGGTTACCGCTATCGTTGACCTGCTGCACAACAAGGCCTATGAGGTCAAGGGCGGCAAGGCTGCTGAGTGCGCCATCCCCGCAGATCTCGCTGACGATGTGGAAGCCCTGCGCGCTGAGCTGATGGAAGCCGCTGCCGGTGCTGATGAGGAGCTGATGGAGAAGTTCTTCGACACCATGGAGCTGACTGATGCTGAAATGGCCAAGGGTTTGAAGATCGGCGTGCGTGACGGCAGCGTCTGCCCCGTGCTGTGCGGCAGCGCCATCACCGGTCTGGGCGTGGATATGCTGATGCAGACCGTTCTGGATCTGGTCCCCGTGGCTACCGATATGCCTGCTGAGTCCGCTCAGGATGATGACGGCAACGCTGTGGAAGTGGCCATCGATCCCAACGGCACCACCGCTGCAATCGTGTTCAAGACCATCTCCGACCAGTACGGCAAGTACTCCATGATCAAGGTCGTTCGCGGTAAGGTCACCAGCGATATGGCTCTGTACAACCCCACCACCGGCAACACCGAAAAGCTGGGTCGTCTGTACATTATGAAGGGTAAGAAGACCGAGGAGACCAAGGAGATCTGCTGCGGCGACATCGGCGCTATCGGCAAGATGGATAAGGTCAAGACCGGCGATACTCTGTGCGACGCCAAGCACATCGTGAAGCTGGAAGGTATGAACTATGCCAAGCCCTGCTACAGCCGCGCCATCTCCCCCAAGGTCAAGCAGGAGATCGAGAAGCTGGGTACCGGCCTGCATAAGCTGAACGAGGAAGATCCCACCTTTACCGTGGTCAACAACGCCGAGACCCACCAGACTGTGATCTCCGGCGCCGGCGACATCCAGATCGACGTTCTGTGCGCCAAGCTGAAGAGCCGTTTCGGCGTGGACAGCGAGCTGAGCGCTCCCCGCGTTGCATACCGCGAGAAGATCCGCAGCACCGTGCGCAAGCAGGGTCGTTATAAGAAGCAGACCGGCGGCTCCGGCCAGTTCGGTGATGTTCATATCATCTTCGAGCCTCAGGCTGAGCAGGAAGAGATGATCTTCGAAGAGAACGTGTTCGGCGGCTCCGTGCCCAAGAACTTCTTCCCCGCTGTTGAAAAGGGTCTGCGCGAAAGCTGCCTGCACGGCGTGCTGGCCGGCTATCCCGTGGTGTTCCTGAAGGCCACTCTGGTGGACGGTTCTTACCACCCCGTGGACTCCTCCGAAATCGCCTTTAAGCTGGCGGCAGGTCTGGCCTTCAAGGCCGCTCTGCCCGAGGCCAAGCCCGTGCTGATGGAGCCCATCGGCGAGCTGAAGGTCACCATCCCCGATAGCTATCTGGGCGATGTCATGGGCGACCTGAACAAGCGTCGCGGCCGCGTGATGGGTATGGATCCCACCGGCGACGGCGAGCAGGTGCTGACCGCCGAAGTCCCCATGGCCGAGATGATGAGCTACGCCATCGATCTGCGTTCTATGACCCAGTCCCGCGGCACTTTCACCTTCGACTTCGTCCGCTACGAGGATTGCCCCGGTGCGGCTCAGGAGAAGGCTATTGCCGAGGCTAAGGCTCTGGCTGAGGCTGAATAATCACCCCTCATATCACACCCCGAACCACTGCGGTTCGGGGTGTTTTTTTGCCTCGCAAGAATTTTTGAAAAATTTTTGAAAAAACTCTTTACAAATGCTTTCGGCTATGTTACTATACATTTGCAAACGATAATCGTTATCATTAAGAAAACGAGGTGGTGTATGGAACGAGCAAGAAGACACAGCCCCAAGCGGGATGCGATTCTGGAGTGTCTGCGCTCCACACACGAGCATCCGGCGGCGGAGTGGGTGTATGCCCAGCTTAAGCCGATGATCCCCGACCTCTCGCTTGCCACGGTGTACCGCAATCTGGCGCAGTTCCGCAAGGACGGCACGGTGCAGGTCATCGGCAATGTGGACGGCGAGGAGCGGTACGACGCAGATCTCTCACCCCACAGTCACTTTATCTGCCGCACCTGCGGCAAGGTGGCAGACCTCCCCTTCAGTCCAGTGGATATGCCGGATACCTCCGGTGTGGGGAGAACTGATTCGTGCAGCGTGACCTACTACGGCTGCTGCAACGAGTGCCTGCAAATTTGTTAACCTGACCCTGAGCCGATGGCACCGGTAAGGGGAAAACACAAATACACAATAATAAATGTAAAATGATGGAGGAAAAAATTATGAAGAAGTATGTATGCTCTGTTTGCGGTTATGTTCACACTGCTGACTCTCTGGATCCCGATTTCAAGTGCCCCGTCTGCAAGGTTGGCGCTGACAAGTTCGTGGAGCAGAAGGGCGAGATGAAGCTGGCTGCTGAGCACGAGTACGGCGTCTATGCCAAGACCGTGAAGAACAACCCCGACATCTCTGAGGAAGACAAGAAGTATATCTTCGAGCAGCTGATGGCTAACTTTACCGGCGAGTGCTCCGAGGTTGGTATGTATCTGTGCATGGCTCGCATCGCACACCGCGAGGGTTATCCCGAGATCGGTCTGTACTGGGAGAAGGCCGCTTACGAAGAGGCTGAGCACGCTGCCAAGTTCGCAGAGCTGCTGGGCGAGGATCTGGAGCCCAACATGAAGGCGACCACCAAGGAGAATCTGGCATGGCGCGTGGACTGCGAGTACGGCGCCACTCAGGGCAAGTTCGATCTGGCCGCCTGCGCCAAGAAGAACGGTCTGGATGCCATCCACGACACCGTCCACGAGATGGCTCGTGACGAGGCCCGCCACGGCCGTGGCCTGGAAGGCCTGCTGAAGCGTTACTTCGGCTAATAACCCCGATAGAACGGCGGCAGGGTGAAAACCCTGCCGCCTTTTTCATCTCGATTGATCGTTGAAAGGAGGCCGTCAATGGCACTGTTTGGCAAAAGAGAAGTGGTTTTCAAAACAACGGGCGACAAAGCGCGCTGGAAGGAAGCAAGAGCGGCGCTGAAGTCCGCAGGGATCCGCGTGATGGAGGCAGGCTCTATGGAGAGCGAGCTGCCCATCTGCAGCTGCGGTGCCAAGATCGACCGCCGCAACTACGGTCCCAACGGCTGGATCGACCGCCGTGTATACTATTTGTCCGTGCGTCCTGCGGATGTGGGGCAGGCTAACGCGGTGTTGGTGTCTGCTGTAGGCACACCGCTTATCAGTGATGAGCTGGTGGTGCGCGGAAAAAAGCTGCCGCAGTTCTCCACTGTAACAGAAAGCTGAAAAAGGAGCGGATTTCCGCTCCTTTTTTGCGATCAATATTGCAAAATTTTACATTAATGCGAATGATTACTATTGACAAGGCATAAAATATATGGTAAATTATAGACATAAGCAAGAATGATTCTTGTTAAGAAAGGAGCAGCACTATGAACGAAACCGTCGCCCGCCTGCTCAATGAGCAGATCAACAAGGAGTTTTACAGCGCATACCTCTATTTGGATATGGCCATTTTCTATGACGCTATGGATCTGGACGGCTACGCCAACTACTATACCATTCAGGCGCAGGAGGAGCGTGACCACGCACTGCTGTTTATGAAGTATATGCAGAGCAACGGTCTCAAGGTGACGTTGGACGCCATCGGTAAGCCCGACAAGACCTTTGAAACAGTGCTGGATCCGCTGGAGGTGGCTGCCGAGCACGAGCGCTATGTCACCGCCCTTATCAACAACATTTACCACGAGGCACATCAGGCCAAGGACTACCGCACCATGAAGTTCCTTGACTGGTTCGTGGACGAGCAGATGGAGGAAGAGAACAACGCCGATACCATGATCAGCCGTTATAAGCTGTTCGGTCAGGATCCCAAAGGTCTGTACCTGCTGGATCAGGAGTATGCCGGCCGCGTCTATACCGCCCCCAGCCTGACTCTGTAACAAGTTTTTCCTCATCTTACTGATATGCCATAAACGAAAAGGAAAGCGAGGAGCTGTCAGCTCCTCGCTTTCCTTTTTGACCTATAAAAATCAACCCTTGGTATTATAGTCTGCTGCCAGCAGATTCATTGCGGTCAACAGTTTATGCATATAGATGAAGGGACCGACAAAGATCAATGTGCCGAAGAAACCCCAACCCCAGAAAGTACCTGCGCCGATTTTGTAGGAAATACCGCGACGGGTCAGCTCTGCACCGATTCTTTCGCACAGCTTGTGGCTCCACACCAGAGGGACGATACCCAAAGTGAGACCTGTGAAGATAAAAAATACAAGGCAGTAATGCATGGTTTTCTTGCCATCATAGCGACTGGCGATGGTGTTAATGTCTGTGCTGACAGCGGACATAACTACCAAACCATAAATGCCGAAAGTAATGATGGACAGCAGGATGAACTTTACGAGACTTCTGTTGGTCTTCAGCTGACCGACGGGGGTTGCGTTGGAAACAGCGGGTGCTTCAACGGCACAGCCGCAGTTGGGACAGACAACAGCGTCGTCATTGACTTGATTGCCGCACTTAGAACAATACTTCATTTTTCTCTCTCCTCATTTACCATTATTTTAGAACAAGTATTACTTGCTCTCGTTCATACAAAGAAGACAAATACCTGCAATCATATTTACGAACAGCAGGGAACACACTTTCAACCCGGTGCTGACGGGTTGGTTGTCGCGGAAACGATGAAAAATGGAAATCGTGATGGGTAAGCACCATGCCAAAGGTATAATGCACCAGCCTTGTGCGATGCAGCCCAAGATCAGGAACACCTTGATAATGGTGACCAAAGTGTCATCCGACTTTGCTGTTACAACAGCAGGCGGTTGGGTAGGCGCAATGCTGCGGCCGCATTTCACGCATACGACGGCCTCGTCAAATACTTCCGCGCCGCAATGGACACAATATTTCATAAAGTCATCCTCTTTTCGACAATTTAAGAGCCTCTTGCCACCAATTATATCACTTCATCGAAAATTGTCAATTAAAAACATCTTTGTGATAATGAAACATCCCGATAGCTACTTTACCATACTGTTAGGGGTGGTAAGATGATAGCAGAAAGAATTAAAGAGTTAAGAGACCAGCAGAATATCACGCAGGCTCAATTGGCAAGACAGTTGGGCATTACCCGTTCCAGTGTGAACGCGTGGGAAATGGGGATTTCGGTGCCCTCTACACAATATGTGGTAGAATTGGCGATGATTTTCGGGGTATCAACTGATTTTTTGTTAGGCGTTCCAAACACGGCGATGATTTCTGTAGATGGGCTGTCTGAGGGAGATGTTCTGCTTTTGCATCAGATTGTGATACATTTAAGAAACAAGAAAAGGGAGCCTTTTTAGGGACAACAAAGAACAAGGGCGGAGCAACAGCTCCGCCCTGCGTGTTGTTTTATGAATAGGTTTCGTTGCCTGCGGCGTCGCGGTGGATGATGCGGACAGACCCGTCGCTTTCTGTGACCTCCGTCATAGAAGAACCGGCAACAGTTTTTTCATATCCTACTCCTTACGGATGGATCTCGTTGCCACTGGCATCGAAATAGTAGGTAGAGACAGAGCCGTCGGGCTCGGTGACATAGCAGATATGAGAGCCGTCCGCGCTGTACACAAGGTGGGTGGGGCGGCCATAGTTGTCCCAGCCGTACACATCGGTCAGCACACCGCTGGTGTTGTAATACCCCACGGAGAGGCCGTGACCCGATTGACCCAGCACCTCCTTGGAAACAAGGCCGTTGGGATGGTACATCACCTTGGGCTCCCAAGCACCGTTCCACAGATGGTAGGTGACAGCGCCGCGGCTGCCGTCGGGGCGGGTTTCCATATAATCGCGCCACACAAAGCCCATGGGGTCGGTCCACTCGCGATAGGACTCCACGATATAGCCTTGGGCGTCATAGGTGTTGTTCCACGAGTCGCCATTCTCGTCGATGAACACGCGGCTCTTCCCTGCGTAGTCGGGATAGTAGTACACGCCGTTGGCGTCCAGCTTTGCGCCCTCGGGGAGGGGGGTGCCACTGTTGTCAAATTCCTGCACCGTCTCCTTGCCGCTGGCATCCACGCGCACCTCCCGCACCAGCTTGCCGTTGGTGTCAAAGAAGTTGGTCAGCTTGGAGCCGTCGGCAAACTCGCGGATCTCCTCGGCCACAATGCCGTTGGCATCGTGGTACTGGGTCACCTTCGTGCCGTCTGCCTCGGTGAAGAAGAGGAGAAGCGGCTTGCCGTCCTTTGTCAGCACCGACACCGTGCCGTCGGGCTGCTCGATGCGGGTGTTGCCGTCCGCGTCGACAGTGATCTTGTTGCCGTTGGAATCGATGGTGGGCTGATTCTGGCTGCCCTGCCCGCTTTGCTGATTGCTGCCTTGAGAGATAGAAGTGGAGCTGCCGCCATTGGGGCCGTGGGTGATCTGCGAGTCAAAAGAGATGTTTGCGTTTATGTTGTTGGTGGCGAGCGCCCGTGTCACGCCGCTCATCACCGTCTTTTGCCACTGATCCAGCTGATTGGCAATGTTGTCGGAAAGCTCCACCGTCACCTTGATTTCGCCGCCCTCGGTAAGATACTTTTGGCGGATGGCTTCACTTACGATGGCAGCGACGGCATCCTCGCAGGATTTGCCGGTGGGCTGCACCTTGGCAAGAATGGCTTTGGCATCGGCGTTCAGCGCGTCCACTTCTGCCACATTGCCGCGGTCATCAAAATGCAGCGCAAATTCGGGGTTGATGGTCAGATGCACCACCACGGTGCCCGTGGTCTCTTTTTTGTTGTTGCCGCAGGCGGCAAGGGACAGTGTCAGCACAAGCGCCAACAGAAGTGCCAGCAGTTTTTTCATCATAAAATCATCCTTTTATGTGTTTTTACGTTTTTCCCATTATATCCTTGGCGGCGCGGCAAGTCAATCGGTGGAGGAGCGAAAGCTCCCCCACCAAAGAGGGGTTATGCGGCTTTTACAGCGCGCACATCCATACGGATGTGGTTGTTCTGGCGGCGGAAGCGCACCTCGCAGCGCTCGCCACTTTGCCAGCGCCATACAAGGCGGCTTGCGCCCTTTTCGATGGCGCGCTCCAGTGCGCCGCGGCAGTGCTGCAAAAACAGCAGCTCCTCCGCCAGCAGGTGCTGCAGCGCCACCTCCTCACCGTACTCGGTGCAGGGGAAGTTGTCCACCGAGGCGGCGCGGCTGACAGAGCGGCGCAACTTTTCTGCCGTTTCCACACTCTGCTGCTGCAGCTGTGCGCGGACAGCGGTGATAGATCCTTGTGCGGGATTGAGTTTTTTCATAGTATCGACCGTCCTTTCTTGGTTGAAAAGTAAAAATGGATATGATACGCCCTTTGTAAGCGTGTCATATCCATTCGATCAATTTTCTGTTGCCTATGTTACACCCCTGCCGCCCCCTTGTCAAGGGAGGGAAAATGAAGGAACTGTAGACAATCAAAAAGAGCGGAGGGTTTCTCCGCTCTTTTTTGTTATCAGCCTACGCCGATGGTGCCGCCCTGAATGGGACCGCTGTAGGTATCGAAGGTGTCACCCCACGCGTTGCCGTTGGAGGAGATGCCGCCGAAGAGGGTCTTGGCATCTTCGTTGACGCACTGGATCGTCGTCACATTTCTGGCATCGTCCAGAAAAATCTTGATCTGGGGATTCACAGTGACCGTTACCGCGCAGGTACTCTGCCCCACACCGGTGTTGAAGGCGTTCTCGTCTACCGCTATGGGTTTGGCGCCGTTTCCACCTGCGCTGCCGCCGGTCAGCAAAAGCAGCAACAAAAAGAGTGTAAATAAACGCTTCATCGCGCATTCTCCTTGCAGGTTTCCTCATTATAGCACGGACACCGCAGCGCGGCAACCGACAAAAACGGCACTTCTTTTGCTGTTTCTTACAAAAAATATTGACATTCTTTGTGAGATTGATATAATACTTTCCGCGTGAAAAATCTGTAAAAAAGAAGGAAGAATGGCTATGAGCGAGAAAGGCCAGAAGTTTAAGTTTCATATCGGTATGCGCAATGTAAAGACGGCTACGGCCGCCACCCTCTGCGCACTGATTTATTTTTTGTTTGACCGCAACCCCACCTTTGCCTGCATCGGCGCCATCTTCGGCACCGGCAAGGATGTACAGCACTCCATTCTCAACGGCGGCAACCGTTTGTTCGGCACCATTATCGGCGGCTTTTTGGGTATGGGACTGTTCAGTCTGTATATTCAGGTCTATCCCGATGGCGGCTACCACGCTTTGATGCTGCCGCTTCTGTTCGTGGGCGTGATCTTGCTGATTATTCTCTCTACCCGCTTTAACTGGCCCGGCGCTATCCACCCCGGCGGCGTGATGCTGTGCATCCTCCTCTTTAACCAGCCGGTGGAGAGCTACATCCCCTACTCCTTGGCACGTATTTTCGATACGGGCGTGGGTGTGGTGATCGCGGTGAGCATCAATGTGCTGCTGCCCCGCCATCGCATCCAGAAGATATTCCAGTTTGTCACCGGCGGGCGGTACGATCCTGCCAAGCACCCCGGCACCGAATAAGAAAAAGCGAGGAAGCACTGCTTCCTCGCTTTCATTTTTTATCGCTGGTCGTACTGCTTGACCTCCACCGATTCCTTCTCGAAGTCGATGAAAATCTGGAAGGCGTAGTTATCCTCGCTGGTGTCCCACACCTCCACAAACTTGGGGGTGATCTCAATGATGATCTCATCCTCCTCGTGGGAGTACTTGTTGTAGCTGCCCCACAGATGCTGCTTGTACAGCTTTTCAAACCGGCGCTCCGGCTCATCCACCACCAGACCGCAGTTGCGGGCGATACCCTCGATCTGCACGCCGCTCCAGCACAGCGCCACCTGCGGGTTCTGATACAGCTGCTGGGTCTTGCGGAAGTTCTTGTCCGTCTTGAACCACACCTTGTTGTCGTAAAACAGACAGCTGACATTGCGCACCATCACATAGTCATTGACGGAGCTTGCCAGCGCCATAATTTTCCAGTCACCCAGCTTGCGGAACATCAGCTCCACAGCCTCGGCAAAGGTCAGGTTCTTTTCCACACTGAAATCCATCTCGTATCCTCCTTACTGGATCAGCTTCTTCAGCGGAACGCTGAGCTTTTTATAGGTCAGAAATGCCAGCACCGCCGTAATGGTGCGCGAGAGCAGGTTGAAAGGGATCACGGAGAAGGCCACCATCGTCGGCACATTCTTGATCCACGGATTCACCGCGCCGAACATCCCTACGATGCCCTCCCAGTTCATACCGTATGCCTTCATATAGAAGGGGAAAATGATGTAGAGATTGGTGAACACCGCCACCACAACGCTGGTGACCGCACCGATCACCAAGCCGGCTGCCGCACCCTTCTTGGTGCGGTGGCGGCGGTAGTACAGTACTGCCGGCAGCACATAGGCAAGGCTCAAAAGCAGATTCTGCAGCTCACCGGTGAACATGGATTCCGTACCCTGAAACACCAGCTTCAGGCCCAGCTTCACCACCACGATCATCACCGCGCCCACGGGGCCGAGGATGAAACCGCCGATTAGCTCCGGCAGGGCGGAGAGGTCAAACTCCGCCACGGGGGAGAGGACGGGGATGCCGAAATTGAAGAAGATGAGGACGAAGGCGATGGCGCCCATCATGGCGGCCATGGTCATCCGCCGCAGACTTGTGTTGCGCATAGGGGGTACCTCCTGCAATAAAAAATTCCCGAAGCTGCCAAGAAAGCAGTCCCGGGAAATCCCTCCACACGCAATAAGCGCAGCGCCCCGCCGCATTGTGCGGCACGGCAGTGAAGTCATTTCGTCTTTTCCCATCCGGACTGTAACCGTCGGTTCCGGAATTACACCGGATCGGCCTCCGCAGCGCGGAGGTTCATGGACTGTACCATCGGTCGGGAATTTCACCCTGCCCCAAAGACGCTTCCATATGCACTTCTGTGTTTATCATAGTCTATCGGGGCAGATTCGTCAATAGGGAATCTGCCGCTCAGCCCTTCTTGGGGTACGGCTCGGGCACATCGGTGCGACCCAAGAGATAATCCGTGCTGACGCCGTAGAAATCTGCCAGTTTGACGATAACATCAACGGGATAATTCAGCACGCCGATTTCGTACTGCGAATATGTGTTTTGCTTGATGTGAAGGTACTCTGCAATCTGTTTTTGGGTGTACCCATTGTCAATCCGCAGATTGCGGATCGTTTCATATTTCAAAATCTCATAACGCATATTTATCACCTAACTGCACCATAGCGTATCTTGAAACAAGATATTGCATTATATCTTGTTTCAAGATATAATTGAGGGGGGAGGTGATCTGTATGCCCAACTATCAGAAGATGTATACCACGTTGTTCAACGCCATAACCGACGCACTGGAGGAGCTGGATCGCGCCAATTTCGGCGTGGCAAAGCAGCGGCTGATCCGCGCCCAGCAGGACACGGAGGAGCTGTATCTTGCCGAAGAGGAAGAAACCGATTCTTGACAGCGCCGCTGCTTTGCGCGTATACTGAACGCAGAAAAGCCCGTTGCCAATGGGCAAAATTCAGCGAAAAGGAGCAGCACCATGAATATCAAGGAAAAGATCGAAGAGATCATCACGAAGATCAAAGAGGACGATACACTGGCCGCCCGTTTTATGGATGCCCCCGTCAAGACCGTGGAGGAGCTGCTGGGCGTGAATCTGCCCGATGAGCAGGTCAAGGCCGCTGTGGAGGCCATCAAGGCCAAGATCGACCGCGAGAAGATCGAAACCTCCGTGGACAGTGTGGTGGATAAGCTGGACGATATGGCGGATAAGCTGGCTGCCAAGATCGACCTGAAAAAGGCGGAGACCACCGTGGACAGCGTGGTGGATAAGCTGGATGATATGGCCGACAAGCTGTCTGACAAGCTGGAAGGTCTGTTTGACAAGAAGTGATTACACCGCAGCCGCGGCGCATTGCGCTGCGGCTGCTTTTTCAGCGAATAACCGGTTGTTCGTCAAAATTTAATAAATTAAGCCTTTACAGACAAGGGATAAATAGTGTAAAATGAACCAAAGACCCGGCCATCGGGAAAAGAAAATGAGGTGTAACTATGGGTAAGTTTGTAGTGAAGGAAGTCAAGACCGGCTTCAAGTTCGACCTGAAGGCCGGCAACGGCGAAGTCATCGCCACCAGCGAGGTCTATACCACGGAGAAGGCATGCCTCAGCGGCATCGAGAGCGTCCGCAAGAACGCTGTGGAAGCCAAGCTGGAGGATCAGACGGTTGAGAATTACGAGGCCGTCACCAACCCCAAGTTCGAGGTCTATGTGGACAAGGCCGGCGAGTTCCGCTTCCGCCTGAAGGCACGCAACGGCGAGATCGTCGCCACCGGCGAGGGTTATAAGGCCAAGGCATCCTGCCTCAACGGCATCGAGAGCATCCGCAAGAACGCTCCCGATGCAGAGGTCGTCACCGAATAAGCGTTTATATGTCCCAAAACGGCTGTGTCGCAGGACACAGCCGTTTTTCTCTTGCGGAAAAGTCGGTTTACAACCCGTGCCGATTTTGGTACAATGGGAGCAGGAAAACAGCAAAGGAGCGAGTATGATGGATCAGGAACTGAAGAAGATTTTGGCGGCTGTGGATCACACGCTGCTGGCGCAGGGCGCCACGTGGCAGGAGATCCGGGCATTGTGCGACGATGGCATCCAATACGGCTGCGCCAGTGTGTGCATCCCCGCCTCCTATGTGGCGCAGGCGGCGGACTATGTGGCCGGCAAGCTGCCCATCTGCACCGTCATCGGCTTCCCCAACGGCTATTCCACCACCGCCGCAAAGTGCGCGGAGACCCGCGACGCGGTGGCAAACGGTGCCGAGGAGATCGATATGGTTATCAACATCGGCTGGGTGAAGGACGGCTTGTACGATCAGGTGCTGCAGGAGATCCGTCTTGTAAAGAAAGCCTGCGGCGGCAAGCTTTTGAAGGTGATCATCGAAACCTGCCTGCTGACCGATGAGGAGAAGAAGGAACTGTGCCGTGTGGTCAGTGAGTCCGGCGCGGAGTATATCAAGACCTCCACCGGCTTTGCAGGCGGCGGCGCCACCCGTGAGGATGTGGCACTGTTCAAGGCCCATATTGCACCCCATGTGAAGATCAAGGCTGCCGGCGGCATTGCCGATCTCAAGGACGCCGCGGACTTTATGGCACTGGGCGCTGACCGTCTGGGCACCTCCCGCATTGTCAAGGCCGTCAAGGCGATGGAAGCATAAGAAAGGAGAACCGTCTATGCCTACTCCCCATAATCACGCCCCGCAGGGCGCATTTGCAAAAACCGTACTGATGCCCGGCGATCCGCTGCGCGCCAAGTTTATCGCCGAAACATTTCTGGAAGAGCCGCAGCTGGTGAACAATGTCCGCGGTGTGCAGGGCTATACCGGCACCTATAAGGGTGTGAAGGTGTCCGTGATGGCATCCGGTATGGGCATCCCCTCCATCGCCATCTATTCCGGCGAGCTTTTCGATCACTACGGCGTGGAAAACATCATCCGCGTGGGCTCCGCCGGTGCTATGCGCGCAGATCTGGCGCTGGGCAGCGTGGTGGCAGGTATGGGCGCCTGCACCAACTCCGCGTTTCCGGAACAGTATGAGCTGGGCGGCACGTTTGCCCCCATCGCAAGTTTCGAGCTGCTGTCCGCTGCGGTGGAAGCGGCAAAAGAGCTGGGTGTGAAGATGCCGGTGGGCAACCTCTATTCCTCCGACACATTCTACGATGCGGCACAGCGCAATATGCGCTGGACGAAGATGGGCGTGATGGCGGTAGAGATGGAGGCGGCAGGTCTGTACTGCACTGCCGCCTATGCCGGTAAGCGTGCCTTGGCCATCTGCTCCATTTCCGACAATCTCATCACCGGTGAGGAGCTGTCTCCGGAGGCGCGGCAGACCACCTTTACCGATATGATGAAGATCGCGCTGGAAGTGGCGGTCAAGATGGACAAAGAGTAAACAAAAAGAAAGACGCACGAGAGTGCGTCTTTTTTTGCCCTAAAACAGCAGCGGCGCGGCGCTCCAAGCCAGCGCGGCGGCGATGAGGGCGTGCAGCGTTTTGGCGAGGAGATACCGCCGCAGCGACAGCGGCGTGTCCGCCAATACCGCCGCGGTCTGGCAATGGACACTGATACCGCCCCATCCCAAAAGTGCCGAGGCGATGAGGAAAGCATCTCGCCCTGCCGTCAGCGAGGTGATGCCTCGTGTCAGCTCCACAACGCCCAGCAGCAGCGGATGATGCAGGGGCGAGAGGTGCAAAAGCGTGTAAAAAAACACCACGAAGGCGCAGATCTGCACCATTGTTGTGCCGGCGGAAGTGATGCTGCTGACCAAGGCGGAAGGAAAGGACGGGCTGGGCTGCGGCAGGGCGGAACGCGGCGTTGGAGCAGCTTTTGAGCGTCTTAGCAGCAGCCCCACTAAAGTCGCGGCCGCTACGTGGATGAGATACAGCCACGCGCCGGCCCGAAGATCCCCGAAGATCCCTGCGCCGGCGATGCCGAGGATAAAAGCAGGCCCTGCGTTGTTGCAAAAGCATAGGAGATCCTCCCCCTCCTGATGGGAGATGCGGCCGGTGCGGTACAGCTCGCCGATCGTCCGCGCGCCCAGCGGATAGCCGCCCAAGATCCCCAAAAAGAAGGCGCTGGCGCCGCTGCCGCTGCAGCCAAACAGCCGCTGCATCACACTGCCCAAGAGCCGCGCCGGTACATCGGCGCAGCCCAGATTTACAAACAGCCCCGACAGCACAAGAAAGGGGAACAGCGCCGGCACCACGGAGCGGGCACACAGCGCCAAGCCCTGCCGCATCGCTTCTGCCGCCTGCGTTGAGAGCGCCAGCATCAGCAGCATTGCCGGCAGTAATGCGAAAAAAGTGAACCACCGCTTCATACCATCACCCCTCACCTTACTGTATGAAGCGGCGGACAAAGTCATAACCGCATATGCTGCCTGATGTCGGCATAATCTTTGACTATGGAGGTGGCATATGGAGAAGCGAAAACTGGCGCAGTTGGGGCTGGAGGCGGTGGATCGGCTGGATCTGCCGGGGGAACTGGCAGCCGGTGTGCCGCAGATGGAGCTGGTAGGCAACCGGCAGTTTTTTATGTCCCAGCATAAGGGCGTGCTGGTGTACAGCACGGAAACCATCGAAATTGCCGGGGGCACGCTGCTGGTGCGGCTGTTGGGACGGGAGCTGCAGCTGCAGGCTATGACGGAAACGGAGCTGCGCATCGGCGGCTATATTGAGAAAATGGAGCTGATCTGCTGATGTACAGAAGTGTGGTCAATTATCTGCGGGGGAATGTGTCCATCCGCGTGGAAAGTCCCTTCCCCGAGCGGGTGATGAATCTGTGCGCCGCCCACGAGATCCCCTTTTGGGATGTGCGGTGGCTGGATGGCGTCACCTTTACCATGTCCACCACGCGGCGCGGTCTGCGCCGGCTGCGGCAGGCGGTGGGTGCGGAATGTGTGATCACGGTGGGCAGAGAACGGGGCGCGCCCCGTCTTTTGCAAACCTTTCGCCGCCGCTATGTGCTGCTGGGAGGACTGGCGCTGTTTGT
The DNA here is from genome assembly GCA_017937195.1 of Oscillospiraceae bacterium. Classification (GTDB taxonomy): domain Bacteria; phylum Bacillota; class Clostridia; order Oscillospirales; family Oscillospiraceae; genus Vescimonas. The sequence goes on along the minus strand of JAGBEA010000027.1, from coordinate 12,903 downwards.
GCTGCTGCTGTTTGGCGGCAATTTCTTTATCTGGGAATTTCAGGTCACCGGCAATACCACCGTGCCGGATGAGACCATTTTGCGGGCATTGGAGGAGTATGGCATTACCATTGGCTCGCGGGGGATGAACATCGATCAGGAGGCAATGCGCAACCACGTGCTGCTGGAGGTGCCGGAGCTGTCTTGGCTGGTGGTGAATGTAAAGGGCTGCATCGCCCACGTGCAGGTGGTGGAGCGACAGCGCCCGCCGGAGATGATCCGTGATGAGGACATCTCCAATGTGGTGGCGTCGCGTGCCGGCCTGGTGACCAAGGTGGAGACGCTGGACGGAGTGGCGCAGGTGTCCAAGGGCAGTACGGTGACGCAGGGGCAGCTGCTGATCTCCGGCGTGGTGGATTCCCAGCGGACGGGGCTGCGCTTGGTACACGGGATGGGCAATGTCTGGGCGCGGACGTGGTACGATCTGTCTGTGATGGTACCGCTGACGGCGCAGCTCCACAGCGAAACACAGCGCACCACCACGCGGATTGCCCTTGATTTTGGCAAACATCGCATAAAAATCTACGGAAAGGGTAGCATGCTGGGGGCGGATTGTGATAAAATAATCTATTATAGTGGCGTTACTCTGCCCGGCGGTTTGCGCCTGCCCATCACCGTGGTGACGGAGCAGACCGTCCGCTATACGGAGATGTCGGTGCAGCGCACGGCAGCCGAGGCGCGTTCGGAGGGCGAAGCACTGCTGCTGCAGCTTTTGCAACAGCAGATGACCGAAAACGGCACCGTCACCCAAACCCGATTTGCCGCCGCGGAGAAGGACGGCTGCCTGCTGGTTACGCTGACGGCGGAATGCCACGAGCAGATCGGGCAGCAGGTGCTTTTACCGCAACAATCGGAATGATACAGAGAGAAGGGATGCTATGGAACAGCGCATCAGTATGGAACGAATGGAGGAAGCCATCAATCTGTTTGGTTCCTTTGACGAGAATATCCGCCTTTTGGAGTCGGAGCTGTATGTCACGGTAGTGAACCGCGGCGGCGAGCTGGTGATCTCCGGCGATGTGGAGCAGGTGATGCTGGCCACCAAGGCGGTGGAGGCGCTGCTGACGCTGTCAGCCAAGGGCGAGGTCATCAACGCCCAGCACGTGCGCTATGTGATCGGTCTTTGCCGCAGCGGACAGAGTGACCGCGTGGCGGAGCTGACGCAGGATGTGATCTGCATCACCTCCAAGGGCCGTCCCGTCAAGCCCAAGACCATCGGTCAAAAGCAGTATGTGGACTCCATTTTGAACAATACGGTCACCATCGGTGTCGGTCCTGCCGGTACGGGTAAAACCTATCTGGCGGTGGCGGCAGCGGTGGCCGCCTTCCGGGACAAGCAGATCAACCGCATTATCCTCACCCGTCCCGCGGTGGAGGCCGGCGAGCGTCTGGGTTTCCTGCCCGGCGATCTGCAGAGCAAGGTGGATCCCTACCTGCGCCCGCTGTACGACGCCCTCTTTGATATGCTGGGCGCGGAGACCTATCAGAAATATCTGGAGCGGGGCAATATCGAGGTGGCGCCCCTCGCCTATATGCGTGGCCGCACGCTGGATGACAGCTTCATCATCCTCGATGAGGCACAGAACACCAGCCGCGAGCAGATGAAGATGTTTTTGACCCGTATGGGCTTTGGCTCCAAGGTGGTCATCACCGGTGATATCACCCAGATCGACCTGCCGGGGGACAAGCCCAGCGGATTGAAGGAAGCTATGAAGGTGCTGCGTGGCGTGGAAGGCGTGGGTATCAGCGAGCTTTCTCAGCAGGATGTGGTGCGCCATGTGATGGTGCAGCGTATCATCGAAGCCTATGCCAAGTATGAAGAGCGCAAGGGAGGCGGCAGGAAATGACCCATCAGATCAGTGTGACCGGCAACCGCCGCGGCATCAATCCGCCATCTCTGCGCGCACTGCTGCGCAATGCGGTGAAGACGGCACTCTCCGCTGAGGGGATGAACGATCCCTGCGAGATCAATATTTTGCTGACCGATGACGAGGGCATCCACGAGGTCAACCTCGAGATGCGCAATATCGACCGCCCCACCGATGTGCTCAGCTTCCCTATGTTTGATCTTGTCCCCGGCGAGCATCCCGATGAGATGGATGCCGACCCCGCCACGGGGCGGATCCCGCTGGGGGATATGTGCATCAGTGTGGAGCGCGCCCGCGCCCAGGCGCAGGAGTACGGCCACAGCTTTGAACGGGAGATCTGCTATCTCTCCGTCCATTCGGTGCTGCATCTTTTGGGCTACGACCATCTGGATGAGGGCGAGATGAAGCAGCAGATGCGTGCGAGGGAAGAAGAGATCATGTCCGAGTTGAAACTGGAACGATAAAACGAAAGGTTAACCGGAGGCGAAACGATGCATTCTGTTATCTCTATAAATGACGATGCGATTCTGGCTGTAAATTGCGGTAAAGGCGGCTTGGGAGAAAACTTGGTTTACCGTGATGAAAACGGCATTATACAAACAATTGATTTTGCTTTATGTGCCCAGCAATATCGCGAGGAAAAAGATATTCCTGAAAGTATGTGCATAGGGGAGAGAAAGGCCGATGAGGGGTATTTCCTTTTCTATACGGGCAACTTGAAAAGCAGGGTTACATTTAGGCGGAGATATATAGGACCTTGGGCAAAGAACTGTTGCTTGAAAGGCACAAGAATGGTACGTTTTTACCAGTTGCAAAAGCTCATTAATAAGGCACAATATACAACATACGACTTATCCTAATAAATTGCTCAAAGAAAGTTGAGGATCATCTTATGAACACTGTTACCAAAACCGCTATGATCACCGTATGCGGACGCCCCAATGTGGGCAAATCCAGCCTGACCAACGCGCTGGTGGGCGAGAAGATCGCCATCGTGTCCAACAAGCCCCAGACCACCCGCAACCGCATTTACGGCGTGGTGAACCGCGGCGACACCCAGTATGTGCTGCTGGATACCCCGGGTCTGCATAAGCCCCGCTCCCGTCTGGGCGACTATATGGTCAAGGTGGTGCGTGAAAGCCTTGCCGATGTGGAGGCGGCACTGCTGCTGGTGGAGCCCATCGCCCATGTGGGCGAGCCGGAGAAGATCCTGCTGCAGCGCGTGCAGGAGGAGCAGATCCCTGTGATCCTGTGCATCAATAAGGTGGACACGGTGGAAAAGAAGGAAGAACTGCTGGAGGTCATTGCTGCGTACAGCCAGTATTATGACGGCTTTGACGCCATTATCCCCATCTCCGCCCGCACCGGCGACGGTTTGGAGGAGCTGATGGCACAGCTGAGCAAGTATGCTCAGGAGGGTCCTCAGCTGTTCCCCGACGGTATGACTACCGACCAGCCCGATGCGCAGGTCTGCGCCGAGATCGTGCGCGAGAAGATGCTGCGCTGTCTCGATAAGGAGATCCCCCACGGCACGGCGGTGGAGGTGACCCGTTTCACCGAGCGCGAGACCGGTATCATCGATCTGGATGTGACTATCTACTGCGAAAAGTCCAGCCATAAGGGCATCATCATCGGCAAGGGCGGCGAAATGATGAAGAAGATCAGCTCCCTTGCCCGCCGCGACATCGAGCGCTTTATGGGCACCAAGGTCTATATGGAAACCTGGGTGAAGGTGAAAGAGAATTGGCGAGACAATATGAACTTTATCAGAAGTCAGGGCTACGACGAGCAGTAATCTTCAAAAGACGCAGAACTTTTTGCCGGTTTTCTTGCGAGCGGTAGCGAGCCGCCGAACACGGCGTCAATTCGTCAGAATTGCGTAGGCGGAATTCACTTCCGCCGTAAAGCGATGAAATACGGGGTCCCCATTAAATGGGAATTTAATGGGGCAAACTGGCGAGACAATATGAATTTCATCCGATCTCAGGGCTACGACGAGCAGTAAATCCTGCCGCAAGCGCTAACAATTCCCACCCATATCCCAGCACCCTCTGCACACCATAAACGCAGGGGGAGGTGCCGTTTATGGATGGGGCAAGCTACTGGCAGCTGTTTTGTGAAACAGGTGCGCCGGAGTATTATCTGATCTACCGCGCAGAAAACCGGCAGGACGGCTGACGCCGTCCTGCAGCGCAGAAAGGAGTTTACATAATGCAAAGTGCAAAAATCGTGACCTCCGGATTGGTACTGCGCGAAACGGAAACCAAGGAGGCGGACAAGATCCTGACGGTGCTGACGCCGGATCTGGGCAAGATCGCGCTGATCGCCCGTGGCGCCCGCCGCAGAAGCAGCCGCATTGCCGCTGCCAGTCAGCTGCTGGCCTATTCGGAGCTGACGGTCTATAAAAAGGGCAACTGGTATATGCTGGATGAAGCCTCCACACGAGAGCTGTTTGACGGCGTGCGGCAGGACTTTGCGTGTTTGAGCCTCGCCTCCTATTTTGTCGAGCTGACCGAGGCGGTCAGCGGTGAGGGGGAGGAGTCGCAGCAGCTGCTGTCACTGATCCTCAATGCACTGTACGCGCTGGGCACACTGAAAAAAGACCCGCTGCAGGTAAAGACCGCCTTTGAGCTGCGCCTTTTGGCGCTGTGCGGCTTTGAGCCGCTGTGCGACGGCTGCGCGGTCTGCGGCGCGGAACAACCGGAAGCGCCGGTGTTCGATGTGGTGCACGGCGTCGTCTGCTGCCGCGAGTGCCGCGAAGAGGGCGGCTTGGCGATGCCACTGTCCTTGGGTGCGCTGGCAGCGCTGCAGCATATTTTGTACTGTCCGCCCAAAAAGCTGTACAGCTTCGCACTGGATACACCGCAGCTGCGGCTGCTGGGTCAGGCGGCGGAGGCCTTTGTTGCCACGCAGCTGGAGCGCAGCTTCCGCACACTGGACTTCTATAAATCCATCCTGCTTCCGCAGGAGTGATGAGAAAGAATAGACTATGAGCGAAATGTTTGAAAAATCTATCCGCACGCTGGAGCTGCCGGCGGTGCTGGAGATGCTCAGCCACAAGGCGGTCAGCGATGCCGCCAAGGAGCGCTGTGCCCATCTTGCCCCCAGCACCGAGGTGGAGGAGGTATTGCGTCTGCTGGACGAGACGGACGCCGCCAAGGAGCGGCTGGGTCTCCACGGCAGTCCGTCCTTTTCCGGTGTGAAGGATGTGGCGCAGCCCCTGAGCCGCGCCGACCACGGCGGTATGCTGAATACCCGTGAGCTGCTGGATATTGCCGGCGTGCTGACGGCCAGCCGCCGCGTGTATGAATATGACTTGGAGCGCAAGGGGGAGCCCACCGCCATCGATCGGCTGTTCTCCGCTCTGCATACCAATAAATATCTGGAGGAGAAGATCCGCTCCTCCATCCTCGACGAGGAGACCATCGCCGATACCGCCAGCAGTGAGCTGGCGGATATCCGCCGCAAGATGCGTGCCGCGGCTGCCAAGGGTCGGCAGATTCTGCAGCGCATCATTGCCTCCCCCTCCTATGCCAAGGTGCTGCAGGAGGCACTGATCACCCAGCGCGACGGGCGCTTTGTGGTGCCGGTGAAGGCGGAGTACAAAGGCAGCCTCCCCGGACTTGTCCACGATATCAGCGCATCGGGTGCCACCCTCTTTGTGGAGCCGATGGGCGTGGTGCAGGCCAACAATGAACTGCGTGAGCTGCAGGCCAAGGAGGAAAAGGAGATCGACCGCATTTTGCGCCAGCTCTCCGCCGATTGCGCCGCCCAAATGAGCAATATATTGCGGGATTATGACATTTTAGTGCATCTTGATGTCATTTTCGCCAGAGCGCAGCTGAGCTATCAGATGAACGCCTGCCGTCCGGAGGTGCGCAAACGGGGCGGTGTGGTGCTGCGCAAGGCACGCCATCCGCTGCTGGACAGCGCCAAGGCAGTGCCCATCAGTGTGGATCTTGGCGAACAGTTTGATACGCTGGTGATCACCGGTCCCAACACCGGAGGCAAGACCGTCACACTGAAAACGCTGGGTCTGCTGAGCTTGATGGCGCAGTGCGGTCTGCATATCCCTGCCGACGACGGCAGCGCCATCCGCGTGTTTGAGCGGGTGTTGGCGGATGTGGGTGACGAGCAGAGCATTGAGCAGAGCCTCTCCACCTTCTCGGCGCATATGTCCAACACGGTGCAGATTTTGGCGGAGGCGGACGAGAACAGCCTGATCCTCTTTGATGAATTGGGCGCAGGTACCGATCCGGTGGAGGGCGCGGCACTGGCTATCGCCATTATCCAGCACGCCCGCAGTAAGGGCGCGCTGACGGCCGCCACCACCCACTATGCTGAGCTGAAGACCTTTGCTATGACCACCGCAGGGGTGGAGAACGCCTCCTGCGAGTTTGACGTACAGACACTGCGCCCCACGTATCGCCTGCTGATCGGCATCCCCGGTAAGTCCAACGCCTTCGCCATCTCCCGCCGCCTCGGCTTGGCGGAGGAGGTCATCGATGCCGCCAAGGCGCAGATGGACAGCGAGTCTGTCCGTTTTGAGGATGTGCTGACCCAGCTGGAGGAGAAACGCCAGCGCTTGGAGAAGGCACAGAGCGAAGCAGATCGTCTGTGGCGGCAGCGGGAAGAGGATGCCCGCAAGGCACGCACCTACCGTGAGCAGATGGAACGTGCCAAGGACAACGCCAAAAGCCGCGGCGAGGCGGAGGCCAAGCGCATCATCCGCGAGGCCACACAGCGCAGCGAGGCGATCTTTGCCGAACTGGACGAGCTGCGCCGTCAGCAGCAAAGAGCCGTGGATCATCAGGCGCTCAATGATGCCCGCGCATCTGTGCGCCACAGTTTGAAAGAGGCGGAGGCGCTGCTGCACGAAAAGGAGGAAACCGCCGATCCTACGCTGACCCCCAGCCGCCCCTTTGCGGTGGGTGATCTGGTGGAGCTGCCCGGGGTGAAGATGGCGGCTACCGTGTTGAGCGTCAACAGTGACGGCACACTGCTGCTGCAGGCGGGCAAGATGAAGATGACCACCAAGGCCGCGCAGGTGCGGCTGCTGGATACCGCCGAAGCGCAGCAGAAAAAGAAGCAGACAGCGATAAAATCCTCCGCGGCGCCCCAGATCCGTCTGGCGCCCCGCGCGGCGGCGGAGCTGGACATCCGCGGCTATGAAACGCTGGAGGCGGAGAGCATCGTGGAGAATTATATCGACAGCGCGGTGATGGGCAAGCTGGGCACGGTTACCATCATCCACGGTAAGGGCACCGGCGCGCTGCGTAAGGCGGTACACGAGATTTTGCGCCGTAACCGCGCCGTCAAGAGCTTCCGTCTCGGTCATTATGGCGAAGGAGAGGCCGGTGTGACAGTAGTAGAGCTGAAATAACTTGGCTTTTTTGTGGAAAGCGCCGAAATGTCCTGCATTTTTTCAGCCAACGGGCAGAAATTTTGTGGGAATGGATAATTGCATTATCTTCCACATTTTCGGTATAATAGTAGTACCAAAATAGTTTGGCTTCGTTGAACAAAAAGCTTTGTATGAAGGAGAGCTGATTTAATGTATACTCAGGAAATCATCGTTAAGAACGAGGTTGGTCTGCACGCACGTCCCGCCACTTATTTTATCCAGAAGGCAAACGAGTTTAAGAGCGGCATCTGGGTCGAGAAGGAAGAGCGTCGCGTCAATGCCAAGAGCCTGCTGGGTGTTCTGTCTTTGGGCATCGCCAAGGGCACTACCATCACCCTGATCGCTGATGGCGCCGATGAGCAGGAAGCTGTCGCAGCTCTGAACGAGTTGATCGAGAACAACTTTGGCGAGTAATTTTACACACAAAAAAGAACCGACATCGAAAGATGTCGGTTCTTTTTGCGTTTATGCGTTACGGTCGGCTTCACCTCGCCGTGCCATCTCCAGCAGGAAAGACACCGCCTCCAAACCGTAATTGCCCTGCGCCGTTTCACCGGTGAGCATCAGCGATGCCGCGCCGTCAAGGCAGGCGTTGTAGATGTCCGTCACCTCGGCGCGGGTGGGAACCGGTGCGTGGATCATACTTTGCAGCAGGTGGGTTACCACCAAAAAATCCTTGTTGGCTCTCCGGCACACAGCGGCGATCTCTTTTTGGGCGCGGGGCAGCTCGTATAGGGTCAGGTTGCTGCCCAGATCCCCCCGCGCGATGGTCACAGTGTCGCACAGATCGATCCACTGCGGCAGAGAGTCCACACCCTCCCGATCCTCCACCTTGGCAAAGACAGTCAGATCGTCCAAACCGTGCTCCGCCAGTGCCTGACGCACCTGCAGCAGATCGTCGCGGCTGCGGACGAAGGGCTGCATCACCGCGGTTACGCCGTGGCGGCGGGCAATGGCGAGATCGGCGCGGTCCTCTGTGCAGACGGCGGGGCGGGGGATCTCCACGCCCGGCAGTGTGATGCTCTTGCGCCCCTCCACCAAGCCGCCGCGGATACAGCGGCACACGGCGGCACGCTCTGTGCGGGACTCCACCGTCAGTTCAATGGCGCTGTCATCCAGCAGCACGGTTTGCCCTGCCTGCAGCGCAGCAAGGATGTCGTCGTCCAGCGGCAAACCGCCCTCGCCGAAGGTGAGCGTCTGCCCTGCCTGCAGCGGGATGGGCGCATCCAGCTGTCCCAGCCGCAGCTCACCGCCCCGCAGGTCGATGATCAGTTCCGGCTGTACACCGGCGGCACGGCCGGCGGCCTGCAGTGCCGCTGTCCATTCGGTGCAGTCCTGCAGCGTCCGGTGGGATAGATTTAAGCGAAAGCCGGTGAGCCCCAAGCGCAGCATTGCCTGCAGCAGTTGGCTGTGGCAGCAGCGCGGACCCAGTGTGGCATAGGTTTTGATCATTGGTTTTTCTCCTGATGGAAACGGTCATACACCGCCTGCGCCGCCTTTTGGGGCAGCACAGCAGACAGCTCCTCCACGGATGCCGCGGCGATGGCCTTGATGGTTTTGAAATGCTTCATCAGCGCCTTTTTTCGCACCTCGCCCACACCGGCAATGCCGTCCAGGCGCGAGGAGAAGGTGCTGCGCTTATGCTTTTCGTGGTGATAGGTGATGGCGAAGCGGTGTACCTCCTCCTGAATGCGCCCGATCAGCGCGAACAGATGAGGGCTTTGCTGAATGCCCAGCTCCTGCCCGTCGGGGGTCACCAGTGCGCGGGTGCGGTGTCGGTCGTCCTTCACCATACCCAGTATGGGCAGCGAAAGCCCCAGCTCTGCCAACGCCTCGCGCACCGCACGGGCGTGGGTCTCACCGCCGTCGATCAAAAGAAGGTCTGGGGCGGTCTGAAACTTTTCGTCCCCATCCAGATAGCGGCGGAAGCGCCGCGTCAGCACCTCGCGCATGGCGGCGTAGTCGTCCGGCGCGGTCAGCGTCTTGATCTGGAAGCGGCGGTAATCCCGCTTGAGGGGTTTTCCATCGTGGAACACCACCATAGATGCTACCATATCGGCGCTGCCGGTGTTAGAAATGTCGTATGCCTCCAACCGCTGGGGCGGCGCGGACAGACCTGCCAGCTCGCCTAATTGTGCCAAGGTTTTGGAGATGCGCTCGCTCTCCGAGGTGATGCGCTCCACCTCCTCGGCGGCGTTGCGCTGTGCCATCTTCAGTAGATCCGCCTTTTCGCCCCGCTGAGGCAGCCGCACTGTCACGCGGTGTCCCGCCCGCTCCGTCAGCAGCTGGGCGAAGACCTCCTGATCCTCCAGTGGGCAGGGCAGAAGGATCTCGGCAGGGAATACGCCGCGGTCGAGATAATACTGACTCAATACGGCGCCGAGGATCTCGCCCTCACGCTCATCGGCGGCGGCAGGGAATACTTTTACCTCACGCCCCAGCAGATCGCCGTTTTGGATGTGCAGCACAGCGCAGCCGCAGCGCACCTGCCCGGGATAGACGCCCCACACATCGGTGTCGGCGCACACACCGGCAATCACCTGCTGCTGCTTGCCCAGTACGGAGATGGCGCGGATGCGGTCACGCAGCACCGCCGCTTTTTCAAAAGCCATCTCCTCAGCGCAGCGCTCCATCTCCGTCTGCAATTCCTGCGTCAGCTGGCGCAGCTTGCCGGAAAACAGCCGCGAAGCCTGCTCAATGCGGTGTTGGTACTCCTGCTGCTTAGGCCCGTCCTGCAGGCAGAAACCGTCGCATTTGCCAATATGATAGTTCAGGCACGGACGGTCCTTGCCGATGTCCCGTGGGAAACGGCGGGAGCAGGTGGGCAGCTTCAGCGCGCTGCATACCGCCTCGATAGCCAGATGGGTATCGTGCCGTCCACCGAAGGGACCAAAATACCGCGCGCCGTCATTTTCGGCGCGGGATACAAGGGAGAATCGGGGATAGGGGACGCCCTGCTCCAAGCGGACGAAGGGGTAGCCCTTGTCATCCTTTAAGAGAATATTGTAGCGGGGTTGATGGCGCTTGATGAGGGAGTTTTCCAGCACCAGCGCCTCAAATTCCGAGGACACGAAAATGGTGTCGAACCGATCCACCTGCGACACCATAATGCGGGTTTTGGCATTGTGGGTCGAGCCGCTCTGGAAATACTGGCTGACCCGATTTTTCAGTTTTTTCGCCTTGCCTACATAGATCACCTGCCCGGACTTATCCATCATCAGATAGACGCCCGGCGCCAGCGGCAGATCGTTGGCCTTGTCCAGCAGCTGCTGTCGTGTCACGGTTCTCACCTCCTTGTAAATCAGTTCAACGCCTCCGCGTTCAGTTCAAACAGCTCGCCGATCCGTTGACGCAGGCTGCGGTGCGCCACCGCCGTCAGTGCAGGATCCTCTGCCAACAGCGCTTTGGCGGCGGATTGCGCCTCGTCCAACAGACGCATATCGCAGCTGAGATCGGCGATCTTCATAGCCGGCAGACCGTGCTGCCGCTGCCCGAAGAAATCGCCGGGTCCGCGCAGCCGTAGATCCTCCTCCGAGATCTTGAAGCCGTCGTTGGTTTGGGTCATCACTTTCAGGCGCTGCTTGCTTTCATCATTTTGGGTGTCACTGAGCAAAATGCAATAGCTCTTGGCGCTGCCGCGTCCCACGCGACCGCGCAGCTGATGCAGCTGGCTCAAACCGAAGAGGTCGGCGTTTTCCACGATCATCGTGTTGGCATTGGGTACATCCACGCCCACCTCGATTACCGTGGTGGAAACCAGAATATCACTCTCGCCTGCGGCAAAGGCGGCCATCACCGCTTCTTTATCCTTGGCTTTCATTTTGCCGTGCAGCACCGAAATGCGCAGGTCGGGGAACACCTCCTGCTGCAGCTTTCCTGCGTAGGCGGTCACTGCCTTGCGCTCGTCGGGGATCTCCTCGCCGTCGCCCACCAGGGGGCAGACGATGAATACCTGATGTCCAGCCGCCACCTGCTTGCGGATAAAGGCGTTGATCCGCGCGCGGTAACCCTCGCCCACGGCGAAGGTGTCCACCTTTTGCCGCCCGGGGGGCAGTTCGTTGATAATGGATACATCCAGATCGCCGTAGATGATCAGCGCCAGTGTGCGGGGGATAGGGGTTGCGGACAGCACCAGCATATGGGGATGCTCCGCCTTCTGCCCCAGCGCCGAGCGCTGATTCACGCCGAAGCGGTGCTGCTCGTCTGTGATGACCAAGCCCAGATGGGCGTACTGCACATCCTCGGTCAGCAGCGCGTGGGTGCCGATGCACAGATCAATGCCGCCATCTGCCAGCGCCGTCAAAATCTCCCGCCGCTCTTTTGCGCGGGTGGAGCCCGTCAGCAGCGCACAGCGCAGGCCGAAGCGCTGAAACAGCGGCGCCAACCCCTCATAGTGCTGCCGCGCCAGAATCTCGGTGGGTGCCATCAGCGCACTTTGCCATCTGTTTTGCGCGGCGAACCACACGCAGGCGGCCGCCACCATGGTTTTGCCGCTGCCTACATCGCCCTGACAAAGACGGTTCATGGGGCGAGGCGAACACATATCCGCGATGGCGTCATCGATGGCGCGCTTTTGGGCATTGGTCAGCGCAAAGGGCAGCGCGTCATAGAAAGGCGCCATATCGATGCTTTGGCACGCAGGTCCTGCCACATCCTGCCGCCGCGAGCGCAGCAGGTGTAGACCGCAGGTCAATAAAAACAGCTCTTCAAACACCAACCGTCGCCGCGCGATATCCAGCGCCTCGGGGGAGGCGGGGAAGTGGACATTCTCATAGGCGTAGTTGACATAACACAGCCCGTGCTCCTGCCGCACACGGTCGGGCAGTACATCTGTCAGCAGGTCGCGGCACGCATCCAATCCCTGCCGCACTGCGCGGGAGAGGATCAGCTGGCTGACGCCTGCGGTCAGAGGATAGAGGGGCATAATGCGTCCCGTGATCTGCTGTTGTCCCTCCCGCTCTACCAGCGGATTGACCATCTGGCGGCGCAGGAGATTGCCCTCCACCTTGCCGTAGAAAATATAGCTCTCACCCTTGTGCAGAGAGCTTTTGCGGTACTCCTGATTGAAAAATACCAGCTCCAGCGAGCCGCCCTCGTCCACGGCGCGGGCCTTGACCAGTGTGCGTCCGCCGCTGATGCGGTGGGCAGTGGGGTCAGAGGCCAGCATGGCCTTTACGCAGGCGTATTCTCCCACGATCAGCTCACGGATGGGACGGGTGAGGGTGCGATCCTCATAGCCGCGGGGGAAGTAGGAGATCAGATCCTTCAGCGTGGCGATATTCAGTTTGGCAAGCGCCTTGGCGCGTGTTTCGCCGATGCCCTTGATGTAGCGGATATCGGTCTGCAGATCGGCCATTTCCTCACCTCCCTCACTTTTTCTTTATTGTAGCAGTTTTGACAGTAAAATACAATCGAAAGAGAAAAGCGACGGTCTGTGACCGTCGCTTTTTGCAGATTGTCAAAGAACCTCTGTTTTCGTTCAGGCGAAAACAGAGGTTCTAACAGTATACTGTGGAAATAAGCGGAAAAACGCAGGTAAAAAGGAGTTTTTCCAACTCCAATTTGCCAGCTTTTTCAGGTTCATGGCAGCAT
>JAGBEA010000026.1 GCA_017937195.1 Oscillospiraceae bacterium | reverse complement strand
TGATTAGGGCGAGGGTCCACCCGTTCCCATCCCGAACACGGAAGTTAAGCTCGCTTCTGCCCACGATACTTGGCTGGAGACGGCCCGGGAAAATAGGTAACGCCAACACAAAGAACCATCCGAAAGGATGGTTCTTTTGCTTTATACAGAGGATTCGGGATGGAACCCCATCCCGTGACAGGGCAGTTAAGCCCGTGTCTGCCCACGATACTTGGCGGGCCGACGCGACTGGGAAAATAGGTAACGCCAACACAAAGAGGACGACCATTTTGTCGTCCTCTTTTCTTTTTGTATCCCTCCGGCATTTGCTTTGCAAATGCCACCTCCCTTTAGGCAAGGGAGGCGTTTGTTCTATAGATAGAAGATGATTACTGACAAAAACCGCGAACAAAAATATTTTGCTTGCAACAAAGATTTTGGTGTAGTACAATAGAGGCAGAACAGAAAGGAGGGGTGACCATGTCGCTATTATATACGCTGCAGGAGCTGCGGACACCGGTTTTGGACAGCATAATGGCATTGGTGACCCGTCTGGGCGAGGAGACCATCTTTATGGTGGTGGCCATCGTCGTGTTCTGGTGCGTCAGCAAGGTGGGGGGCTACTATCTTTTGACGGTGGGCTTTCTCGGCACGGTGATGAACCAGTTTTTGAAAATGCTGTTTCGCATCCCCCGTCCGTGGGTGCTGGATCCCAATTTTGACATCGTGGAGAGCGCCCGTGAGGCTGCCACCGGCTACTCCTTCCCCAGCGGACACACCCAGAGCGCAGTGGGGACCTTTGGCGGCTTGGCGCGGATGACGGGCAAAAATTGGCTGCGGGCGGTGCTGATCGTTGTGGCGCTGCTGGTGGCATTTTCCCGTATGTATCTGGGCGTACACACGCCGCTGGATGTGGGCGTTTCGTTGTTGGTGGGCACGGTGCTGGTACTGGTACTGTGGCCGCTGGTGCAGTCTGCGCAGCGTGAGCCGCAGCGGATGCTGTGGGTTTTGCTGGGTCTCTTGGGGTGCAGTGCGGCCTTTTTGCTGTTTATGGAGCTTTATCCCTTCCCGGCAGACACCGACATCCACAATTTGGAGAGCGCCGTTTCCAACGCATGGAAGCTGAGCGGCGCCACGGTCGGTATGCTGATCGCCTGCTGGCTGGATCAGAAATATATCCATTTTGAGACCAAAGCTGCTTGGTGGGTGCAGATCATCAAGGTGGCAGTGGGTCTTGCGCTGGTGGTCGCCATCAAGGCGGGGCTGAAAGCGCCGCTGATCGCAATCATTGGGCACGCCGATGCGGCGGGCGCGGTTCGTTATGGGCTGATGGTGCTGTTTGCCGGCGCTGTATGGCCGCTGTGCTTTGCCCCGCTGCGCAAATTGGAGAAGAAAAAATGAAAGCATATTGGCATTACTATGCCAATATGCTTTTTTACATCTTAAAAATGACCGCCTGCAGTGCAAGCGGTCATAGAATGGGGCTTTATTTGGTGCTGCCGTCGGCATTGAACAGAGGCAGGGGCGCCAGATACTTGATGTCGGCGCGGTTTTGGGCGTCGCCCTCCGCCAGAACGGCGATCCGATCCACCACGGTGCCACCGGCTGCGGACACCAGTGCCTCCATAGCGGCCAGAGAGCCGCCGGTGGAGATCACATCGTCGATCAGCACGATGCGCTTGCCGCGGATCAACTCGGCATCGTCACGACCTAGAAACAGCTCCTGCTTGCCGGCTGTGGTGATGGACTGATCCTCCACACTGATGGGGTCGGGCATATAGGCCTTGCGACCCTTGCGGGCGATGAAATACTTCTTGGCGCCGGACTGACGCGCCATCTCGTGGATCAGCGGAATGCTTTTGGCCTCGGCGGTGAGGAGATAGTCATAGCTGCCCTCCTCCAGCAGCGCCAGCAGATCGCGGGCGCAGGCAACGCACAGCTCGGCATCGCCAAAGCAGATGAATGCGCCGATGTACAGATCATCTGTGATCTTGCAGATGGGCAGCTCACGCCGGAGACCGGCAATGGTAATGGGATATGCAGCCATAAATACCTCCTGCCGCAAAATGCGGGCATTATTGCATTTGCCTGCGGCAGCGAGTCATCGCCGCGAGGCATATTATTAATTATAAAGCGAAAAAAAGAAAAGTCAATAAGTGCGGCAAAAAGGGGGGTGACCGGAACAAGAGGCATATAAAATACAACTTGCAGGCACAATAAAAGAAGCAACATAGATCAAAAAAGGAGGACGACCTAATGAACGCATATGTTTCCCGTGTGATCGAGTACGTAAAAAAGCGGCACGCTGATGAGCCGGAGTTTGTGCAGACCGTGGAGGAGGTATTCAGCGCCATCTCGCCGGTGATCGACGCTCATCCTGAATACGAAAAGGCGGATCTGCTGACGCGAATGGTGGAGCCGGAGCGGATGTTCACCTTCCGCGTGGTGTGGTGCGATGACGCGGGACAGTGGCACACCAACATCGGCTATCGCTGCCAGTTCAACGGCGCTATCGGCCCGTACAAGGGCGGTCTGCGCTTCCAGGCCAATGTCTGCCCCAGCATCATCAAGTTCCTTGGCTTTGAGCAGACCTTCAAAAACGCGCTGACTGGTCTGCCCATGGGCGGCGGCAAGGGCGGCAGCGATTTTGATCCTGCCGGCAAGTCGGAGGCGGAGATCATGCGCTTCTGCCAGAGCTATATGACGGCGCTGTACCGCTATATCGGGCCGGATGTGGACGTGCCTGCCGGCGATATGGGCGTGGGCGGCCGCGAGATCGGCTATCTGTACGGCCAGTACCGCCGCCTCAAGGGCGTGTGGGAGAACGGCGTGCTGACCGGCAAGGGCTTTACCTACGGCGGCAGCAAGACCCGTCCCGAGGCCACCGGCTACGGCGCCATCTACTATCTGCAGGAGGTGCTGCGCCACGAGGGCGAGGATATCCGCGGCAAGACCATCGCCTGCGCCGGCTTTGGCAACGTGACGTGGGGCATCTGCAAAAAGGCATACCAGCTGGGCGCCAAGGTGGTGACACTGTCCGGTCCTGACGGCTATATCTACGATGCCGAGGGTGTGTCCTCCAGCGAGGAGAAGATCGAATATCTGGTGGAGATGCGCAACTCCGGACGCAACAAGGTGAAGGACTACGCGGACAAATTCGGCGTGCCCTTCTATCCCGGTGAGAAGCCTTGGGGCGTGAAGGCGGATATCGTGATGCCGTCGGCAATGCAGAACGACGTGCATATGGAGCACGCACAGCAGATCGCCGCCAACGGCGTGAAGTACTATATCGAGGTGGCCAATATGCCCACCACCAATGATGCGCTGAAGTTCCTGATGAGCCAGCCGGGGATGATCGTGGCGCCGTCCAAGGCGGTGAACGCCGGCGGCGTGGCTGTGTCCGGTCTGGAGATGAGCCAGAACAGCGAGCGGCTGAGCTGGAGCGCGGAAGAGGTGGACGAGAAGCTGAAGGTGATCATGAAGACCATCCACGATATGAGCGTGGAGGCCGCCGAGGAGTACGGTCTCGGCTACAATCTGGTGGCAGGCGCCAACATCGCCGGCTTCAAGAAGGTGGCAACAGCCATGATGGAGCAGGGCTGCTTCTGATTTTCAACACAAAAAAGGACGGGTGCTGCGGCATCCGTCCTTTGGTTTGACAGAGTGGGCACAATGTGGTATGCTGTGTGATGAAATCAGATACGAGGCTGGAAGGAGCACAGTATGAAAAAATGGATGATGGCGCTGGTGGTGGCATTGGTGCTGAGCTTTGGTGTGACGGCAGCAATGGCTGCGCAGGGTCAGGGTTTTACCGATGAAAACAGCGACGGCGTATGCGATTTCGCGGCGGAGGGCTGCGTGGGTATGCGCGGCGAATGCGGCGCGCAGCAGGGCGGTCAGTTTGCCGACGAAAACGGTGACGGCGTGTGCGATAACTTTGGCACGCGGCAGGGTAACGGCTGCGGTGCACAGCAAGGTAACGGTTACGGTGCCGGCGGCAATGGCTACGGCAAGGGCGGCTGCGGTAAAGGCTACTGCGGCGGCAGATAAAACACAAAAAAGCATCCGCTTTCTACGGAAAGCGGATGCTTTTTCTCACTTTTTCTTCTCAAACAGCTCGCCCACCATAGTGGAGCCGAGGATCAGCACGGCACCGATGATGCACAGCGTATCCATAGGCTCATGCAGCACGAGGGCGGACAGCAAAATCGCCACCACGGGGTCGATATAGCTGAAGAGGGCGCCGGTCTGCGCCGGCAGCGCGGTGATGCAGGAGAAATAGATGGCGTAGCAGATGCCGGTGTGGACGATGGCCACAAATGCCAGCAGCAGCAAGCCCCGCGTGTCACAGCTGAGGGCGGACAGCTCCGTGGTCAGCAGGATGTAGGGGATCATAATGGCGCCTGCGGTGCCCAGCTCCGTCATGGTGGCGTCGATGGAGTTAATGCCCTGCAGCTGCTTATTCAGCAGCACCACGAAGGCGTACAGCACGGCGGCGGCAGTACCCAAGCCGATGCCCCGGAAATTGAAGGCGGAGAGATCGCCGCTTTGCAAAATGCCGGAGACAAAGAACATACCCACCAGCGCCGCGGCGATGCAGCCTGCCTTCAGCGCCGTCAGCTTCTCCTTCAGCACGATGGGGGACAGCAGCAGAATGATTACCGGCGCCAGATAGTAGCACAGTGTGGCTACCGCCACGGTGGTGTAGCGATAGGCCTCAAACAGCAAGATCCAGTTGAAGCCCATCATAATGCCGCAGGGCAAAAGGCGCTTGAGGTTATCGCGGATCGCCTTCCAGTCCGGCGGCGTCTTCTTGCCGTAGCTGACCAGCAGCAAAAACAGCATACCCACAAGACCGCGGACAAGGGCGATCACCGCCGAGGGCAGCGGAATATAGCGCACGAAAAGACCGATGGTGCCGAAAACGAACATCACCGATGCCAGCTTGATTTTTGCACTCTGCGCCTTCATAAGTCTACGCCCTTTCGTGACAGATTCTTGTCATACTGTAGCAGATTTTGCTGATGGGCGCAAGGGGTGTTGCGCAAATAGGGGTATTATGGTAAGATATGCCCAAAGAAAGGTTGGCGAGGAGCATTGAAACTGACACTGATCCGCCACGGCATCACCGATGGCAATAAGCGAAGCCTCTACTACGGCAGAAGCGATCTGCCGCTGCTGCAAGAGGGCATCGACGCGCTGCAGGCGAGCAAGGCGCAGATGATCTACCCTGCGGCGCAGCACTACTACACCAGCGGTATGCTGCGCACGGAGCAGACCTTTGCTGTGCTGTACGGTGAGCAGACCCACGAGGCGCTGCATGGGCTGCGGGAGATGGATTTCGGCGATTTTGAGATGCGCACCTATGAGGAGCTGCAGCAGGATGAATCGTTCCGGTTGTGGGCGAATGAGCAGATCGCCACCAACATCTGCCCCAATGGCGAGAGCTTTGAGCTGCTGCAAAAGCGGGCGCTGGCGGCGATCCAACCGGTGCTGGAGCGCGGGGAGGACACGGTGTGCGTGGTACACGGCGGCGTCATCTCCTGCATGATGGTCAAATGGTTCCCCGAGGGCACATTTCGGGACTATATGCCCCAGCCGGGCACCGGCTGGCAGGTGGAGTTTGAGGACGGCAAGCCGGTGGGCTTTGTGCCGATACCCTTTGTGCCGGTGTGAGAGAAATGGATAACAAAAAAGAGCAAGAGCTTGGCGGCTCTTGCTCTTTTCGTTTGTTTAGGGATTTATGCCAGATACTGCGCGCCGCTTTCGTCCGTGCAGACAGTCTTGCCGTACAGCGCTGCCATCAGACGGATAAGCTGTGCAAGATCGGCACTGCCCATTGTCTCGTAGCAGGAGTGCATCGCCAGTTGGGGCAAGCCAATATCCACCGTGCGCACGGGGAGGTGGGTGTTGGCGATGCTGCCCAGCGTGCTGCCGCCCACCATATCGCTGCGGTTGGCAAAGGTCTGCACCGGCACATCCGCCTTGCGGCACACCGCACGCAGCAGCGCCGCGGACACGGCGTCGGTGGTGTAGCGCTGGTTGGCGTTATACTTGATGACCACGCCGCCGTTGAGAACGGGACAGTTATCGCGGTCGCTCAGCTCGGGGTGGTTGGGGTGCAGGGCGTGGGCGTTGTCTGCCGATACCATAAAGCTGCGGCTCAAAAGCTGCTGATAGGCGGTTTCATCCAGACCCAGTGCGGCGGCAATGCGGCGCAGCGTATCCCGCAGAAGGGTGGATGCGGCGCCCTGCTTGCTCTCGCTGCCGGTCTCCTCGTTGTCAAAGACGCACAGCACATCAATGGCGCTGCCTGCTTCGGCGCTCAAAAAGCCCTGCAGACAGCCATACACGCAGGCAAGGTCATCCAGCCGCGGCGCGGAGATAAAGGCATCGTCCGCGCCCCACAGCATACTGCCGTCCTGACAGACGAGATAGAGATCGTGACCCAAAATCTGTTCCTCTGTGGTCTCCGCCCATTTTGCCACTTGTGCGGTGAAGGCGGTGCCGCCTGCCATGGCATAGAGTGGCAGCAGATCCACGGCGGGGTTCAGCTTTTTGCCGTCATTGGCGGTGCGATCGAGATGGACTGCCACGCTGGGGATCACCACGGAAAAGTCCTCCGGCGCGATGAGGCGGGAGACCAGGCGGCCGTCCTCCTCCACCAACACGCGGCCTGCGACGGACAGAGGGCGATCCAGCCACGAGTGCAGCAGCATTCCGCCGTAGCGCTCCGTATTCAGCTGGGCGTAAGGCGCAGCGGTGCGCTGGGGCGCAGGCTTCAGCTTGAAGGTGGGGCTGTCGCTGTGGGTGGCGGAGAGCAGAAAGCCCTGCACCTCGCCTTCGGGGATACGGAAGGCGATGAGGGAGGAATCGTTGGCGGTGAGATAGTACTTGCCGCCGGCGGTCAGCGACCAAGCTGCATCGCTGCGGAGCTTGGTGTAACCGTCAGATTCCAAATGCTTGGATACCTGCGCCACCGCGTGGAAGGCGGTGGGGGAGGCGGAGATAAAGTCCAAAAGTTGTCGGTTGAGGGCGTATGTCATAGAAAACGCTCCTTTTTTTATAACATTACAGCATCCGCAGCAGACGGACATAGAATTCCACCGTGCGGATCAGCGTGGGCAGGGGGATGCGCTCATCGTTGCCGTGGATCATACCGCGCTCGGCTTTACTCAGGTGCATAGCGCTGAAGCGGTACACGCGGTCGGTGATGCGGCAGTAGTGGCGCGAGTCGCTGGCGGCCATCATCAGGTAGGGGGACACCAGCGCCTCCGGCCAAGTCTGGCGGATAGCGGTCTTCAGCGTATCCCACGCCTTGCAGTTGGTCTCCGAGCAGATGGAGGGATCCATACCGTCCACCACACGAAGGGTGATCTTGTCATTTTTGATGACGCCCTTGAGATAATCTGCGGCGGACTCCACCGTATCGCCGCCCATCAAGCGCACGTTGATGCCAAGGCTTGCCTTGGGCGGCAGCACGTTATACGCCTTGCTGCCCTCCATTCGGGTGAACGCCACGGTGGTGCGCATCATGGCGTTCAGCTCGCCGCCGCTCATCTTGCAGATGAGATCCAGCACCGGCTCAAAGCACCAGAGATTGGCGAAGATCATCCGGTAGAGGAAGGTGGAATGGCGACCCAGCGTGTCAAACATCTCCGCCACGGGGCGGGTGAGATGACGGGGGAAGGGGTGGGACTCGATATCCACCACCGCTTGGCTCAGCTGGCCGAGGATGGTGTGCTTGGGGGGCGTGGAGGCGTGTCCGCCTTGGGACACCATGGAAAGATCCATACTGACGCTGCCCTTTTCGGCGATACCCACCACGGCGCACTGACCGGGCACGCCGGGGAACACATTGTCCACCACAGCGCCGCCCTCATCCACCACTATGGCGGGGGTGATGCCCTTTTGCTCCAGATATTTTACGATCTCGCGGCAGGAGTCGCCGTCCACCTCCTCCTCACCGGAGAAGGAGAGATAGAGATCATTTTCGGGGACGTAGCCCTCGCCCAAGAGCTGTTCCAGCGCTTCCATCACGCCGCACAGCGTGCCCTTGGTATCCAGCGTGCCGCGACCCCAGAGGAAGCCGTCCTCGATGAGACCGTCAAAGGCGGGCTTTGTCCAGCCGTCCGCCTCGATGGGCACCACATCGTAGTGCGCCATACAGACGCTGGGGGCAGCGTCGCTCCTGCCCTTGAGATGGTAGAGAAGTCCGGTCTTACCCAGCTTTTCAAGCGTAGCGGCAGCGTGGATGCGGGGGAAACGCTCCTGCAGCAGCGCCTGGAAGCGGTCAAACTCCGCCCAATCCACCAAGGAGTGGTCGCGGTTGGACACCGTCTTGCAGCGGATCATATCCGCCATATCGGCGATGATCTTCTCCTCGTTCAGCGCGATCGGCTCGGCGGTGACCGCTTCCTCCTTATGGGGACGGAAGGCGAGGGTGCGCAGCAGGATGATGCCGATGAAAACCACGAGGACGGCGAGAATGATATAGAGTACAGTACCCATTATACCCAGCCTTTCTTATACATCACACGGCCTGCGCCCAGCGCGATCAGCACGCCAACGGGCACCAGCACGCCTACGCTGCCGGCAAGACCCGGCACCAGCAGGAACAGCACGATCATAAAGATCAGCGGCGCAATGGCCAGCTTCCAGTTCTTGCTGATATACACAACGCCCAGACCGCCGAACAGGGCGGGCAGGATGTTGTCAAAGGCGGGCTTGAGGACGGGGGAGTCCAGAATGGGGGAGATGATGCTCAGCACGCACACGCCTGCCACGATCACCAGTGTGGTGACGATGGAGCAGGTGGCAATGGCGATGGTGGAGATGACCTCGCCCTCCTCGCTGCCGGGCTTGACGCCGGCGTTCTCCATAGCGCTCAGTGCGCTGGGGGCCTTCAGACTGGTCAGGTTACCGGTGACGAAGGCCAGATACGTGCCGCCTACGCCCAGCATAGGGGTATAGGTGACCACTTCAATGAAGCCCACCGTCCAGTAGATGGGGGCAACGCCCAAAAGACCCTTCAAAACGGCCGTCATCTCGGGCCATGCATTATAGTATACGCAGATGGCAACGGGCACCATCAGCACCACTACGGCGGCGGTCCAGATCCACAGCTTGCCGTAGCGGTCGGTTTGAGTCATATAATCACGCATTGCTGCCACCTCCTTACAGAATCACGGGGGTAATGACCACGGCGAACACCATCGCCACGATCATACTGATGGACATCGCATAGGTCTCCAGCCACTGCATCTTACACTTTTTGATGAGGATGCCGCACACCGCCATAGTCAGTGCCGACACCAGCAGCACGAAGATGGGGATCCAGCCAGCCAGACCGCTGCGGATATCGGCAAACACCATACCCAAAAAGGCGGAGATCATACCGAGGAACAGCGAGGTCATAAAGATGTCGCTCCACTTGGCGTCCTTGCTCTGCAGCTTCACCATACCGCCGCGGATCTTCTTCATCAGAATGGGGGGCAGGATGATGCTGGGTATAATGCCGAGGGTCATCACCCACGCGATGGCGGAGTAGACCTTGGGGTCGCGGATCAGCTCGGAGAGGGAGATGTTCAGCGCGTTGGCGGTGGAGGTGGCGGCGGGCAGCTCATAGGTCAGCGCGCCGATGACACTCATACGGATCCACGGCAGAGGGATGCCCAAAAACTTGGACAGAGTCACCACACCCAGCAGGATGGAGATGGCGGGGGCGATGGTGAACACGGAGGTGGCGATCACCGTCTTTTTCAGCTGTGCGTTGCTGATGCCCAGCTCCTTGCCGCGGCGCAGAGCGCGCACAAGGAAGAAGATGGACTGCGCCAGCACGAACACGATCACCAGAGCGGCGATGATGTACATAAAGGTACTGTTTGGTGTAAAATTCACGGTTCTTTCCTCTCTTTCCCGCCCCGATTTGGGGCGAAACGGGTTGAAAACATTATACTCCTTTTTGGAATCAGTGTAAAGGACGGGATGGGTGGAGGTGGGGACACAAAAAAAGACCACCCGCGGAGGGTGGTCTTTTGATGTAGGTCGACAGAGATCAGGCCTTTTTCCCCAGCGTGCCGTTCAGCTTGCCGATCAGCAGCAGCGTGAGGACCATCAGCACGATAGCGATAGGCAGCGCGATGATCACGTTGGGCAGGAAGGCTGCAACGATGTAGCTGACGAAGCAGACAGCGGCCACCACCACGGCGTAGGGCATCTGCGTAGCCACGTGGTTGATGTGGTGGCACTGGGCACCGGTGGACGCCATAATGGTGGTGTCGGAGATGGGGGAGCAGTGGTCACCCATCACAGCGCCGCCCAGGCAGGCGCCGATAGCCATCATCAAAATGGGGGAGGGCAGACCGTTGACGGGAGGGAACACCTCGGTGACGATGGGAATCAGAATGCCGAAGGTACCCCAGGAGGAACCGGTGGCGAAGGCCAGCAGGCAGGCGATGATGAAGATGGCGGCGGGCAGGAAGTTCTGGAGACCTGCGCCGAAGGTTTCCACCACGCCGGCAACAAAGGGAGCGGCGCCCAGACTGCCGGTCACGCCGGAGATGGTCCAGGCGAAGGTCAGGATCAGCGTGGCGGGCACCATCAGCTTAAAGCCCTCGGGCAGGCACTCCATCATTTCGTTGAAGGAGAAAGCCTTGCGCAGCAGGAAGTAGATCATAATGATGATCAGAGCCACGCAGGAACCCATGGACAGACCCTTAGGAGCATCACAGTTGGCGAAAGCCTCCTGCACGGGCACACCGTCAAAGAGACCGCCGGTGTAGACCAGACCCAGCACGCAGCCCACGATCAGGATGATGACGGGCAGCACCAGATCGATGACCTTGCCGTTGGGGTTGAACTTCATCTCGGCGACGTTCTCGTAGGGACGCTCGGGGGTGGTGTAGATATCGCCACCCGCGGCGTTGTCCTCGTGCTTCTTCATGGGGCCGAAGTTGATGTTCAGCGCAGCGGTCAGGAACACCATGATCAGCGTGAGGATGGCATAGAAGTTGTAGGGGATAGCCTGAACGAACAGGGTGAAGCCATCGTAGCCGTCGATGATGCCGGAAACGGCAGCAGCCCAAGAGGAGATGGGCATCATAATGCAGACGGGTGCGGCAACGGCGTCGCACATATAGGCCAGCTTGGCGCGGGAGATCTTGTGGGTGTCGGTAACGGGACGCATCACGTTACCAACCGTCAGGTTGTTGAAATAGTCGTCAACGCCCAGCACGATGCCCAGCAGACCCGTGGAGATCAGCGCACCGGACTTGGACTTGATGGAGCGGCTGGCCCAATCGCCGTAGGCCTTGGAGCCGCCGGCGCGGATCATCAGCGCAACGATGATACCCAGAATGATGAGGAAGATGAGGATGCCGAGGTTGCCCGAAACCTCTTCGTGGAGGATGCCGAAGAAATGCTCCAGAGCGCCGATGGGATTGCCACCGGAGTAGAGCATAGCACCGATGACGATGCCGAGGAACAGAGCGGAGTAGACCTCCTTGGTGATCAGAGCCAAAACGATGGCGACAACAGGGGGGATCAATGCGGCCCAAGTGCCGTACAGGGCAGGGATCATAAGATAATTATCCTTTCTCTCTTTATTCTTACAATTTTTAGCCGAAAACAAGCTATTTTATTGCTTAACCATACAAGTATCGCATAGTGTTAAGAAATTGTCAAGATTTGTTTCGCGGTGTTTCGCTAAAATATGCACATTGTCCAATGGAAACGGCGCGGCGGCGATTTGGGCAAAAAAAGACCACCCGTGGGTGGTCTTTTGGGGGGAGATTATTTTGCCAGATAGTCCTTCAGATACAAAATCGCCTGACGGTAGCCCTCGAAGCCAAGACCCATATAGGTCTTGATGCAGGCGCGGCCGGCGTAGGACACCTGACGGAAGTCCTCCCGCTGGCTGACATCGGAGATATGCACCTCCACCGCCGGCAGACCCACTGCCTTCAGCGCGTCGAGAATGGCGATGCTGGTGTGGGTATAGGCGGCAGGATTGATGACGATGCCGTCCATTTTGCCGTAGGCGCCTTGGATGGCATCCACAATGGCACCCTCGTGGTTGGACTGGAACAGCGCCACCTCGATGCCCTCGGCAGCGCAGGTTTGGCGGACAAGGTCGCACAGCGCGGCGTAATCCTGCTTGCCGTAGATGTCCGGCTCCCGCAGACCCAGCAGATTCAGATTCGGTCCGTTGATGACGAGAAATTTCATTCCAATGCCTCCTTGATGGCGTTGACGGTGGTTTCCGGCGCGCCGTTATTGTCGATGCAGTGGTCGGCAAAGCGCGCGTACAGCGGCGCACGCTGGGCGTACAGCGCGGCGAGGTCATTTTGCTGGGAGAGGGGACGGCCGTCCGTAGGCAGGGCGGCAAGGTCGCGCTGCAGCCAGAAGATGACGCCGTTTTGATGGAGCGGCGCGTAGTTCTCCTGCCGCTTGACGCAGCCGCCGCCGGTGGCGATGATGATGCCGGAGCGCTTGCCCAGTGCTGCCAGCACCTGCGTTTCCAGACGGCGGAACTCCTCCTCGCCGTATCGGGCGAAGATTTCGGGGATGGGCATACCGGCCATTTCCTCCACCAGCGCGTCGCTGTCCCAAACCTGACGGTTCAGCGCCGCGCCCAAGCGCCGTGCCACCGTGGATTTGCCGCAGCCGGGCATCCCGATGAGCACGATGTTCTGCATCTCGCGGCGCAGAATCCCCTCAATGCGCAGCGTTTCGCTGTCGCCGATGGCGCGGTTTTGGAACTGCTCACTGCTTCGTTTGGCCTGCGCCACCAGCATATGGAGACCGCCAAAGCAGGGGATGCCCAGCGACTCCGCCTGCAGCATCAGCGCGGTGCGTGCGGGGTTATAGATGAGGTCGAACACCGCCTCGCAGTCGGGGCAGTTTTGCAGATTTACCGCCGCCGCGCCGTTGTGGGGATACATCCCCACGGGGGTGGTGTTGACGAGGATTCTGGCATCCGCGTGGCGGGCGAGATTGTCATAGTTGTCCGCGCCGCTGCGGGAGATGACCACCACCTCCGCGCCCAGCGCACCCAGCACGGCGCACACCGTGACAGACGCGCCGCCGCTGCCCAGCACCAGCGCCTTCTTGCCCTTGGGGTCGATACCGCTTTGGCGCACAAGGCTCATAAAGCCGTAATAGTCGGTATTGTCGCCGTAGAGCGTGCCGTCGGCGCGGCGGACGATGGTGTTGACACTGCCCAAGGCGCGGGCGGTATCGGACAGCTCGGCGCAGTAGGGGACAACGGCTTTTTTATAGGGAATGGTCACATTCAAGCCGCGAAAGCCGCCGTTTTTAAGGAAAACCGGCAGTTCTGCCTCCGATTTCTCGAAAAGACCGTAGGGGGCAGAGCCCAGCAGGGCGTGGATGGCGGGGGAGTAGCTGTGCCCCAGCGTTTTGCCCAAAAGGCCGAAGTGCATCAGATCACCTCACTGTAGCTGCCAAGGTAGGTGAAGGACTCGCACACGCTCTCCAGCTCGCCCATCAGCTGAATGAACTGGGGGGAGTAGACGGAGGTGTCCAGATCGAAATAGAACATAAACTCGAAATCGCGGTCGGGGAGGGGGCGGCTCTCCAGCTTGTTGAGGTTGATGCCCAGCGCGTACAGACGGGACAGCATCTTGTAAAGAGAGCCGGGGCGGTGGGGCAGCACCACCATCAAGCTGGTGCGGTCAGCGCCGGGATAGATCTCCAGATTGCGGGAGATGCAGATGAAGCGGGTGTAGTTATTGGACTGATCCTGGCAGGAGGACAGCAGGCACTGCAGACCGTACAGCTCCGCGCAGGAGCGGGAGGACAGCGCCGCAATGTCGGTGCGGTGGGACTCCGCCACGATTTTGGCGGCCTCGGCGGTGTTGGCGCAGCGGATCACCTTGATCTCGGGGTGCTGCTGCAAAAAGGCGCTGCACTGGTTGATGGCCTGATCGTGGGAGTATACCTCGCGGATGTCCTCCAGCTTCACGCCGGACTTGGCCAGCAGATTGTGATCCACCTTCAGCCGCACGCTGCGCACGATGCGGAAATTGTGGCGCATCATCAGGTCATAGACCATATTCACGCTGCCGGCGGTGCTGTTTTCCAGCGGGATCACGCCGTAGCGGCACAGACCGGTCTCGATGGCGGAGAATACCGCCTCAAAATTGGAAAAGTAGAGCACGTTGGGGCGCTTGAACAGCTTTTCGCAGGCGATCTGGGAGTAAGCGCCCTCCACACCCTGACACGCCACCATAGCGCTGGGGGGGAACAAGGGCTGGGTGTTGGCGATGGCGTGGCTGATCTGCTCGGTCAGCTCGTTACCGTGGCCGAGAAGCACATTCTGGCGGGAGCGGCTCAGCTCGAAGATGAGGGAATACAGCGACAGCGCGTACTCCTGCAGCTCCTCCGGCATTTTCTCGGCGATCTGCTGCAGCTTATCGCGCTCACGCCCTGCGTCCAGCGCAGGCAGTGCGTTTGCTTTCTTATAGGCGGCGACCTGCCCGCTCAGCTCCATCCGCTGGGTGAAGAGGGACACCAGTTGGTCATCTACCTTGTCGATTTCTTTTCTCAAATCCTGCAGATCCATAGTCAATTCTCCTTATATTTTTGAGATTCCAGCCACGCATCGTACACCGCGATGGCTACGGCAGCCTCCACGCAGGGGACTGCACGGGGAACGATGCACGGATCGTGACGCCCGCGTACCGTCAGTTTTTTCTCTTGCAGCGTGGTCAGGTCCACGCTCTGCTGCTCCTTGGCGATGGAGGGGGTGGGTTTGAAGGCGGCGCGAACGATGAGGGGCATCCCGTTGGTGATGCCGCCCAAGATGCCGCCGCAGTGGTTGGTGGCGGTGGCAACGGCGCCGTTTTCTACGATGAAGGGGTCATTATTCTCACTGCCCCGCAGCGCGGCGGCGGCAAAACCGTCGCCAAACTCCACGCCCTTGACGGCGGGGATGCCGAAGAGGGCGGAGGCGATGCGGTTCTCCATTCCGTCAAACATGGGGTCGCCCAAGCCGGCAGGTGCGCCCAGCACCACGCACTCTACCACGCCGCCTACGCTGTCGCCATCGGCTTTGGCAGCGGCGATGGCAGCTTGCATCGCCTCGCCTGCCGCGTCCGACACCGTGGGGAAGTCCTTTTCCCCCACCGATGCGGTGAAGGGTGCATCGTCCTGCACGGTACCGATGGAGCGGATGCGGGCAAAGACGGTGATGCCCTTTTCTGCCAGCAGCTGCAGACAGATACCGCCGGCAATGCACAGCGGCGCCGTCAAACGGCCGGAGAAGTGTCCGCCGCCGGCATAGTCACGGGAAGGCCCGTACTTCACATAGGCGGTATAGTCGGCGTGACCGGGGCGGGGGGTGGTGGCAAGCTCCGCGTAATCGCCGGAGCGGGTATTGGTGTTATATATGACTGCCGTCAGCGGTGCGCCGCACAGCACACCATCCTTGATGCCGGAGAGGAACTGGGGGACGTCCGCCTCCTTGCGGGGGGTGGAATAGGCGTTGCGGCCGGGTGCGCGGCGATCCATAAAGCGCTGCAGCGCCGCAAGATCGATGGCGTGACCGGCGGGCAGACCCTCCACCGTGACGCCGATGGCCTCGGAGTGGGACTGACCGAAGACGGTCACACGCAGGTTGGTTCCGTAGCTGCTGCTCATAGGCTTATCCTTTCAGTTTGGAATAGTCTTCCCAGAAACGGGGATAGGATTTGGATACACATTCGCTGCCCTCCACGGTGACGCTGCCGCGGCAAATGGAGGCAGCCACCGCCGCGGACATGGCGATGCGATGGTCGTTGCAGGCATCGGCGCTGCCGCCGCGCAGCTGCGCTGTGCCGCGAATCACCAAGCCGTCCGGCAGCTCTGTCACCTCGCCGCCCAAGGCGGTGAGCAGCTGCGCCGTGGTCTGCAACCGGTCGGATTCCTTCAAACGCAGGCGGGCAGCGCCGGTGATGCGGCTCTCGCCCTCGGCTGCGGCGGCCACCACGCTCAAAACGGGGATGAGGTCGGGGATGGCGGCGGCGTCGACGGTGATGCCGTGGAGCGTGCCGCCCTTGACAGTGACGCTGTCGGCGCTCTGGGTGACCTCTGCGCCAAAGCGGCGGAGGATGTCCACCACGGCGCGGTCACCCTGGGACGAGGAAAGGTTCAGCCCCGTGACGGTGACACCCTCGGGGGAGAAGGCACCGGCGCACAGAAAGAAGGCGGCGTTGGACCAGTCGCCCTCCACCTGCAGCTGTCGCGGCAGGCAATAGCGCTGGGCGCCGGGGATGCGGTAGGTCTGTCCTTCCTTATAAAATGTGATGCCGCTGAGGCGCAGGGCATCCTCTGTCATAGCGATGTAGGCGGCGGACTCCACCTTGCCGGTGACACGCAGCACGCTGTCCCCCTCCAAAAGGGGCAGGGCAAAGAGGAGACCGGAGATATACTGGGAGGAGATGTTGCCGGGCAGGGTATACTCGCCGGCGCGCAGCTGTCCGCAGCAGCGGAGGATATCGCCCTCACGCGACAGTTTCGCGCCGTGGGCGGTCAACTGCTCATCCAAGGGGGCGAGGGGGCGCTGGGGCAGCCGACCCTCCATCTCAAAAGCGGCATCGGCGCCCAGCGCGGCAGTCACCGGCAGCAAAAAGCGCAGCGTGGAGCCGCTTTCGCCGCAGCGCAGCGTGGAGGCTGCGGCAGTTTTGGCAATGGGGGTGACGCGCAGCACATTGTCGGCCACAGCAATCTCCGCGCCCAAGCCGCGCAGGCAGGCAACGGTGGCCTCGATGTCGCGGGAAAGTCCGTCACAGCGCAGAGTGACCGGATGGGCGCCCAGCGCCGCGCAAATCAGCAGGCGGTGGGCCTGCGACTTGGAGGCGGGGATGGCGACGGTGCCGCGCAGTGCGCCGGATGATGCGGTGTAGGTCATTGCACACCTCCGGCGCGGAGCCAGTCTTCCAGCTGCGAGGCGGGAATTTTCACAAGGCGGGTGTCGCCGATGGCGTAGGGGACAGCCAGATGGATGGACGCGCCGTCCATCTTCTTATCCGCCAGCACAGCCTCACGCAGCTGCGCCAGACCGTAGGGGCTTTGGGTGGGCAGGCCGTAGCGCCGCAGCAGCGACTCCGCCGCCTCGCAGACGGAGGGGGCGCAGTAGCCAAGCGATGCGGCGGCGCGGCACATCAGCGCCATACCGATGGCGACGCAGTGCCCGTGGGACAGCGTATAGCCGCTGACACCCTCGATGGCGTGACCGAAGGTGTGTCCCAGATTCAAAAGCTGGCGGCATCCGCGGTCAAACTCGTCCTCGCTGACCACATCGCACTTCATCTGCACGCAGCGGGCGATGACCGCCTCCAGCTGCTGGGGGATATGGATTTGGCAGAGGCGGTTAAAGAAGTCCGCGTCGCCCAACAGACCGTACTTGATGACCTCGGCGCAGCCGTCACGAAAGACGGCAGGGGGGAGGGTGGCGAGGGTGTCCGGGTCGCACCACACCAGCGCAGGCTGATGGAACGCGCCCACCAAGTTCTTGCCCACGGACAAGTCCACAGCGGTCTTGCCGCCCACCGAGGAGTCCACCGCCGCCAAAAGGGTGGTGGGTATTTGGATATAGCGGATGCCGCGCTGATAGGTGGCAGCGGCAAAGCCGGTCAGGTCGCCCACCACGCCGCCGCCCAGCGCTGCCAGCATATCGCTGCGGGTCAGGCGGTTCCGGGCGAGGAAGGTGAGGACTTCGCCGTAGGTGGTGAGATTTTTGGCGCTCTCGCCGCTGGGGATAACGAAGCTGACCACGCGAAAGCCGGCATCGCGGAGCGAATCGCACACGCGCTGTCCGTACAGCGGGAACACGGTGGTGTCGGAGATGACCGCCACGGTGCAGGGGTTGGTGAGAGCGGTCAGCTTTTCGCCGAGGCGGTCAAGACAGCCGCCTTCAATGCACACCTCATAGGGGGTGGATGCGGGGATGGGAATGGTGGTCATCTGCCGTCTACCTCCTCTTTGCGCCGGCGTCCGTCGTCCAGCAGCTGCACCAGACGGGGCAGGTCGTCATCCGCCATCGCCTCGCGGTACTGCTGCAGCGCGGCGATGAGACCGTCCAGCTCGTCCATCAGATAGTCCTTGTTCTCCAAGAAAAGCTCTGCCCACATATCAGGATTGAGCCACGCCACGCGGGTCAGATCCTTATAGCTGCCGGCGGAGAAGCCCTTGTGGGTGCCGGCGGTGGGGCTTTTGATATAGGCGTTGGACACCACGTGGGCAAGCTGGGAGGTGAAGGCGATCATCTCATCGTGCTTGTCTGCGGTGGTGACACTGATGCGCCCGAACTGCGCCGGAGAGAGCAGCTGCTTCACCCGATCCAGCAGCGCGATGTCATCGAAATCAGCAGGCACGATGACCATAGGCGCGTTGTGATAGAGATTGGCGCGGGCATACTTGAAGCCGGAGTGGTGGTTGCCCGCCATAGGGTGTCCGCCAAGGAAGGTGAAGCCGTGCTGCTTTGCCAGAGGGAAGGCGGCGGCGCACACCACGCGCTTGGTGCCGCAGCAATCGATCACCACGGTGTGGGAGCCGATGTGGGGCGCCATTTTGCGCAGATAGGCGATGGCAGCCTCGGGGAAGATGGCGATCAGCACCAGATCGCAGGCGGAGATGTTCTCCTCCGTCAGCGCACCGCTGACCGTGCCGCAGATCTTGGCATATTCCAGCGTGCTGCGATCCGTATCCGCAGCCAGAACAGTGTGACCTGCCTCGGCATACGCCTTGGCAAAGGATCCGCCGATGAGACCCAAGCCTACGATTCCGACGGTCATAATGCGCTTGCCTCACGGACACGGCGCACCTTCTCCGCCAGCGCGGCGTAATCCTCGGGACGCAGGGACTGTGCGCCGTCGCACAGCGCGTGCATGGGATCGTTGTGCACCTCGATGATGAGACCGTCGGCGCCGCAGGCAGCGCTGGCCAGTGCCATAGGCAGCACCAGATTGGCCCGTCCCGTGGCGTGGCTGGGGTCAACGATGATGGGCAGGTGGGTCAGCTCGTGCAGCATAGGCACGGCTGCCAGATCCAGCGTGTTGCGGGTGTAATCGTCAAAGGTGCGGATGCCGCGCTCGCAGAGGATCACCTGCTCGTTGCCGCCTGCCATAATGTACTCGGCGCTCATCAAAAATTCCTTCAGCGTGTTGGCAAGACCGCGCTTGAGCAAAATCGGCTTGCGCAGCTGACCCAGCTTGCGCAGCAGATCGAAGTTCTGCATATTGCGCGCGCCCACCTGAATCACGTCCACATCATCGAAAAGGGGCAGGTCATCGGTGCTCATGATCTCGGTCACGATGGGCAGACCCGTCTCCTGACGGGCGATCTTCAAAAGCTCGATACCGGTGGCCTTGAGACCCTGAAAATCGTAGGGGGAGGTACGGGGCTTGAACGCGCCGCCGCGCAGGAACTGGGCGCCGGCTGCCTTCACCGCCTTGGCCACGGTGACGATCTGCTCCTCGGATTCCACGGAGCAGGGACCTGCCATCATGGCAAAGTGTCCGCCGCCGATCTTGGCCTCGCCCACCTCAATGACGCTGTCCTCGGGGTGGAACTTGCGGTTGCAGCACTTGAACGGGTCGGTGATGCGCTTGACGGAATCCACCATACCGAGGCTGGCGATCAGATCCATATCCACATGGCTGGTGTCGCCGATGAGACCGAGAACGGTCTGGTAATCGCCATCGGAAATATGGACGCCCAGACCCTGCCCCTTGAGCCATTCGATCAAGGGAGCGCGCATTTCCTGATTGACACCGTGCTTGAGAATTACGATCATGATGATACCTCCATTAAAATGAAAAATGCGAAAGAAAAAATGCGGCCCAGGATAACCTGTGCCGCACAAAATACAGTTTCACGAAACCTATTTTTGCATCACAAATTACCCTTACCGGAAGAAGCGGTAAAGTAAAAGTAATAGGATGCAAAAACGAAGTTCTTCATAGTTTGCTCTCCATTCGTGAAATGGGATACTTACTACTGTGAATATAGATCAATTTTTTGGAAATGTCAACCGCTAAACGCAAAAAAGCCGTGAAAAAACGAGAAAGATACGGAATGTTCCATACGGGAAGATTGACTTTCTGCGGTGTATTGGTATAATGGATAAAGTGACGGCATATACGCCGGAAAAGAGAAGCTGCCGCAGCCGATGACGGCGGCAAGGAGGAACAAAACTATGCACAACATTCTGGAGCAGGGCATGCAGTATCTGGAGGGCTTTGACAGCGAGATCGCAGCGCTCATGATGCAGGAGTATGACCGACAGAAGAGAAATATTGAACTGATCGCCTCAGAGAACGTGGCGTCCGCCGCAGTGATCGCCGCGATGGGCAGCGTGCTGACCAATAAGTATGCCGAAGGGTATCCCTCTCGGCGCTACTACGGCGGCTGCGAGTTTGTGGACGGCGTGGAGCAGCTGGCTATCGACCGTGCCAAGGCGCTGTTCGGCGCGGAGTTTGCCAATGTGCAGCCCCACTCCGGCGCCCAGGCCAACCTCGCCGCCTATGCAGCGCTGATGCAGCCCGGCGACACGCTGATGGGTATGGATCTTGCCAACGGCGGCCATCTCACCCACGGCGCATCCGTGAATCTGTCCGGCAAGTACTATAAGAGCGTCAGCTACGGCGTCGATCCCGCCACCGGCTGCATCGACTACAATATGATCGAAGATCTGGTGAAGCAGCATCAGCCCAAGGTTCTGGTGGCAGGTGCATCCGCCTATCCCCGCGCCATTGATTTCAAGATTTTTGCCGACATCGCACACCGCCACGGCGCGTATCTGATGGTGGATATGGCCCACATTGCAGGCTTGGTGGCAGGCGGTCAGCATATGAACCCCGTGCCCTACGCCGATGTGGTGACCACCACCACCCACAAGACGCTGCGCGGCCCCCGCGGCGGTATGATCCTTGCACGCGAGGAGCTGGGCAAGAAGATCAACAGCGCCGTGTTCCCCGGTATGCAGGGCGGTCCTTTGATGCACGTCATCGCCGGTAAGGCGGTGTGCCTGAAGGAAGCCATGCAGCCTGCGTTCAAGGCGTACGCCGAAAAGGTGATCGCCAACGCCGCCGCACTGGCGGAGAGTCTGCGCCGCCACGATTTCCATATGGTATCCGGAGGTACGGACAACCATCTGGTGCTGGTGGATCTGCGCAATAAGGGCATCACCGGCAAGGACCTGCAGAATCAGCTGGACAGCGTCTGCATCACGCTGAACAAGAACGCCATCCCCAACGACCCCCAGAAGCCCGGCATCACCAGCGGCGTGCGCATCGGTACGCCCGTGGTGACCACCCGCGGCTTTGAACCCCACGAGATGGAGCAGATCGTGCAGTGCATCGACGATATCGTGTCCGACTATGAGGGCAACCGCGACGCGGTCATCGCCCGCGTGGCAGAGCTGATCGAAAAGCACCCTATCTATGAATAAGACGAAAGCCGCTCCGTTCGGAGCGGCTTTTTTAAGTTATGCTGATTGCATCTGTTGGACAAATTGGAATTGGTCAAACTCTCCACACTTGCATGCCTGCTCCATCACGCTCATTTGGACGCAGTTCAAAGCCGAATTTCTCGTAAAATTGTTCTTTTCCTTTTGCTGATACAATTACGATTTTAATACGCCAGCCATCTTTTAGTTGCTTATCTATATATGCAATACATTCGCTTACAAGTTTTTTCCCTATTCCCTGTTTTTGATACGCTGGTTTCACCATTACATCAGCCAAGTATGCAATATATCCTTTATCCCAAAAGATTCGAGCACAGCCAACTATATTATCATCATCTCGACAAACAATAATAAAATCGGAGTTATTTAGGCCAGATTGTGCCTGCTCTTCAATGAGTGGTTGCCAATTAACGGCAGAACGCAACTCACAATATTCTTTCGCAGACAGTTCATTGTTATATTTTAGCATAATATACCTCCGTCAAATTCGAGTTTATCGCTTCGTTTGGTCATATCGTATCACGGGAAATGGGGAAAAGCAAGAACGGTCACGGCAGGCAAAGCGGTGGGGAGGGAAGCTCTTTTATGCGCCGAGCCGTTTGCGCTGCGGCTTTTTCTTGCGCTTTGGGGCGGCGCGTGGTAAGATGAAGAAAACTGAGGAGAGGTGACTTATTATGAAGAAAATCGCCGTGATCACCGGTGCGTCCAGCGGTATGGGCAGACGCTTTGCCGAAACACTGCGGGAGTGGGGCAGCTTTGACGAGGTGTGGGCCATCGCCCGCCGCGCCGACCGTCTGGAGGAGCTGAAAGAGAGCGTGGAGTTCCCCGTGCGCCCCATCGCGCTGGACCTCACCGACCGCAGCAGCTTTGACGCCTACGATGCCCTTTTGAAAGAGGAGCAGCCGCAGGTGGCGCTGCTGGTCAACGCCAGCGGCTTTGGCAAGTTCTGCGCCGCCATGGATACCCCCTTGAGCGTGAATCTGAATATGGTGGATCTCAACTGTCAGGCGCTGATGGCTATGTGCCAGCTGACCGTCCCCTATATGGGCGAGGGTGGGCGCATCATCAACATCGCCTCCGTGGCGGCCGATCAGCCCATCCCCTACATCAATGTCTACGCCGCCACCAAGGCCTTCGTGCTGCGCTACAGCCGCGCGCTGAACCGCGAGCTGAAGAGCCGCGGCATCGGTGTGACGGCGGTATGCCCCTTCTGGACGAAAACCGAGTTCTTTGACCGCGCCATCAACAGCGACGAGGAGCCGGTGGTGAAGAAGTACGCGGCGATGTATGAGCCGGATCAGATCGTCTACCGCGCGTGGCGTGACGCCAAGCGTGGCCGCGATGTGAGCCGCTTTGGCTTCATCGCCCGCGGTCAGTCGCTGCTGACCAAGGTTTTACCCCACAGTCTGGTGATGAGCGTGTGGATGAATCAGCAGAAGCTGAAGTGAGGGCGCGTGGGTATGAAGGGGCTTATTTTTGCGGTGGTGTTCCCACTTGTATACGCAGGATTTGCGGCGCTTGTCCCCAAAACGCAACAGGAGTTCAAACCGGTCGGAGACTGTTTTACTATCCGCTATCCGAAGTACATTGGTGTGATCGGCTTGTTGGATATTATGGTATGGTTGATTCTTTTCGTCGTTGCCGCACGGAATCTCGACCGAGCCTATTATGTTTTGCTGATACCGCTTGCCGGTGTTTGGCTGGGTGCGGTACTGGTGCTGATGGGTTTCGTTTGGCAAGCGAGCGTGGAAGGCGAAAAACTTTCCGTGCGCGGAGTTCTTGGAAACACCTATCAGTTCCGAATGGAAGAGATCGTATCTGTCCGGTGCGAGTATAAGGATAACAGCAGTGCAGAGAGGCTGATCATTTGGACGGAAACTCGAAAACTGGTAGTTGAGAGCAGGGCAAGCTGTTACTTTTTATTGAAAGACAAACTTCAAAATGAGTTAAACTGCCGCGTATTGTGGAACTTTTGAGTGTAATGGATTCGTCCGAAAGGACAGAAAGAGGAACAGATGAAGGTATTGCTGGTCAACGGCAGCCCCAACAAGGACGGCTGCACCAACGCGGCGCTGCAGGAGATCGTGTGTGAGCTGCAGCGGCAGGGCGTGGAAACGGAGATTTTCTGGCTGGGGCGCAAGGCCATCAGCGGCTGCATCGCCTGCCGCAGCTGTGCCGAAACGGGGGAGTGCGTCATGGATGACGCGGTGAACCAGTTCCGCGCAAAGGCGAAGAACGCCGATGGATTTATTTTTGGCTCACCCGTTCACTACGCCGCCGCCAGCGGCAGCCTGACCTCCTTTATGGACCGTCTGTTCTTCTCCGATTCGGGGGAGACCTTCCGCCTCAAGCCGGCTGCGGCAGTGGCTGTGGCGCGGCGCGGCGGCACAACGGCGGCGCTGGATCAGATCAACAAGTATTTTGCCATCAGCCAGATGCTGCAGGTGGGCTCGTGCTACTGGAATATGGTGCACGGAATGACGCCGCAGGAGCTGCAGCAGGACGAGGAGGGGCTTTGCACCATGCGCGTGCTGGCGCGGAATATGGCGTATCTGCTGCGCTGCCTTGCTGCCGGTAATGCTGCCGGCATCCCCCTGCCGGAGCAGGAGGAGAAACCGCGCACCAATTTCATTCGTTGACAACAAAACCGCCGTGCGATGTAGCACGGCGGTTTTTTTATTCCCTTATTTCCCGCTCCAGCGGCGGAGGGTATCCGCCACGTCCTCGTGGACGATGTCCCGTGGCTCATAGCGCAGGATGGTACACGCCAGCTGGAACATACCCGCCTGCAGCACCATAATCAGCAGCGTGCCAAGACCAAAGGGTGCGCCCAGCAGGATGCCAACCGCCAGCGCCACGCTCTCCACAATGAATTTCGCCACGCCGATGGGGATCTTGGGCAGCTTGCGCCCCACGATGACCATCATGGTGTCACGCGGCCCGCAGCCCAGACGGCCTTTCATATAGAGGATGGTGGCAAAGGACAGCACCAGCTGCGCGCCCAGCGTGATCACAACGCCCAGCACCTTGTTGGTGCAGGTGGGGATCCACGCGCCGAGAGCGAGGAAGAAGTCGGAAAAAACGGGGATCAGCAGCGCGTTGAGGAAGGTGCCGAAGCCCAGCTTGCCACGCCCGATGAGGTCCAGCAGCAAGATGCTGAAGCCCACCAAGAAGGTGGCGGTGCCGAAGCTGAAGCCGGTGGAGTCTGCGATGCCCAGCGCCAGCGTGTTCCACGCGTTGGTGCCCACATCGCCTGCCTTGATGCAGAAAAGATTGCCGAAGCCATACAGCGCCAGACCGGAAATGCACACCGTAAAGCGTTTGGTATATTCACGAAGCATACTATCGCTCCTTTTATCGTGGAAAATAGGCAGATTTTGCCGGAAATCAGTATAGCACGGCGGCAGAAGGGCGGTCAAGGGATTATCCATCAATTATTTTCGTAAAAATGTAAAGGAAGCTTGACAAGAAACTTGTTTGCGTAGTATACTTGGGATTGTAAAGGAAACTTGACAAGGGGGCGGAATATGGAAAACAGGGTGGAAACGCTGCGCAAGGAGCGAGGACTGAATCAAGAAGCTTTTGCCCGCGCGCTGCAGGTGTCGCGGCAGACTGTCAGCGCCATTGAGACGGGGAAGTACAATCCCTCGCTGGAACTGGCCTTTGCCATTGCGGCGTTTTTTGGAAAGACTATCGAGGAGATCTTCATCTATGAAGGGGGAGCGGTCTATGAAGAGAAGTAATTTGACGGCGGCGTTGTGCTATCTGCTGGTGGGTGGTGTCTGCTTGGCGCTGGGTGTGCTGACAGAGACGAAGCTGGACGGCATCCTCTTTGGCCTGGCCGGTGCAGGGATCTGTCCGGGGGTGCTGATGCTGGGGCAATGCATCTACCGCCGCACACCGGAACACGCACAGCAGTATGCAGAAAAGCAGGCGCAGGAGCGGATCGAGCAGAAAGACGAGCTGAAAGAGATGCTGCGCGGCAAGGCAGCTCGCTATCTCTATGGGCTGCAGGTGAAGGTCGTTGCGCTCTCTATGCTGGTGTTCTCGGTGCTGGGGAGTCTGGAACTGGTGGAGGGAAGCCGCACTGTGGTGCTGTATCTGGGTGGATTTCTGGCGCTGCAGCTGATTGCCGGTGTGGTGATCTTCAACCGGCTGCTGCGGAAATATACCGGAGAATAAAGGAAATAAGACCGTGCATCGCGTGATGCACGGTCTTTGCTGTATATGGGGTCACGCCATTGTTACCTGCGTGCCATCGTGGTCGATGGGCAGGCTCAGCAGCGTCCAGTTGTCCTCCAGCTGATGCAGCTGCGCCGCTACCGCCAGATCCACCGCCTCATCGGTGGACAGATACAGCAGCGTAGGACCTGCGCCGGAGATGCAGAAGGCCACGGCACCGCTTTGGAGCGCCAGCTGCCGCACCTCGTCATAGCTGCGGATCAGACGGCTGCGGTAGGGCTGGTGCAGCCGGTCGTGCAGGGAGGTGCGAATCAGGTCCTCGTTACCCTCCTCCAGTGCCTTGAGCAGCACCGCGGTGCGGGACACATTGAACACCGCGTCGGCAAAGGGGATTTCTTTCGGCAGCACGCTGCGCGCCATATGAGTGGATAGCTCAAAGTCGGGGAACAGCGCCGTGAAGCGCAGCGACGGATGCACGGCGTACTGCGCCGCCACGGGGCGACCGTCCTCCACAAAGGAGGCCACCAAGCCGCCCAGCAAAGCGGGGGCAAGGTTGTCGGGATGACCCTCGATCTCGTTGCAGATGCCCAGCAGCTGCAGCTTGGTGTAGGGGCTGCCGTGCAGCGCGTTGGCGGCGGCGGCACCGGCGGCGATCAGCGAGGCGGAGGAGCCAAGACCGCGGCAGATGGGGATCTGCGTCTCCATGGTAATGGAAAGACCGGTCATGGGCAGACCCAGCGCGTCCATCACGCAGCGATAGGCGACTACAGCCAAATTCTCCTCGTTGCAATAGGCCTCCTCACAGCCTGCAAACTGCAGACCTGCGGGGATCTCCTCAAAGGTGAAGGTGTTATACAGCGCCAGCGCGCAGCCAAAGGTGTCAAACCCGGGGCCGATGTTGGCGGTGGTGGCAGGAACGCGGACAGTTACCACTGCTTTTCCCCTACCTTTCTCAATACGTACTCCAGCATCTCCTCGCGGTCGATGACGTCGGTGTGGCGCACCTCCATCTCGCGCAGGGAGGCCAGATTCTTGGGGACAGCCACGCCGGTGACTTCGTGGAGACGGTCCATCACGGCGAACTCATCCTCATCGGGGGTCTCGCCCAGCGCCGACAGCACGGCGGCGGGGAACTTGTAGGGCGAGGCGGTGGACAGCACCACCACGGGGGCATCGTCGCTGCGGCTTTCCATAAAGCGCTGGCTCACCGCCCAAGCCACGGCGGTGTGGGGATCCATCAGGTAGCAGGACTCCTTCCACACCTGCGCGATCACCTCGGCTGCCTCCGCATCGTCGCAGCAGCCGCAGGCAAAGTCGGCACGCAGACGCTGCAGCAGCGCATCGCTGACCTGATAGCAGCCGTTATCGCGCAGCTGTGCCATCAAGTTTGCCACATATTCGTTGTCGCAGCCGCTCAGCAGGTACAAAAGCCGCTCCAGATTGCTGGACACCAGAATATCCATGGAGGGGGAGGTGGTCTTGTGGAAGGGGCGGCGCTTATCGTACACGCCGGTCTCGATGAAGTCGGTCAGCACATTGTTGGCGTTGGAGGCGCAGACCAGCTTGCCCACCGGCAGACCAAGGAGCTTGGCAAAATAGCCTGCCAGAATGTCACCGAAGTTGCCGGTGGGAACCACATAGTGGACGGGCTGACCCAGCTTGATCCGCCCGCTGTGCAGGAGGTCTGCGTAGGCCTTGAAATAGTACACGATCTGGGGGGCAAGGCGGCCGATATTGATGGAGTTGGCGGAGGACAGCTGCGCGCCGTTCAAGTCGCGGTCGGCGCAGGCGGCGAAGATGTTCTTCACGCCGGTCTGTGCATCGTCAAAATTGCCGCGCACGGCACACACGCACACATTATTGCCCTGCTGGGTGGTCATCTGTGCCTGCTGCACGGCGCTGACGCCGCCGTGGGGGTAAAAGACGATGATCCGCGTGCCGGCTACATCGTGGAAGCCCTCCAGCGCCGCCTTGCCGGTGTCACCGGAGGTGGCGGTGAGGATCACGATCTCGTCGGTCATTCCCTCGGCATCCCGTGCGGCGGTGATGAGGCGAGGCAGCAGACTCAGCGCCACATCCTTGAAGGCGCTGGTGGGTCCGCGGAACAGCTCCAGCACATAGCGGTCACCCACACCCACAAGGGGGGTCAGCTCGTCGGTTTCAAATTTACCCTCATAGCCGCGGCGCACCAGCGCAGACATCTCGGGGAAGTCCGGCAGGAGCGCGGCGAGGATGCGGGCAGACATCTCCATAGTGTCTTCTTCCAGCACGGACCGCCAGTCAAACTCCAGCGATGAAAGGTCATCCAATATATACAGCCCGCCATCCGGTGCGATGCCGTCCAGCACCGCGCGGGTGGAGGAGGCGGCGAGACGGTGGTCACGTGTGCTTTGATACATCATACAACTTGCTCCATTCTTTTTCTTGCATTTTGCATAAGAATATGATACACTGTCCCTAAAGAAAAATCAAGTGTTTTTCTGTGGCGGACGGATGAAAAACGGAAAATCCCCGCGCCGCCGCCGCAAAAAGGGGAAAAACACGGATGAAAACGGCGTGAAAACGCCGCAGGAGGGACAGAAAAAGATGTTGAAAGTACTCAAATTTGGCGGCTCGTCGATGGCGGACGCTGTGCAGTTTGCAAAAGTAAAGGCCATCGTGGATGCCGATCCCGCCCGCCGCGTGGTGATCGTGTCCGCGGCAGGCAAACGGTTCAAAAATGACAACAAGATCACAGATCTGCTGTATCTGTGTCACGCACACGTGCAGTACGGCGTGGCCTGCGACAGCGTGTTTGAGATGATCCGCAGCCGCTATCTGGAAATCCGCGATGAGCTGGGTCTTGCTACCGATTTGGAGAGCGAGTTTGACGCGCTGCGTAAAAAGCTGGACAAGGGCATCTCGCAGGAGGAGCTGGTGTCCCGCGGTGAGTACTTCGCCGCACGGTTGATGGCAGACTATCTGGGCTTTGATTTTCTGGATGCGGAGCTGTGGCTGAAGTTCAAGCTGGACGGCACGGTGGATCAGGAGGTCAGCTATGAAAAGCTGCAGCGCGCCGCATCCGGCCGCTGCGTGGTGATCCCCGGCTTCTACGGCACTATGCCCGACGGCTCTATCAAGACCTTTAGTCGCGGCGGCAGCGACATCACCGGCGCGCTGGCGGCAGCGGCGCTGGATGCCGATGTATATGAGAACTGGACCGATGTGTCCGGCTTTTTGATGGCCGATCCCACCATCGTGGAGAATCCCCAGCCCATCGAGAAGATCACCTATGCCGAGCTGCGGGAGCTGAGCTATATCGGCGCGCAGGTGCTGCACGAGGGCACCATCTTCCCCGTGCGGGAGAAGAATATCCCCCTGAATATCCGCAACACCAATCAGCCCGATCACCCCGGCACCATGATCCGCGAAGCATTCGATGAGCAGGAGGAGCTGGATCAGCGCTTTTTGACCGGCATCGCGGGGCGCAAGAACTTCTCGGTGATCTCCATCACCAAAAACGGAATGTCCTCCGAGGTGGGCATCCTGCGCAAGATGCTGGAGATTCTGGAGAAATACAACGTGTCGGTGGAGTACATCCCCTCCGGCATCGACCACGTGTCGCTGGTGGTGGTGACGGAGAAGGTGGCACCCTGCCTCTATCAGCTGATGGGCGAGCTGCAAAAGGAGATCAAGCCCGACAAGCTGCACGTCATCGACAACATCGCCATCGTGGCGGCGGTGGGCCGTAAGATGGCGTACAAGGCCGGTACCTCCGGTAAGATCTTCGCCACCCTCGGCGAAAACGGCATCAGCATCCGTATGATCACCCAGGGTCCCGAGGAGCTGAACATTATCGTGGGCGTGGACAACAAGGACTACGCCAACACTATCCGCGTGCTGTATGACAGCTTCGTGAAAAAAGGAGAGAAACGATGAAAAAGGTAAAGGTAGCCATCCTCGGCGCCACCGGCGCGGTGGGCCGCGAGATGATGAAGATTCTGGAAGAGCGCAATTTCCCCGTGGAGGAGCTGCACCTGCTGGCAAGTCCGCGCAGCGTGGGACAGAAGGTGGCGTTCCGCGGTCAGGAGCTGACGGTGGAGCTGGCCTGCGAGGAGGCCTTTGAGGGGATGGACATCGTACTGGGCGCGGCGGAGAACGACATCGCTGAGCGCTTTGCCCCCGCTATCGTCAAGTCCGGCGCTGTGTTCGTGGATAACTCCAGCGCCTTCCGCCTTGATCCCAATGTGCCGCTGGTGGTGCCGGAGATCAATCCCGAGGACGTGAAGAACCACAAGGGCATCATTTCCAACCCCAACTGCACCACCATCATCTCGCTGGTGGCGGTGAACGCGCTGAATACCGACAGCCCCATCGAGGCGATGGTTGCCTCCTCCTATCAGGCCACCTCCGGCGCCGGCGCTGCCGGTCCCGTGGAGCTGATGGAGCAGGTGGACGCCCTGCGCGAGGGCAGAAAGCCGGAGGTGAAGGTGTTCCAGCATCAGATCGCCTTCAATGTGATCCCCCAGATCGGCGGCGAGGCCTACGAGGGCTACACCAGCGAGGAGATGAAGCTGCAGAACGAGGGCCGCAAAATTATGCACCTGCCGGAGCTGAAGGTCAGCTGCACCTGCGTGCGCGTGCCGGTGGTGCGCAGCCACAGCGTGTCCATCGTGGTGCGCACCAAGGAGAAGATCAGCGTGCAGCGCGCCCGTGAGCTGATCGCCAATGCCCCCGGCTGCCGTCTGGTGGACGATCTTGCCAACAAGTGCTATCCTATGCCGCTGGATACCAGCGATCAGGACATCGTGTTTGTGGGCCGCATCCGCGAGGATCTCACAAGCGACAACGGCCTGAACATCTGGTGCTGCGGCGATCAGGTGCGCAAGGGCGCCGCCACCAACGCGGTACAGATCGCAGAGCTACTGGTCAAATAAGGAGTTTACAAAAAAAGCACCCATTTTTTCAAATGGGTGCTTTTTTGTTGCATAAAAATAGGCAACAAACCCCGTTTTTCACCCTATAAGTAGGAGGGAATTTACGGGGAAAGGAGAACGCGCCGCAGCGGTCGGCGGCATAGAATGGAACAGACCGCGACCCTCCCAACAAATTGCAAGGAGGAAAACGAATATGGATTTTGGAATTGCAGGCGTAGCGGCCATCACGGTGATCGCCTATGTGGTGGGCTTGGCGGTGAAGGCCAGCGGCATCAACGATAAGTGGATCCCCATCCTTTGCGCGCTGACCGGCGCCATTCTGGGCGTGGTGAGCCTTTTCGTGATGCCGGATTTCCCTGCAGGGGACGTGATCAACGCACTGGCGGTGGGCATTGTCAGCGGTCTGGCTGCCACCGGTGTGGATCAGGTGATGAAGCAGATGAACAAAAAGGAGCTGGAAAACAATGGCTAAGGTATATCTCTCGCCGGCGTACCACTACTTCAACCGCTGTGCCGTACCCGGCTGTGATGAGACCACCCA
This sequence comes from Oscillospiraceae bacterium, assembly GCA_017937195.1. GTDB lineage: Bacteria > Bacillota > Clostridia > Oscillospirales > Oscillospiraceae > Vescimonas. The sequence goes on along the minus strand of JAGBEA010000026.1, from coordinate 23,715 downwards.
CAACAACCTCTATCTCGATGAGCTGACGGTGTATCTCACCGCCTGCGGCATCGATTGGCGACGCGGCACGCGCCGCACCCCACGCTCCGGCGAGGACGGCAACGAGCTGATGATCCGTGCGGTGGAGGAGTCCGACGCTTGGGGGGCGGACGTCCACTATGTCAGCCACACCAACGCCTATGACGGCACGGTGCGCGGCTATCGCCCTATGATCTATCCCGGCAGTGCGCGGGGCAGGCGTCTGGCGGAGGCGATGATGGCGGAGCGCAGAAAAATCTACGATCAGCCCATCACCCTCTTTGAGCGCAGCGATCTCTATGAGCTGCGGGTGCCCTCCGCCGCGTCCTACTATGAAGAGCACGTGTTCCACGACAATGCCGAGGATGCACAGTGGTTCCACGACAATCTCCGCGCCATCGCCGAGAGTGCCGCCCGTGGGCTGTGCGCCTATTTCGGCGTGTTGTTTGTGAACCCCTATGAATCGCAGGAGGAGGCGAATACGGTGAGCGTAGAGCTGCCGATGATCGCAAACGGCAGCACCGGTGACGCCGCCCGCGCGGCGATGGTGCTGCTGCGTGACCGCGGCTACTATGAAGGCAATCTCAGCAGCACCGACAAGCTGTTCGGTGTGAAAGCGGAGGCGGCAGCCAAGGCGTTTCAGCGCGCCAATGGGCTGTACGTGGACGGCGTGGTGGGCAAAGCTACCTGGCCGCTGCTGATCGGCAAATAAGCAAAGAAAGACAGCCGCCCGCTTGGGCGGCTGTCTTTTTTTGTGCTGTAAAAAATGTACTTATACGAATTATTTATGAGAATTATATGGTATTTCGGCTCAATTTTGCAACATCTGAACGGCAATAGAACATATAATAGGATAAAAAAGGAGGTGGGATCATGGCAAAGTCAAAGCTGGGACAGTGGTTTGAAAGACTGTTGGATATTCTGGCAGCATGGCCGGACAAAGCGAAATGAATAAAACAACCGCTCCTCCCGAAACAGCCGGAAGGAGCGGTTTTTTGTTTGCTTTCAGCCGATGCCGCCCCAAGCGAGTGCGCTGCAGAAAGCTGCAAAGTACTACTTAAAAATCCATAGATTTTTAAGTAAGAACGCTTAGCCGATGCCGCCCCACGCGATGCCGAGGATCAGCACCAGAAGGGTCACACCGCAGAACACATACTTGCCGGCGGGGATGAACCACTTGCCCAGAGGACGGGATGCGCCCTCCTCCGCCTTCTCCTTGGCGTACTTGCCGCCGCAGACCCAGAAGATCATCACGCCTGCCATCAGCGCACCCAGCGGGCACAGATAGATGGAGCAGATGTCCATCCAGCCGCTGACGATGCCCTCGATGCAAAGACCCACCACTGTGCCGATGACCGCCACGATGGCAACAGCCTTGATACGGCTGAGACCGAAGAAGGTCTGCAGCGCTTCAATGGGGGTCTCAAACAGATTCACCAGCGAGGTGAGGGCGGCGAACAGCACTGCCGCAAAGAAGATGATCATAAACACGCTGCCGCCGGGCATCTGCTTGAACACCTCGGGCATGGTCATGAACATCAGGGGAGGGCCGGAGGCGGGGTCAAGACCGTAGGCAAACACCGCAGGCATAATCACGAAGGCTGCCAGCAGCGCCGCCAGCGTATCGAACAGCGCGATGGTGCGGGCGGACTGGGGGATATCCTGATCCTTCTTCAGGTACGAGCCGTACACCACCGTGCCGGTACCGGCAAGGCTGAGGGAGAAGAAGGACTGACCCAGCGCGTAGACCCAAGTCTGGGGCTTGAGGAGATAGCTCCAATCGGGGATCAGCAGATAGCGGTAGCCATCCATAGCGCCATCCAGCGTGAAAACGCGGACAGCGAGGATCAGGAACAGCGCATAGAACAGCGGGATCATCAGCTTGTTCAGCTTCTCAATGCCGGACTGGATGCCCAGCAGCATCACGGCGAAGGTGATGCCCAAGCCCAGCAGATGCCAGCCAACAGCGCCGAAATGGCTGGCGGTGGCGCCGAAGTAGGCGCCGCTGCTCTCAGCGGCCATCACGCTGCCGGTAAGGGAACCCACCAGATACTTTAAGATCCAAGCCACCACCACGCTGTAGCCGATGGCCAGTGCCAAGCCGCCCAGCACGGGGATCACAGCCAGTGCCGTGCCCGGCTTTTTGCCCTTGCCGCGCAGCTCGGTGGACTTGCCGAAGGCGCCCAGCGTGCCGCTTTGCATACTGCGGCCCAGCGTCATCTCACCGATGAGACCGGTGTGACCCAGCAGCACCACGCAGATGATATAGGGGATCAAAAAGGCGGCGCCGCCCAGCTGACCGAGGCGGTAGGGGAACATCCAGATGTTGCCCATACCCACCGCCGAGCCGATGCAGGCCAGACGGAAGCCCCATTTGGTGGCAAATGTATCACGGGATACAGATTTTTTCTCTTTCATAACGATGTCCTCTCATACACACATCAATGATTTACTATGATAGCACAAAAAAGCAAGTAGGGCAAGAAGAAAAGCCTCCCATCCGAGAGGACGGGAGGCTTGGGAGTATGTAGCTTACTTGAAGAAGCCCTGAGTGGCCAGAGCCACCAGATAGGCCATCACGCCTGCCACGGTGGGGGAGCTGACCCATGCGATGGCGATGTTCTTGAACACGCCGAAGTGGACGTGCTTGACGCCCTTGGTCAGACCTGCACCCATCACGGCGCCCACAACTGCCTGAGAGGTGGACACGGGGATGCCCATCCAGCTGCCCATCAGCACCACGGTCAGCGCCATGGCGATGATGACCAGGAAGCCCTCGATCTGGTTGATGTCGGCGATGCTGCTGCCCACGGTCATCATCACGCGCTTGGAGAAGGTCAGCACGCCGATGGCGATGGCGATACCGCCGATGGTGGCGGCCACGCGGGCATCGGTCAGCAGGTTGGCGGCCACGCCGGTCTCCACGAAGGCGGCGTCATAATACAGTGCCGTCACGTTGGCGGAGCTGTTCAGACCGATACTGAAGGAGGCGAAGGCGCCTGCGCCCAGATAGCCGAACTTCAAAATGGTGTCGTAGCCCTTCAGCGTCTCCAGACGGTTGCCCACGATCTTATTGAAGGTCAGCACCAGCACAAAGGAGATGATACCGGCGCCCAGCGGGTTCAAAATCCAGGTGGAGGCGAACTTGCCGATCTGGGGCATATTGACCGCCAGCACAGCAGGGTCGGAGTAATCCGCGTGGAACAGACCCCAGCCGATGATGGCACCGGTGATGGACTGGTTGGCGGACACGGGGAACTTGAGGTAGCTCATCACGAACACCGTCAGCGCGGCGCACATAAAGATGATGAAGGCCTTCAGCGCGGACTTGAGGATCAGGTCGTCCACCAAAGAGTTGGCGATGGCGTCCTTGACCTCGTCCACGGAGGCGATGACCTTATTGCTGGTAGACAGCTCAGCCACCTTATCGATGTTGTTGGCGCCGCCGATGAAAGCGCCGAGGACGACCATAACGGCGATGATGGTCACCGCCGTACGGTACTTGATCACACGGGTGGCGACGGCGGTGCCGAAGGCGTTGGCCGCGTCATTCGTGCCCAGCGACCAGCCCATAAAAAGGCCGGCAGAAAGCAGCAAATAAATCCACATTTGTCAAATCACGCCTTTCTGGTAACCAGCATGATCTGAATCTTGTCGGCGATGTCCTCAACGATGTCGGAGATGTCGCACAGATTACCGATGAACTTTGCCAGCTGCATCTGGTGTGCCAGATCCATGCCGTTGGCGTAGACGGCGGGATACAGCTTCTGCTCGATCAGGTCTACCTGATACTCGGCATTGCGGATCTCGTCGAGGATGGAGTGATCCTTCAGCAGGGCGCCGAACTGGCTGAACAGCTGGCTGATGCTCTGCTCCAGCGTCTCAAACTGCTTGTGGCTGATGGCGAGGATCTCCAGCAGCTGCTCGGAGTACTCGGCAGGGAAACGGAACTGCTGGAAAACGATCTGCTGTGCCAGCGCCTCGCACTTGTTGGCGACGGCGTCGCAGCTGGTTGCAACAGCGATGATGTCTTCCTTGGTGGAAGGCAGGAAGGACTCACTTGCCAGAGAGTCGATCATACGGCGCAGAGATTCGTCTGCTGCGGCTTCTGCCTTGTTGACACCCTGAGCCAGACTGCTCAGCGTTTCGTAAGAGGTCTCACCGGCGCAGGCAGCGCGGAGAAAACCTTCGAAGTGAATGAGGCATTCCTGAACATCCTTGATCTGCTCAAGAACCAGCTTGTGTACCTGAGTACCCTTTTTCGTGAACATATGCGAAAACCACCCTTAAAAAAATTTAAAGCCACCAGAACAGAAGCGGAAGAACCGTATAGCCTGTAGAGTGGAGGACTTTATTAGCATATGTTAGCACAATCGGATGGTAATGTCAAATGACTTTAGGGGTAGAATGCGAAAATTTTAACAAATATTTTGGCGGTTTTTTAACGGAAACGAAAAATGGCAAAAAAACCAGTCAAAAACAAGAAAAACGGCTCTCCGCAATAGGGAGAGCCGTTTTTGTCGGATTGGGAATTCTTACCGCTGGATGATGTCGCCTGCGGTCATAGAGAAGATGGCGCGGGTCACTGTGTCATCAATGAGGCTGGGGCCGCCGAGGACAAAGCCGTCGGTGATGCCGGCTGCGGTGGCGTACTCCACGGCGGCGGACTCATCGCCGTTGGCGGTGAGAATCAGCGGCGCGCCCAAGGCGTATGCCAGCGGGCCCGCGCACAGACCGTCGGGGAAGTTGTAGCCATATGCCAGCACCGCGTAGTCAACGCCGCTGCTGCCGAAGGATTCAATGGCCGTCAGCACGGAGGTGTCAAAGCGGCTGGCGCCTGCCAGACGGACTACATCCCATTTCTCGCGCAGCTGCTGCTCCACGGCGGGCTTCACCGCGCCGGTGCCGCCCACCAGAATGAATTCGCCGTCCGCATTTTCCTCAAGGAACGCCATCTGCGCTGCGCTGACGGTGTCATCCACCAGCAGAATGGGCAGACCCAGTGCGGAGGCGGAGAGGCTGTCGGCAAAGTTGTAGGCGGTGCAGACCAGCACGGGGTCACCGCTGTCGATACCTGCTTCCTCCAAAATCATCAGGTTGGTCTCGAAGCGGCTGGCACCGGCCAGACGCTTGAAGGTGTAGCCGCTGTTTGTCACGGCGCGCAGCGTATCGCTGACGATGGAGCTGCCGCCGAGGGCGTAAACAACGCCGCCCTCTTCCACATTTTCGAGGATATAGGCGATGACATCTGCCATATTGTCATTGTCGGTCAGCAGGATGGGTGCGCCGGTACGCGCTGCCAGATAGCTGCCGGCGAGGGCGTCGGCAAAGTTCATACCGCTGGTGACGATGGCGGCGGGGAATTTGTCCACGCCCATGACCTCCTTCAGCGCATCGGCGCTCTTGAAGGCGGTATCAAAGCGGTTGGAGCCTGCAAGGCGGTATACGCCGTCTACAGAGGGCTCCGCTGCGCCGCAGCCGGTGCAGATGCCGCCCACATAGTTGTGCTCGACCGTCCAAGAGATGCTGCCGCCGTAGCTCTGCAGCTTGTTTTCCGTCCAAGTGTCGCCGCAGGGGTAGTAAGCATCGGCGGTCACGCCGGAGAAGCAGTTCGGGCCAAAGATGGGCGCATTGCCGAGGAAACGTACTTCCGCAAGGTGCGAGCAGTAAACAAAGGCGTGCTTGCCGATGTCGGTGACAGAGGCGGGGATGGTGATGCGCTCCAGTGCGGTGCAGCTTTCAAAAGCGTACATACCGATGGAGGTGACGGAATTGGGGAGGGTGATGCGCTCCAGACCGGTGCAGCCATCGAAGGCGTAATCGCCGATGGAACCGATGTGCGAGGGGAGGGAAACGGTTTTGAGGGAGGCGCAGCCGGAGAAGGTGCCGTTCCGGATGGCGTTGACAGAGGCGGGGATGTTGACATTCTCCAGCGCAGAGCAGCTCATAAAGGCGAACTTGCCGATGGTGGTGACGGAATCGGGGAGGGTGATGCGCGTCAATCTCACGCAGCCGTCAAAGGCGTAATCATCGATGGCGGTGACGGTCTTGCCGTTGATGGTTTCGGGGATTGTCAGCTCCGTCAGGCTGCCGGTGTAGTCGGTGACGGTGACGGTATCGCCGTTGACGGTGTAGGTCAAGCCCTGCGGCAGACCGCAGACGGTGCAGTAGCCGTCAACAATCAGCTTGTGACCGGCGGGGACGGGGGTCTGGGGGGTCAGCCACTCCTCGCAGATGGTGCACTGCACGCCGTCGGAAATGCCGCCGGAGAAGCAGGAATTGGGCGTGCCGGACACGGTCTTGGGGTCGTGGGCAGCCGTCCAAGTGACGGAGGGGTAGGCGGAAGCCAGATTGGCAACCAGCGTATCCGTCCAAGTGTCGTTATCGCAGGGATAGAGGGCGGTGGCGGTGGCGGCGTCGAAGCAGGCCGTGCCAAAGATGGGCAGGTCGCCGGTGAAGGTGATTTCCTCCAGCGCGTCACAGTTATAGAAGGCGTACTGACCGATGTCGGTGACTTTACTGGGGATGGTGATGCGCTCCAGCGCGGTGCAGTGCTGGAAGGCGTAGTCACCGATGGTGGTGACATTTGCCGGAATGGTCAGCGTCTTCAGTGCAGAGCAGCCGGAGAACAGACTGGTGGGCAGAACGGTAAGTCCGCTGCCCAGCGTCACATCGGTGAGGCTCTTGCAGTAGGAGAACGCGCCGCCGAGCACAGAGGTGACAGAGTTGGGAACGGTGACGGAGGTGAGTCCCGACTGGTAGAAGGCGTGGACGCCGATTTCCGTAACACCCTCGGGAATGGTGATGCTCTTGAGGGCGGTGCAGTTGGCGAAGCTGTAGCCGCCGATGCTCTTGACGCCTGCGGGGATGTTGACGCTCTCCAGCGCGGAGCAGCCGTTGAAGGTATAGCCACCGAAAGCGGTCAGCGTGTCGGGCAGCGTGACCTTTTTAAGGGTGGTGTTGTGCTGGAATGCGCCGCCGCCATCCAGCGCGGTGACGGTCTTGCCCTCAATGGTGGCGGGAATGGTCAGCTCGGTCAGCGTGCCGGTATAACCGGTGACGGTGACCGTATCGCCGTAGACGGTGTAGGTCAAGCCCTCGGGCAGACCGCAGACGGTGCAGTAGCCGTTTTCATTCTTGTGACCGGCGGGGACGGGGGTCTGGGGGGTGAGCCATTCCTCGCAGATGGTGCACTGCACGCCGTCGGAGATACCGCCGGTGAAGCAGGAGTTGGGCGTGCCGGACACGGTCTTGGGGTCGTGGGCAGCCGTCCAAGTGACAGAGGTGTGGGCGGCAGCGAGGTCAGCAACCGCCATATCCGTCCAAGTGTCATTGTTGCAGGGATAGAGGGTGGTGGCGGTGGTCTCATGGAAGGCGTAGGCATCCACCGCAGGCAGGTCACCGGTGAAGGTGATGCTGCGCAGGTTGTCACAATAGGCGAAGGCTTTGCTGCCAATGGAGGTGACCTTGTTGGGGATGGTCACCTCTGTGAGACCTGCGCAGTCGGCGAAGGCGTAAGTCTCAACGGAGATAAGACCGGCGGGCAGCGTGATTTCCGTCAGCTGATTACAGCCCTCGAAAGCGTGTCCCTTGATGGTGGTGACACCGCTGGGGATGTTAATGCTTTCCAGCGGGCGGCAATAAGCAAAACCGTTATAGCCGATTTCGGTAATGGTGTCGGGCAGCGTGACTTTCTTCAGCGTGGTGTGACTCATAAAGGTGCCGTCTCCGATGGCGGTGACGGTCTTGCCGTTGATGGTTTCGGGGACGGTCAGCTCGGTCAGCGTGCCGGTGTAGCCGATGATGGTCAGCTTATCGTTGCAGACCTCTTCACCGATGACGGTGAGCCGATACTGCAAGCCCTGCGGCAGACCGCAGATGGTGCAGTAGCCGCTCTCGAACTTATGACCGGCGGGGACGGGGGTCTGGGGGGTCAGCCACTCCTCGCAGATGGTGCACTGCACGCCGTCGGAGATACCGCCGGTGAAGCAGGAGTTGGCCGTGCCGGACACGGTCTTGGGGTCGTGGTCGGCCGTCCAAGTGACAGAGGTGTGGGCGGCGGCGAGGTCAGCAACCGCTGTATCCGTCCAAGTGTCATTGTTGCAGGGGTAGAGGGCAGTGGCGGTGGTGCCGGAGAAGGCGCGCGCCCCAATGGTGGGCAGGTCGCCGGTAAAGGTAATGCTTGAGAGAGAGCTGCAGGTGTCGAAAGCATAATTGGCGATTTCGGTGACACCGCTGCCAAAGGTGACGGACTTCAGAGAGGAGCAGCCGATGAAGGCATTCTTAGCCACGGTCTTTACGGAGTTGGGGATGGTGATATCCGTCAAAGCCTTGCAGAAGGAGAAGGTATTCTCGCCAATTTTGGTGACCTTATTGGGGATGGTAATATCCGCCAGCACATAGCAGGAGGAAAATGCGTTGGTACCGATGGCCACCACAGAGTCGGGGAGGTCGATGCTCTTGAGCGCATCGCAGCCGGCAAAAGCGGCAATGCCGATGGAAGTCACCTTACCCTGCAGCGTGACGGATTCCAGCGCGGTGCAGTTATAGAACAGATAGTCACCGAGCGTAGTGATGGAGGCGGGAACAGTGATGCTCTTGAGGCTGGTGCAGCCATAGAAGGCTGAGCCGCCCAAAGAGGTGATAGATGCGGGAAGGTTGATGCTTTTGAGGGAAGTACAGCCGCTAAAGGCCGAGCTGTCAATGGCGGTCACATCGCCCAGCAGCACGACGGATTCCAGCGCAGTGCAGTTTCGGAATGCCGAAGGACCGATGGTCTTCACAGAGGAGGGGAAGTTGATGCTCTTGAGGGAAGTGCAGCTGTCAAAGGCGAAGCCGCCAATGGTGGTCACACTGCCCGGCAGCGTGACGGATTCCAGATCGGAGCATTCTTCAAAGGCACCGAAAGAGATGACTGTTACCGCTTTGCCCTCAATGGTAGCGGGGATGGTCAGCTCCGTCAGGATGCCGGTATAGCCGGTGACGGAGACCTGATTGCCGTAGACGGTGTAGGTCAAGCCCTCGGGCAGGGCGCAGACGGTGCAGTAGCCGCTCTCGAACTTATGACCGGCGGGGACGGGGGTCTGGGGGGTCAGCCAAGTGGAGCACTTTTCGCACTGCACACCGTCGGAAAGACCGCCGGTGAAGCAGGAGCTGGGCGTGCCGGACACGGTCTTGGGGTCGTGGGCAGCCGTCCAAGTGACCTTGCTGTAGGTGGCGGTGAGATTGGCTACCGCCGTATCCGTCCAAGTGTCGTTATCGCAGGGATAGTAAGCGGTGGCGGCATAGCCGTAAGAAGAAGGGAAGCAGGAACTGCCGATGGTGGGCAAATCGCCGGTGAAGGTGATGCGCGTCAAATCATCGCAGTTCTGGAATGCTTCATTCCCGATGCCGGTAACTTTATTGGGTACGGTGACGGATGTCAGCTTTTCACAGCTGTTGAACGCGGAAGCGCCGATAGAAATAAGATTTGCAGGCAGGTCAAGCGCCTTCAGCGCGGAGCAGAAATAGAAAGCGCTATCGCCAATCGCGGTGACAGTGTCGGGGATAGAAATGCTCTTCAGGCTTGTGCACTGGGAAAAAGCGTGAGCGCCAATGGCCAAAAGCTGTTGGGGCAGAGAGACAGTTGTCAGATTGACACACTGATAAAAGGTTCGCTCTTCCAAAGCGGTGACACCGGCAGGGATGGCGATGGTTTTCAATGCCGAGCAATTGGCAAATGCATACTTGCCCACAGCAGTAATGTTTTCGTGCAGGTCAATATCGGTCAAGGATGAACACTGCTGGAAAGTGAAAGGCTCAATAACCGTGACACCGGTGGGGATATTGACGCTTGTCAGGTTGGAGCAGGTATTGAAGGCGGAACTGCCGATTTTTGTGACAGAGTTGGGCAAGGTGACCTTGACCAGACTGCTGCAGAAAGTAAATGCGGAAGCTCCAATGGCGGTGACCGTCTTGCCCTCGATGGTGGAGGGAATGGTCAGCTCGGTCAGCGTGCCGGTATAGCCGGTGATGGTGACATTGTCGCCGCTGACGGTATAGGTCAAGCCCTCGGGCAGGGTATCTGCGGCATGGGGGTAATAGTCCGCATCGGCCATAGGATAGGCGGTGTTGAAGGCGGCGGTATTATACTCATCGTGGCGGGTATGGGTGGGGTCAAAATTGGCGGGGCAGCGGAGGAAATAGTCGTACTCCGTCTCGCCGGCGTCCCACGTGCTGTCGGCATCGTAGTAGTACTCGCCCAGCTGCACGATGTTCCACGCATGGTTACCGCCGTTGCTGATACCGGTGATGACGCGGTTATCCACCCCTGCCATCAGCAGCATCCGGTACAGCAGCACCGCGTAGCCCTGACACACGGAGGTGCCGTTGATGAGGGCGGCGTAGGCGGTGTACTTCAGCTTATAGCTGTCATCCTTCAGATTGGCGTTGTCATAGACCACATTGTCGCAGATGTAGTCGTAGATGGTCTTGACCTTGGTGTAGTCATCCGTCTCGGCGGTGAAGCCGAAGGAGGGCATCACCGTGGCCAGCCTGTCGGTCACCGCCTGCTCCTGCGCGGCGGTGGTGTAGTAGGTCATAGTGAAGGTGATGGTGAGATAGTAGTCACCGCCATAGATATAGCCGTCGCTGCCGGCGGACATCTGCTCATACACCCAGCGGATGTAGTCGCCCTCGGTGGGCTCGCCGGTATGCTCCAGCGCGGAGGCGAACAGACCGCTCAGCATCGCCTTGCCGGCACCCTCGCTGCCGTCATAGGTGTCGCCGTCAAGGAAATAGTTGAAGGTGATGGTGTTTTGCCGCGCCTCCAGTCCGGCGCGCAGCGTCGCCACCACCTGCTCGCGGTCGTCGGGATAGACCTGACCCTCAAAGGCGTGGTCAGCGAGGGTGACGGGGGCATACTGCTCCAGTGTGATGCCCTCATCCGGCTCGCCGTAGAGGGGGTTATACTGGGAGATGTATACCGGCTCCAGCGGCTCCACCGTCTTGGCAAAAGCGGTGGCAGGCAGCATGGACAGCAGCATACACAGTACTGTCAGCAATGCAAGCAGGCGTTTTTTCATGGTGCAACACTCCTAAAAGTATAGTTATCATCATTATATACCCTGCCGCGCCCCAATTCAAGCGACACGCCGGAGAAATCGGGGCGATTTGCGGAAAAAAGGGTTTACAAATCCGATGCGGCAGGGTAGAGTGATGGCAGTGAAACACTGCAGGAAAGGAACACAGTTATGAGCAAGAAAAAGAGCAGCAAGCAGCCCAAGCGCAATCCCGTGCCCTTCGTCCTCGCCGCGGTGGCGGTGGCGGCGGTGGTACTGGTGCTGGCGCTGGGCGGTAAGGATAAGACGGACTTCACCTCCGGCACCGGCAATGGCGGCACCGGCGGCAAGCCTGCCGGCAGCGTCACCGCCGATGTGAAGCTGCTGGAGCAGGACCTCATCTACTACGCCGACATCGATATGGAGGGCTACGGCGTCATCACGGTGCAGCTGGACCAGTCCGCCGCGCCCGTCACCGCCGCCAACTTCGTGATGCTGGCCAAGAGAGGGTTCTATGACGGCCTGACCTTCCACCGCATTATGTATGGCTATATGATGCAGGGCGGCTGTCCCGAGGGCACCGGCTACGGCGGCTCCGACCGCACCATCGTGGGTGAGTTTGCGGCCAACGGCTACAACAATCCGCTGTCCCACAAGCGGGGCGCCATCTCTATGGCCCGAGCGCAGGATTATAACAGCGCCAGCTCCCAGTTCTTCATTATGCATCAGGATTACACCGGCTGGGACGGCAATTACGCCGCCTTCGGCTATGTGGTGGAGGGTATGGATATCGTGGATGCGGTGTGCGCCGCCGCCCGCCCCATCGATGGCAACGGCTCCATCGCCAAGGCGCAGCAGCCGGTGATGAAATCGGTGACCATCCGCACCGAGAAGGCGCAATAAGATAAGTACTGCGCAAAAAGACCACCCCACGGGGTGGTCTTTTTGCTGTAAACGAAAACCACGCGATAGTCGCGTGGCGCAAAAGAGCTTTAGCGATGAACAGAAAAGGTACAATGTTAAAAAGGAGTAGAGGATAAACTGTGCCCAGCCTCCCTCTGACGAGGGGGGCTGGGGGGTGCGGCGGCGCTCCTAATGGCTTCTTTATTGACAAAAAAAGCCGATTTGGCTATACTTTAATGGAAATCCCCTATGATACGGAGTTGAGAAACCTATGGATTATGCTTCCAGTTGGGACTTTACAATGGCTAATTATGACGCCGTTTGGGCATTTTTGGTGCAGATGGGTCTGCTGCTGCTGTTTTTGATGGCGGGCAATATCCTGCGCCGCACAGTGCCGCTGTTCCGCAAATGTCTGATCCCCTCGGCGCTGCTGGGCGGCGCGATGCTGCTGGTGCTGAACATCATCAGCAAGTCTTTCGGCTTTGTGCTGGTGGATAACCGGCTGATGCAGGTCATCACCTACCACTGTCTGGCCATCGGCTTTGCCGCTATGAGCCTGAAAACCGAGAAGAGCACCCACAAGACAAGCCGCACGCAGGTGGTGGAGTTCGGCGCACTGCAGGGCGGCACCTATATGCTGCAGGCCTTCGTGGGTCTGGGCATCACGATGGTGCTGTTTTTGCTGACGCGCAGCGGCAGTAAGGTGGTGTCCTATGTCTGCGGCCTCATCCTGCCGCTGGCCTTCGGTCAGGGTCCGGGCAACGCACTGAGCTGGGATATCAACTTTACCAACACGCCGGCGGCGATGTTTGCCGGCAACGGCAGCTTCGGTCTGTCCCTCGCCTCCATCGGCTTTGTGGTGGCCTCTGTGTTCGGCGTGCTGCACATCAATATCTCCAAAAAACGGGGCAGTCTGTATGTCCGCAGCGCAAGACCCGACGGCGAGGTGGTGGATCAGACCAACCCCAACGGCGACGAGATCCCCGACAATGAATCGGTGGATAAGTTCACCATTCAGGCGGGCTTCGTGGCTCTGGCCTATGCGCTGTCCTTCGGCTTTATGGTTTTGCTGGGCAGCTTGTCCAACTTCACCAACAGCATCGCCTGGGGCTTTAACTTCCTTTGGGCGTCGCTGGCGGCGATGCTGATCCGCTTTGTGGTCAAGCACCTGCGCAAGTATAATCTGATGCACCGCGTGTACATCAACAACTACCAGATGGACCGCATCTCCGGCTTCTCCTTTGACCTGATGATCGTGGCCGGCGTGGCCGCCATCGAGATCAACGATATCAAGAACTATATCCTGCCCATCGTGGTGCTCAGTCTGGTGGGTACGATTATCACCTACATCTATATCCGTATGGTGTCCAAGGAGTGCTTCCGCGGCTTTGAGCACGAGTTCTTCCTTATGTCCTTCGGTACATTGACCGGCACCGCCTCCAACGGTATGATCTTGATGAAGGAGGTCGACCCCGGTCTGCGCACCCCCACCTCCAGCCTCTACATCCTCTCCAACTTCCCGGCGATGGTGATGATCGCGCCGCTGCTGTTCCTGCTGAGCTTTGCAGGTCAGTCGCTGACCAATGCCGCCGTCGCCTGCGCCATCTTCTTCGTGCTGTGGTTGGTCTACACCGTGTTTCTGTTCCGCCGCCGCATCTTCAAAAAGAAGTACGCCAACGCCGCCGTGGCGGAGTGGAAGGAAGAAGCGTAAAAGACCATATGATGCAAAAAGACCACCCCGCAGGGTGGTCTTTTAGTTTTGGAAAACTCGTGGAAATGTTAAAGTTAATTGGGTTAAAGGAAATTGGGTTACCAATCATCTTCCAATCCGTTTTGTCGAACAAAACGGTCAAATTGCCAATCCGGACCTTCAAAAAGCAGTTGCAAAAGCGCTTCCTGCAGTTCGCTCTTTTTCATGTGCCAGACATAGTGACACACTTTATCGGAAAACTCCTCCTGCCGCTTTTCTTCTTCCTCCTGATAGGCTGTTGCTTCTGTATAGAACTTTTCTGCTTCATCCGGAAGTACAGTGAAGTATGTAGCGACAATGTGCTTGCAGATAATTCTTTTCCCATTTGCATGAGGGCAGTTGCATTTAGATTTTCTCGGGTGGTCAATGTGGAGCTCGACAGAATAGGGTTCACTCGAATTGCCCGAAACTTTTGCAGAGAAGGCATTTGTCCCGATTTCTTCAAGGCGCACAATCTTCTTCTTTTTGTAATAATCATAACCGCGCCAGACAGATGCTCCGCTGGCACATTCAAGGAGTCCCATTCTGCTCACCTCACATATCTTTCTCTCACAGGTGGTGAGAGTTATTCTTTATCCGCCTCAAAACGCATAGTAATTCTCCTACGAATTTACATCCCTACCGATCGTTCCAATTTCATAGCCTCAAAGCATTCCTGCTCAATTTTACAGTTGTGTTGAATCATGTACTGTAAAATTGGCTGATATTCTATCAGGGTTGGTGAGCTGATCGCTTTTCTGTCCGCCTCATCCAACGGCCTGAAATGTCCGCTCCTATGACAATGTTGCAGTGTATCCAAATCCATATCCAATGGTTTGAACGGAATGCCTGTTTTATCCTTCAGGTTCTCTAATATTAAAAAACCATACGGGTCAAGGTCTCCCTTATGAAAATAACCTGCATCAGGCTCACACGCGTATAGCTTTTTCAGAAGGTTCGTACGGACCGTATTCATAAAGCCGCCCAGATAAATGATGGCACCCTGACTCTCCTTTGTGTCGTGATAAGTCGTCAGGTTTTCCACCGAGATGATGGTTTTTCCGGGAATCGTGATGTGTTCGATCTCATCCAAGGCATCCGAGGAGATGGCAATTCCACCACGAAACATATTTGTAGAAATGCACCGCCCCTGACACTGAATCTGCCAGTCGCCCTTTATGTACACATAACCGGGGTTGCTGATCAAATTGTGCTGGGCAAGCACAGTTTCCTTTTGACCGACCCCGTTGCCGTAATCCAAAAGGATTCGGGAGACCGGTCCGAGGAGAGTTTGCAGGCGTTTGGAATCATGAAATACCATCTCAGAAAAGTTGCGAATATATGTTTCTTCGGTCAACCTCTCAATATGGATTAAAGCCAGCAACACATCTTCCAAGAGTTTTATATCCTTGGCCAGTCCATATTCAACATCTTTTCGCTGTTCGATTCGTTCCAGCATAGCTGTACAAAATCTTCCTATGATGCTCTCAACTGGAGCATTCATTTTTTGAAGAAGATCTTTCTGAATTCTCCATAATTCCTCTTTAGGTACTCTGTTCAGGAACGGATAGATTTTTGGTAATGCAGATTCCAGCAATGTAACTTTCGTATAATACCCCTGCTGATTTTTGCTGCACTGAACAAACCCCCAACTCAGCAAGTGGTCGATGGCGGCTTCGATATCATAATGAGCTTCGCTCAGCGGTTCGTTATACGCTGGATATTTTTTACTAATGGAAATAGATGCTTTACGCGAGTTACTGTTTTCCGGATCTTTTTTCTCGTGACTGTCAATCAGACAAGAGAGAATTTGTGCCTCATACCCCATCATCGCTCACCTCCAGATAAAAAGGTGCGATAGAATTCCTGCTGCCGCTTTTTACGATAGAGTATGTAACATCACACATCGGCTGAATCGCGGATGCCTTTTCAACGGTTGTAATCAGCAGCACCTGAAGCTCCATCTGACGGAACATTTTCATCATCGGCTTGATGCGGTCACTGGTCATTTTGCTGAACGCTTCATCCAGCAAAACCAAGCGGATGCCGTTTTCGCACTTCTGGTAGATCTGCAGCAAAGAGGCACAGATCGCGATATAGAACGGCGCCTGATTCTCTCCGCCGCTGCTGTCCTGACTGACCTTGGACAGCGGCACAGTTTCGCCTGTCTTGGTATTGGTGATGATGATGTCATAATCCAGATACTTTCGGTAATCCACCAACTCGACCATCTGGCTGTCGGCGCGCTTTCCTTTCTGCCGCGCTTCGACCGCATCTTTTGCGGCGCTGAGGATCCGCTCAACAAACTCATCGATCTGAGCCTCGTATGCCGGATCACTCATTGCCGCCATATTGAATACGGAGTCTTCCTGCGTCAATTGCTCATTCTGCTCACTCATAATCAGCGCATAGAGTCTGCCGCACTCGGGATCCTGACTTTCCCGTACCTGGAATTGGTACATTTCTTCACCGTACCGCAATTCCTGCATAATCCTGCTCAGCTCGCGGAACTGGCGGCGTGCGTTGCGGATGTCATCTTTCATCCGATAAAGAATGTCTTTGCGGAATCTTTCGCGGCACCGCTCTTTGGCCTTTTGCAGGCTTGCAGAATATCGTTCCAGATCGATCTGCACCAGCTGGTCGTACTGGGAGCGGAATGCTTCGATCCCGTCCATACCGACAGGCATATCGCAGGAATAGGCCTGATTGAACTGACACTGGGCGGGGATCAACGAATGGTGAACAACAGTATCCCGATCGCTTTCGAATCGGCTGTGTCGCCCTTTTTGGTTCTCAACGATTTCCTTGGGAGATCTCCGCTTGATGGCGTCTGCGTATTTGGATTCCACCTCGCCTACCAGCAGCGGATACTCGTCACCAAACGCATTCCACGCTTCCTGCGAGGCAGCTGTACGATTCTGAAGTTCGGCGATCTCCTGCTCATATTTGGCAAGCTCGTTTTCCTGCGCCTTTTTTTCACCGGCAATGCTTTCGCACTGCTTTTTCTTGGCTTCCCATTCAGCCTCCATACGCTGCTCCGTGGAGCGGAGCCCGCGCAGGAGGGGTTTATTTTCCCATTCCGTGATTTCTTGCTGCAATCCGGAATATTGAGCGGATAATTCGTGATACTCCTGCTCGCAGTACCAATACTCACGGACGGCTGCCACACATTTTCGGTAAATAACGCCGCGAGCCAGATCCTGAAGCCCGCCGACTGCGGTGAGCTGCTCTTTGATTTCCTTCTCCTGCTTCACGATTTGGCGGTACTGCCTTTTGGCATCTGCCAGTTGCTGCTTTCTGGCATCCAGACCAATGTAACGATCCTGCTTTTTCAAGCGTGCCAGACGATACGGGTAGTGGCGCAGCAGATCACGCGTTGCGCTATGGGGATAGTTCTCCAGCTCGGACGAATCATCACAGCAAACGATATTCCCCAGAAGCTCCCCTACATAGACACGGGCAAGCAGATTCTCACTGGATACTTTTGATGCGAGCACGTTGCCGTCCGGCACAGGTTTGCTGCGGTCACGGTACAGCGCCCGGCTGTCCAGCAAACTTACTTTCCCCACACTTTCTCCAAGGCTTTCAAACACGTGCTTTGCAGCAGGATAGTGCTCCGGTGAAACCAAAATATCAAACCGCCGATAGCCCATACAGGCTTCTGCACAATCCTGCCAGCTGGCATCATTCATATACAGCAGTTCGCAAAGGACTTTTGCATCCGGAGACAGACCCTGTGCCGTCAATTCCTGATTGATGGCATTTTTGACCACATTTGCATGGTCTTTGTCCGGATAGACCGACTGCCCTTTTTCCAACTGGTGGATCCTTGTTTCAAGATCGCTGATGGTGTTTCGCAAATTGCCGGACTGGACAAGCAGCTCGACACTGAGGCTCTCAAGCGCCGCATTTAGTGATGCGATCTCGGTTTCCAAGGTTTCCAGCATTTGCATCTGGCTTTGCTGGGGATGTTTGCGGATGGAATCGGGATACAGATCTGCATCCACGGAATAGATCGCGGCGGCTTTTTGCAGCAGCTCTGTGATTGCCATCTGTGCATTACAGCACTCGCTGACCTTTTGGCGCAGAGCGCGCAGTTCCTGCGCGGTGTCTTTGTCTTTCTGCCGCAAAACCTCCAGGTATTTCCCATCATCGCTGTCCTGCAAAGCCTTCCAGGCTTGCTGATATGCAGCGTGTGCCGACGCGGCTTGCTGCTGTGCCTCGTCGTACTGTTTTTCGAGCCGCTGCAGAAGATCGATACATTTTTCCCGCGCAATCAGCAAGCGCTTTTGTGCCGATCCATCAAGCTGATGCTGCGCATATAAAATGAACCCGCTGTTTACACATACATCCCGTTCTTTTTCCAGTGCGAGCTCGCCCAAAGCGACGATTTCCTGCAGCTGCTGCGCCCTGCTCTGTGCCTGCGTAAGCGTTTCCTGCAGATTCTCAAGCTCCTGCTCGTCCTTTTGCAATGCTTCCAGATCCATAACAGGTTGGGGCAAAATGTACTCGTAGATAAAGGAGCGGAAATCGTGGATCTCGTCCAGACTTGTGCCCATCGGGAAGACGGAGCTGAATTTTTTGCCCAGAGGGGAATCCGATTTACCAATGCCAAGGCGCTGACAAATCAGGTTTTTTGCCTCGCTCTGCTTGTCGATGGGAGGCATTTTTCCGGCAGAAATACAGAATTTATCCCTGCTGCTTGGCGCATAGCTGTCGGGGTCAATGAATGGCAGATCGTCCAGACAGATCCCCAAAGGCGAGATATACCAGGTCTGGCGCACGTGCCGCAGTTCCTGTTCCGGACTCTCCGATTCGACCCGTACGGTAATGACGAAATGCTTTGCCTGCACCTGATCCCAGAACTCGACACCAATATAGGATACGGTGTGCCCCCGTCTGGTATAAACATTTTCGCCGCGCTGTTTGCCGTGCACAGAGCCTTGTAGTGTTCTGGCGCTCTTCCGGTTTCCCAGTGCATTAAAATCTTTATTGGTGGTCAGGCAGTAGCGGATCGCATCCAGAATGGTGGTCTTGCCCACAGCATTTACGCCGATCAAATACGTGATCTTATCAAAAGACAGGGTGTCGTTTACGAAATTATGCCAATTGATCAAGCGGACTCGCTTTAGCTGGATCATTCGTCGTCATCCTCCTCCTCGCTTGTCTTGTATTTTGCCAGTTCCTTCTCCGTTTCTTCCTGACTGGCACGAAGAACATTGTCGGGCAGAGCCAGAATCACAGACGGATAAATCTCAATTCGTGCAGTGGAGTCATTCAGCCGATCCAATTGTCTGGCCAGATTATAGTTTTTCAGCGTACGCATAATAGATTCCAATGTAAGTCGGTCCAGCTTTCGCGGCAGATTCATTTTTTGATATTCTGCCTGCAGTTCCTCGACTGTGACGATCACCCTATTGGCATCCGTGCCCAGCCGTTCTCTTTTCTGGAGATACAGCGAGCGGAAGAGAAGGAGAACAATGCTTTCGTATTTCTTCAGCTTTGCCTGCGTTCCCTCATATTCATTGACCAGCATCATAATTTTAAGGGGTGCCGGATGAAATGCCAAAGTATATCCCAGCTGTCTGAACAGCTTTTTCAGTTCTTCCTGATGATTGATCGCATAATAGTAGCGATCTCTGGTCTCCTCAACCTCGCCCATAATGTAGCAATGATTCAAAAGGTAATTGGCAACATCTTTTACTTCCATCGTTTTTACACCTTTCTTTTTACCACAAATTCCTGAAATCGGAAGCCGTGCATACTGATCCAATTGTCTTTCAACTCAATTTCGTAGCTCCGGTTATCCGAACGGCTATATGTATGCAGGGCAATGATTTTTACAAAGTCGCTGTCTGCATCCGTTGCCAGACTGGATGCACGCACAGCTGTTTGGGACTGCAGGACGCGCTGGGCATAGGTGTTTACGTTTTCCAGTGTAACTGCACTTCGGGCATATGCCAGAAGTGCCTGCTGTGCATTACGCAACTCCTCCTCGTCCAGTGCATCAGGCTGTTTCAGCGGCTCGATGGGGGTGGGTTTTCGATTGCTGACAGGAGGCTTCAGGTAGGATCGTCCCAGAATCTCGGTGGGATAGATCCGCCACAGATTGCTCAAAGGACTGTCATCTACATCAAAGAGTGATGCAGGTGTTTCGAGGGTCTGGGCATAATAGCGCAAAAGATGATTGATCCTGCCTTGCGTTGTCCCGTCAGTCAGCAACATAAACTGCGCTCGCTGTACCGCTCGTTGCCGGTACAAAATGTGGTTTTTGTCGATTTCATCGATCAATTCTCCCATTAAGGTCAAATCATCTCTGATCCTGTTAATGATGCGGAGAATCGCGCCGGTGGCTTCGGCCTCGTCACAGCGCTCCACTTTGCGGTAGTCAGCGGTCAGTGCTTCAATATACAGATCCTGACAATTATCCAGCCCTTCTAATAAGGCCTCGCGATAGTTAAACAGATTGTCGCTGGTCTTGAAGCGCTGATATGCCGCAACAACGATTTCTTCCTCGTATTTTTCAAACAAATCCAGCACTTCCTGCGGTGTCTTGTGCTGGGTCATTTGGTCGATAAAGGAGCCAATGGACACATTGAGGTTTCTCAGCGCGGAGTTCAGCTCATCCGTTGCATTGACAACCTCTTTCAGAATGTTCTCATAGGGGGCTTTTTCTGCGGCGATGCCGGAAAGCAATTGGTACGCTTTGTTCAGCTTGCCGCTGTATGTCACAGTCTGAGGATGGAGGATGGAATGAAAGGCTTGCAGGAGCGGAACCACCTGAGGGGTGATGGCTGTTCGCACATCTTCCTCGTATCCGATCTCGAGATCTTCCAGCCAACCACAACTCCGCAGGCGTGCAACGCACCACACCGCTTTGCTGTGCAGATCTCTGCTCGGTGGCTGTTCGGAGTCCTCCGGGTCTTCATCGGGATCCGGCTCGACAAACTCGGAGCCGATCCCGTCTAAAAAATCCTCAGATAATCGGATCAGCTCACTTTTTCCCATACCATAATTTGTTGATGTGCGACAGTGGTCCCATATCAGCATAAGCAATTCGGCGAATATCCACTGGTATCGTCCGGTCAATGGTTTGAAAAGCTGTGAGTTCAGAATATCAAAGAGTTGCATCGCACCACTTCCTAGTTTTTCTTATATGTTGTTATGCATTGTATCAAGATTGCAGTCCGATAAATGGGACAGAGAATTGTTTGCGGCTGTTGCGCAGATTTTATCTTCGATATGTTCCATAATATCTCTGAATTGGTATCAAGAGTCGAACAGAGTTTATTCCGCACAATTATAATCATTATACATCACTTTAACATTGTTTTTCTTCATCGTGGCTTTGTAAAAAGCAGAGTCATAACGGTTACGGGCAAAGCGGTCAAGTTTCCATACAATAACGATATCAAATAAACCCTTGCTACTGTCTTTTATCATCTTCTGGAACTCGGGCATATTGTCTATCTTAGCTGATAATGCGCGGTCAATATATGTACCGATGATCTCAATGCCGTTCTTCTCCGCAAAGGCCTTGTTCTCACGAAGCTGACCTTCGATAGATTCTTCACGCTGATTGTCCGATGAATATCGAGCGTAAATTACGGCTTTCATATTTCGCCTTCTTTCTTTTTGTGTATTTTTGGAACATCAGAGTAAAGAGTGTGTTTATACAACTTTTTGTGTGGTGGAAAGGCTATTAGTCATTTATAAACTCTTCAAATCCGCGATATAAAGTATAGTTATATTTTGCAATAGAAGGTTGTCCTAAAAAAGAGCGGGAGGCACCTGGGTGATATGAGAAGTGATTGTTGATATGTGCCAAATAAGTATAGGGGTTATTGTTATTGCTAACTCTTTTCTCGATAATTCCCGTTAAAACACCAGCCCACAAACCAGACGATTCTATTACTCCTTTATATAAATCAGGGAAATCATTACAATATCCTAATGCGTCTGCGGCGATGGTAATTGCTGTTGTTAAGACGCCACCAAATTTAACAACCTTTAAAATATCCATACTCTTTTTGTATTCGTGTGCTGCAGCATCAACTTTTGCTTTCTCATCATTAATGATGGTTTCTATGACCTCTGGAGCATCTGCTTTGGCTAGTTCTTTACGAAGATTTTCTATCGCGTTCAAAAATTGTGTGCGTTCATCCTTGCGTTTCTCTCTAAAGCGGAGAATTTCCTGCGGTGGAACATCAAGCAGATTTTGTGGAAAAATATCCGGAAGCATAAGTGATATTAAAGCTTCTTTGCTTGGTTCGTAATATATTTCTCCAGGACGATAATCATCTTGAAGATTACCATCATATAAAAAGTAGGTTGATGTTGTCCACAATTCTTCATTTCTTGTCCATAAAGACAATGAGTTCTTTTCTGCAATATGGTTCGCCAAAAATGTCATGTAAAAATTTACTGTATTAGGGTGTGCATATAACCAATTATCATCTTCATCGATTTGTTTTAATTTATAGAAAACCTCTTTTAATAGTTTAACATCCATTTTTGAGGAATGAATTCGAATGTATTCTGTTTCCTCGTCGTCGATTAAAGAAAGCGCTGCAGCTTTTCTTTGATTTTCGTTCATAAAATTAGAAAATGCCTCACTAGCTTCTCTTGAATACATAACTGGGGAGATGGGAATTCCAATTTCTCCGGTAGAGCATAGCTCTCTAATATTTCTAGGCTCATTTAATTTATATTCAGGTGGTACTATACGATATATTTTATCAGCGAAAAGTGCTGCGTTCCATAGCCATTGGTAGTCTTCTTTACGGAACTCAATGGTCGGGTAATAAAGAATCGAATTACTCATATTTTACATCCTCTCTATTTATATTTAAACTCATGTGTGCTGCGTATGATCTTCCATTAACTGCACGAGCATCTTTTTTAGTTTGGCATTGGCAGGAGACGTGGGATCAAAGCAGAACTCAATAAAGTCGTTGACACTTGCATCAGAAGGCAAGGTTGGCTCATCCTTTTCGTACAGATGCCCCTTGGGATCATCAGTCCTACCGAAGATATAATCCAAAGATACCTCAAAGGTTTCTGCGTACCAAAGTAGCTTGTCTAACGATACGTCCACAAGGCCTTGCTCATATCTGCCAATGGTCGCCTGGGTAGATCCACACATCTCTGCAATCTGCTGCTGAGAGTAACGGTTTTCCATACGCAGTTCTCTCAGCCTTTTACCAATTATTTTCGTCATGAAAATTCACCTCTTTTTTTGGTATATTCATTATAACACAAATATAGCATATAGCCAATACAAAATTGGATTATATATGCAAAATATGTGTAAAATCTTCGTGACGAAAATCTTACATTAAAGATTGCAGAGAATAAGATGCATAGGGCCCTATAACTAAATGATTTGTGCTATTACCAGGTCGAGTGAATTTGACAACAGATAATCAGAAAAATTATTAAAACGTTAAATTTTGGGGAGTATTCCAACCATTCCACTACCTGTATTTTTCGTAGTTTTGTAGTCAATAGTTTGGACTAAAAGATAGAGTAGCTTGTCATTGCATTCGGTATTGTGAAAAACAAAATATCGGCAATAAATATTTCGTCTTTTTTGAAGACTGTATTGATATTTTGCCGATAATATGGTATAATACAGATAAGAAAACTTGCCGGGAGGTAACTATGGAATATATATCTGTCGCCAAAATGGCTGAAAAATGGGGACTTTCTGAACGAAGTGTGCGGAATTACTGTGCCCACGGCAGAATTGCCGATGCAAAGCTTATCGGCAAAACTTGGTACATTCCCGAGGATGCACAAAAGCCGGAGCGTGCGAACAAGAAAAACGATGCACCTACATTGCTGCAGATCTTGCGAGAGCAGAAAGCGGCCAAGATGACCGGCGGCATCTATCACAAGGTACAGATTGAGTTGACCTATAACTCAAACCATATTGAGGGTAGCCGGCTTACTCACGATCAAACCCGGTACATCTTTGAGACCAACACCATTGGTTTTGAAAACGAAGCTGTTAATGTGGATGAT
>JAGBEA010000025.1 GCA_017937195.1 Oscillospiraceae bacterium | reverse complement strand
TTCCTTATAATAAATAAGAAAATGAGGTGAAGAATGATGAGCGTTGGTTTTATCCGCGATAAGCTGGAGATCAAATTTTTGATTTTGTACATTGCCGCCCGTGTGTCCGAGCCGTTGCCCTTGGAGGGGATGCAGGAGCTGACCATGTGTGATGACGGTATTGATTATTTCGATTTTTCGGAGTGTCTGAACGATCTGGTCAAGACGGAACATCTGAGCTTATCTGAAGAAGGCTGCTATGGGATCACCGCAAAGGGTCTGCGCAACAGCGAGATCTGCGAGTCCAGCCTGCCGTATTCTGTGCGTCTGCGTGTGGATAAGAGCATTGCGGACTACAATAAGATGCTGCTGCGTCGCAATCAGGTGCAAAGCCGCGTAACGGCGCGTGATAACGGTACGTTCTCCGTTACGCTGTTGCTGCGCGACGATGTATCCAGCGTGATGGAACTGGAGCTGACCGTTGCCACGGAGGAGATGGCAAAGGATCTGGCAGAGCGCTTCAAAAAGAGTCCGGAGAAGCTGTACAGCGGAATTCTGGAGGCACTTTACAATTAAATCAAGGCAAGTAAACCGCTTTCACTTCGGTGGAGGCGGTTTTTTTATGCATAAACGAGGACAAGTCGCCATAAGGTGAAGCATCACACAAAGGAGGCTTGAGAAATATGGATGAGAATTATGCCATCATCCGCTATGAGCAAGCGGCGGATCTCTTGCCCGGCAGATGGCAGCGCGTTGCACGTCAGGTTCCGGATTGGCGCAAGGCATTGGCAGAGGAGCTGCGGTTGCGAGTAGGTAAGCCAATGACGCTGCTGTTGCCGGAGGGCGAGGTGCTTGTTACGGATGAATTGCCGCGGATGCTGGTGACGCAGGCGGATCTGGAGCAGCTATGTGATAATGTGACCGGTTACTCCCGTTATGCTGCGTGCGACACCTTGAGCCACGGCTATCTGACGGCGAAAGGAGGATTCCGTGTGGGTGTGTGCGGCACGGCTGTGATGAGAAACGGCAGTAACAGCAATCTGCGGGACATCTCCTCCGCGGCGATCCGTATCGGGCGACAGCAGAAAGGCGCGGCGGATCAGATTTTACCGCAATTACTGGAAAATGGATGTCTTTGCAGTACGCTGATTCTGTCTCCGCCCGGGTTAGGGAAAACAACGCTGCTGCGGGATCTGGTGCGCCAACTGTCCGACGGGACGGAAGAACTACCGGCACACCGCGTTTCCGTGGTAGATGAGCGAGGCGAAATCGCGGTGATGTATCAGGGGGCGCCGCAGATGGATGTGGGTTGCCATACGGACGTGCTGGACGCGTGCCCAAAAGCCATTGGGATTCCGATGCTGCTGCGCGCCGCCAATCCGCGGGTGCTGGCGGTGGACGAGATCACCACAAGGGAGGATCTGGCTGCGATGGAAGCAGCTGCCAATTGCGGCGTTGCGCTGCTTGCTACTGCTCACGCACAGAGCAGGGAGGAACTGACACGCAAGCCGTTGTTTGTGAGCTTGCTGGAACTGGGCGTATTTCGCCGCTGTGTGACCATCACGGCGCGAAGTGGCGTGCGCCAATATCAGGTGACGGCGCTGTGATGGGCAAGCTATTAGGCTGTGCGCTGTTGTGTGCAGGCGGTGCGATGCTGTGTGTGCAGCGTATTACAGCAGCGCGGCAGGAGCTGCGGCTGTTGCGGGAACTGGCGGCGGCACTGGAGAGCATCGAAATGCTGATCCGCTGGCAAAAGCTGCCGCTGCCCCGGGCAATCGCATTACAGAAGGACCGCCCCTTATGTGGAGATAAGTTCGGTCAAATCTGCAATTTACTGCAAAGTGGAAATGCTTTACATAGTGTGTGGAATAAGGTATTTTCGCATTTTAATTCAGCAGATATGAAAGAAATCGTCTGTCACATTGAGTGGAGCGGTGATGAAGAGCAACTGACCGGAAATTTACGCTATGTGGCGCAGCAGTTGCGCGCGTTGGCGCAGGAAATAGCGGAAGGAAAAGCGCAGCGTGAAAAGCTGTGGATTGCATTGAGTACCGCCGCAGTAGGTGTAGTGGTGATTATTTTGCTTTGAGGATACAAGATGGATGTTGATCTGATTTTTAAAATTGCGGCGATCGGGATCGTGGTGTCAGTACTGAATCAGGTGCTGATCCGCAGCGGGCGGGAGGAGCAGGCAATGCTGACCACATTGGCAGGTCTTGTGGTGGTGCTGATGATGCTGGTGCAGCAGATCAGCGATTTGTTTGACCTGATCAAAACGCTGTTCTCGCTGTGATGGAGACGGTCTTTCAAATCACAGCGGTGTGTCTGCTGGTGGCAGTGCTGGCGGCATTGCTGAAGAAAAATACACCGGAGCTGGCATTGGTATTGGCCGCTACTGCCGCGGTGGTGGTGCTGTTGGTGCTGGTCAACACTTTGGGAGAAATTATCTCCTTTTTGCAGCGGCTTCTGGATGCGGGTGGACTGCCGCAGGATCTGTTTGTACCGCTTTTCAAGGTGAGTGCGATAGCGCTGGTGAGCCGCATTGCCGGGGAGCTGTGCCGCGATGCGGGGGAGAATGCCACGGCAGTATTGGTGGATATTTCGGGCGCGATTGGCGCGGTGGTGGTTTCACTTCCGTTGTTTGAAGCCGTATGGGAGATTTTGCAATCACTGATATGAGAAGATGGATTTGGATCATATTGTTAGTGCTGCTGTCCGTGCAGACGGCTGAGGCGACACAGCTGCCGCAGGAGCTGCAGAAAGCACTGCCTGCTGAAGCGGAAGAACTGTTGGACGAGCTGCAAGGCTCGGACTCGGAAGATACGCTCTCCGGAGGCTTGGCGGCGCTGTGGAACAAAGGCTGCAGCTACTTTATCGGCGCGTTGAAAGAGCGGATCGGTAGTGTGGTGATTTTGCTGGTGATCGTACTGGTGTGCGCATTGGCGGATGATTGCTTCCATGCTGTGGAAAGCAGTCGAACAGCTGATTTTGCGCCATTGGCAGGTGCGGCAGCCATCACAGTGGCGGCAACGGGAAGCATACAATCACTGATGGGAATGGGGCTTGCCACCATTGAAGAACTGCATATATTTTCCAAGGCGCTGCTGCCTACATTGGCGGCTGCAATGGCAGCCGGTGGAGGAGTGGTGTCGGCAGGGTTGCGGCACGTG
The DNA here is from genome assembly GCA_017937195.1 of Oscillospiraceae bacterium. GTDB lineage: Bacteria > Bacillota > Clostridia > Oscillospirales > Oscillospiraceae > Vescimonas. The sequence goes on along the minus strand of JAGBEA010000025.1, from coordinate 4,774 downwards.
GCAGGGGTGCTTTTTTCGGATTTGCTGATCACGATGATCCGCGACCTATTGATGCCGTTGGTGTATTTCTATATCATCGCGTCGGCGGCGGATGCAATGCTGGCAGGAAGCCGGCTAAAAGGGATCGCAAAAGGGATCGGCAAGACGATTGCATGGCTGCTGACGGGAAGCCTGCTCCTCTATACGGGGTATCTGTCTTTGTCGGGGACGATGGCGGCATCGGCTGATTCACTGGCAACGCAGGTGACTCGCTCGGCAATGGGGGTCGTTCCCGTTGTAGGTGGTATTATCTCGGACGCGGCGGGTACGGTGTTGGCAGGTGCAGCGATGCTGAAAAATACGATTGGAGTTGTTGGAATGCTGGCGGTATTGGCAGTGTGCCTTGTGCCGTTTCTGGAGCTGGCAGCGCAGTATTTGTTGTACAAAGTGGCGTCGTACTTGGCAGGAACTATCGGTTCACCGCGGTTGGTGGGGATGATCGATGCCTTGGGCAGTGCCCTTGGAATGGTGCTGGGAATGACGGGGGCCTGCGCACTAATGCTGCTGATCTCGGTGATCACATCCGTTACGGTGGTGACAGTATGATGGAACAGTTGCGCATATGGTTATTTGGCGTGATCGCGGCGGCGATGGTGTCTGCGATCCTCTACACGCTGCTTCCAAAAGGTGCGGTAGCCTCTATCGCCAAGATCACGGGCGGACTGATTTTGCTTTTGGTACTGGTTCGCCCCATTTTGCAGGTTGATATTGGTAGTCTGGAACTGCGGTATGACGAGTATGCAGCGCAGATCGATGAGCAGATTGGACAGTATCGGGCGGACAACCAACAACAGCTGCAGCAAATCATAGAACGGGAGAGCGCCGCATATATATCGGAAAAAGCGGCGGCGTTTGGGCTTGCCTGCACCGTGCAGGTGGAGTGCAGATGGGAGGGTGATGTGCCGATCCCCGATGATGTCACGATGGACATTCCGAAGCATATGGAGCTGTCGCGCTGGATCGAGCAGGAACTGGGGATCGACGCAACGCATCAGTATTGGAGGGAGGACGAATGAAAGCGGCACTGACAAAGCTGAACTTTGCGGAGTTGTGGAAAAAGTACAGATTCGTAGTGCTGATCCTCCTTGCAGGTGTAGTGCTGATGCTGCTGCCCACCGGGTCTGACAAAGAGAAACAGCAGACGCAGGAGGAGAGCCGTGAAACGTTCTCCTTAGAGGAGACGGAGCGGAAAATGGAGGAGATCTTGGGCAAGATCCAGGGAACGGGGAAGCTGCAGGTGATGCTGACGCTGAAAAGCGGTTCGCGGCTGCAGCTTGCGGAAGATACCGATCGCGACGAGGGAGACGGGGAGAGCAGCATCAATCGGGAAACCGTGACATTGAACCGCGGCAGCGGCTATCAGGATATTGTGGTGACGCAGCAGTTCTATCCCGACTATCAAGGTGCGGTTGTGGTCTGTCAAGGGGCGGATCAGGCGGCGGTGCGCTTGGCGGTAACGGAGGCTGTTGCGGTGCTGACGGGTTTGAGCAGTGATCGGATCACGGTGGTCAAATGGAATTCATAACAGGAGGAGCAGATATGAGTCAAGTGTGGAAAAAACGGGCGGTTGTTGCAGCTGTGCTGCTGTTTACCGGTGCGGCGGTCTATCTCAACTGGCGCTATACCGACAATGTAGCCGATACCTCGAAAGTGTTAGGGCAATCGACGCTGGTCAATTCGCAGGAGGAGGCGGACAGCACATCACTGGAGGACGATTACTTCGCCACCGCGAGGCTGAGCCGCAAGCAGGCGCGTGACAATGCCATCAGTATGCTCAAGGAGGCGGAGGTGGACGAAAATGCCGAGCAGAGCGTGCTGAATGAGGCGTCGGAGACGCTGCAGGTGCTGGCAGCATATACGGTGGCGGAGGCGCAGATCGAAAGTCTGGTCACTGCTAAAGGTTATGCCGATTGCGTCACCTTTATGGGTGTTGACAGTGTTAGCGTGGTGGTGTCCGATGCTGACGGACTGGATGTGACGGATGTGGCGCGCATCAAGGACATCGTGATCAATGAGACCAGCTACACCGCCGACCAGATCAAAATCATGGAGGCAAATTAATAGTTGTATTTTTTGCGTGGAAATGTTATACTGTCTATAATTGCAACACAAATGAAACGAGTTAGGAGATTTTCTGACCATGGCTGATAATAAAGATTATATGATCCATCAGGAGAGTATGGGCACGATCCAGATCTCTGAGGATGTGGTGGCCTCCATCGCCACGACCTCCGCTTTGGAGGTGGACGGCGTAGGCGGTCTGCTCAATGCCAATATGGCCGACTTTATGGGCGGCAAGAAGATGACTGCCAAGGGCGTGCGCGTGGAAATGGTGGACGGCGCTATCGTGGTACACCTGTTTTTGATGATGCGCTACGGCTGCTCCGTTGCCGATGTGGCCAACAAGGTGCAGAGCGCTGTGTTCACCGCGCTGCAGGATATGACCGGCTTTGATGTCAAGGCTGTCAATGTTCACGTGGGCGGCATCAGCTTCGAATAAGACCGATACGACAGAGAGAAGGACTGTAAGCAGATATGACACGCAATACAGCAAGAGAGATCGCCACTCATCTGGCGTATGAACTGAGCTTTACCGATCTGACCGTGGAGGCATTTTTGGATGCCCGTCTGTCGGAGGATAATTTTGCCGCGCTGGCAGAGGAGTGCGAGGTGTACACCGACGCGCCCAACGCCAAGCAGGAGCAGTATATCCGCCGTTTGGTGTCCGGTGTGGCAGAACACGCGGCAGAGTTGGATACCTACATCGAAAAATATGCCCAGGGCTGGCGCTTTGAGCGTATTTCTCTGGTCGCCTCCGCCATTATGCGCGTGGCGATGTTCGAGATCCTCTATATGCCCGACATCCCCAACGGTGTGGCCATCAACGAGGCGGTAGAGATTGCGAAGAAGTATGAAACGCCTGAGGTGGCAAAGTTTATGAACGGCATCCTCGGCAGCTTTGTGCGCGAAGAAGTGAAGGCATAACAAACCAAAAGGCAGAGCGGGCGCTCTGCCTTTTTCCACAAGGAGGTGAAGTGTGTGGCCAAGGAGAAAATTTACGAAGTATCGGAACTGAACCAATATATCAAGCAGATTTTGGAGAGCGTACCTGCGCTGGACAACCTGCTGATCCGCGGTGAGCTGTCCAACTACAAGGTTTATCCCTCAGGGCATCACTACTTCACATTGAAGGATGCCCAGGGCGCGCTGCGCTGTGTGATGTTCAAAGGCTCGGCTGCGAAGCTGAAATTCCGCCCCGAAAGCGGTATGAAGGTCATCGCATCGGGGCGCATCAGCGTATTTCCCCGCGATGGCGTGTACCAGCTGTATTGTACAAGTCTTTCGGCGGACGGCATCGGTGATCTGTATGTGGCTTTTGAGCAGCTGAAAGAAAAGCTGTATCAGGAGGGACTGTTTGATCCCGCACACAAAAAACCGCTGCCTCAGTATCCCAAGCGCATCGCCATCGTTACCAGCAGCGCAGGCGCGGCGGTACACGATATGATCCGTATCCTGCGCCACCGCTATCCACTGGCAAAGGTGCTGCTGCTGCCCGTGCGCGTGCAGGGCGTGGAGGCGCCGCCTGAGATCGTGGGTGCCATCCGCTATGCCAACCGCTGGAAGCTGGCGGATGTACTGATTACGGGTCGCGGCGGCGGTTCTATCGAGGATCTGTGGGCGTTCAATGATGAGCGTGTTGCCCGCGCCATCTACGATTCGGAGATCCCCGTGATCTCCGCCGTGGGACACGAGCCTGATGTGACCATTTCCGATTTTGTGGCAGACCGCCGCGCATCCACGCCATCCAACGCAGCGGAGATCGCGGTGCCCGATATGACGGAACTGCTGCGGTATCTGCAGGGTGCAGGCAACCGCCTGACGCAGGCGGAGCTGAATCTGCTTGAGCGCGAGGAGCGGAGATTGACCAACCTGGCAGGCAAGCGGGCGCTGACCGATCCCACCGCCTTTTTGCAGGATCGCCGGCTGCAGCTGGACTATGTGCAGCAAAAGCTGGGCGGCGCCGCGCGAACCGTATTGGAGAAGGACAGCCGCCGTTTTGCACAGCTGACGGCGAAACTGGATGCGATGAGCCCGTTGAAGGTGCTTGGTCGCGGCTATGCTATGGCACAGAGCGACAGCGGCGAGGTGCTGCGCAGTGCGCAGCAGGTAGAGATCGGTGATCAGGTGCGCGTCCGTCTGGGACAAGGCAGCCTGCGCTGCACCGTGAATGAAAAAGGGGAATGAGTATGGAAATGACGTTTGAGCAGAAGATGGCACGTCTTGAGGAGATCGTGTCCAAGCTGGAAAAGGGCGATGCCCAGCTGGGCGATTCGCTGAAGCTGTTTGAAGAGGGGACCCGACTGGTGTCCGCCTGCCGTGATGAGCTGGACAAGGCGGAGCAGCAGGTGGTCAAGCTGATGAAGGGCAGCGACGGCGCGCCCGTGGAAACTGAGTTTGCAAGCGAGGAATGAGTATGGATTATCAGACCCGTTATGCCGCCTATCACGCGGCCATTGAAGAGTATCTGGCACAGCTTTTTACGGCGCAGCAGCCCTACGGCGAGCTGTATGAGTCGATGCGCTACAGCGTGTTGGCAGGCGGTAAGCGCATCCGCCCCGTGCTGACGCTGGAATTTGCCCGTTTGGGCGGCATTGACTGGCATTTGGCGCTGCCCTATGCCTGCGCGCTGGAGCTGGTACATAATTATTCGCTGATCCACGACGATCTGCCTTGT
>JAGBEA010000024.1 GCA_017937195.1 Oscillospiraceae bacterium | reverse complement strand
CCATCATCGCCGACAAAGTGTATATGGAGCCGCTGACACTGGAATATGTGGCAAAGATCATCCGCTATGAGCGCCCTGACGCCATCATCCCCGGCATCGGCGGTCAGACCGGTCTGAATCTTGCTATGCAGCTGGAGAAGAAGGGCATTTTGAAGGAGTGCCGCGTCAAGCTGCTGGGCACCTCCAGCGCCTCTATTGAGCGCGCGGAGGACCGCGAGCTGTTCAAGGAACTGTGTGAGTCCATTGGCGAGCCGGTCATCCCCTCCGAGATCACCTACTCGCTGGAGGAGGCCAAGGCGGCCGCTAACCGCATTGGCTATCCCGTTGTGCTACGTCCCGCCTTTACACTGGGCGGTACCGGCGGCGGCTTTGCCTACAACGATGAAGAGCTGATGGAGATCGGCGTCAACGCCTTCAAGCTGTCCCCCGTTCATCAGGTGCTGATCGAGAAGTCTGTCAAGGGCTATAAGGAGATCGAGTTTGAGGTGATGCGCGACTCCAATGACCACGCTATCACCATCTGCGGTATGGAGAACATCGATCCCGTGGGCGTGCACACCGGTGACTCCTGCGTGGTGGCTCCCATTATGACGCTGAGCAAGGAAGACGAGAAGATGCTCAACGACTCCGCCATCAAGCTGATCCGCGAGCTGAAGATTGAGGGCGGCTGCAACGTGCAGTTCGCGCTGAATCCCCACTCCTCCGAATACTATCTCATTGAGGTCAATCCCCGCGTGTCCCGTTCCTCCGCACTGGCCTCCAAGGCTTCCGGCTACCCCATCGCCCGCGTCACCGCCAAGATCGCGGTGGGTATGGCGTTGGAGGATATCTGCATTGCCAACACCAATGCCGCCTTCGAGCCCAAGCTGGACTATGTGATCGCCAAGCTGCCCCGCTTCCCCTTCGATAAGTTCGCTTCCGCCACCAATCAGCTGGGCACCCAGATGAAGGCCACCGGCGAGATCATGGGCATCGGCACCAATCTGGAGGAGGCGCTGCTCAAGGGCATCCGCTCTTTGGAGATCGGCGCCATCCACCTGCACCTGCCCAAGTTTGATGGGTTGAGCGAGCAGGAGTTGCTGGAATACATCCGCGAGTTCCGCTCCGACAACATCTTTGCCATCGCAGAGCTGCTGCGCCGCGGCGTTTCTTTGGAGCAGCTCTATGAGATCACCAAGATCACGCCCTACTTCCTGCAGTCCTTCCGGAACATCGTGGAGATGGAGCGCAAGCTGAGCGCGAATAAGGACGCAGCGATCCTGGCCGAGGCCAAGAAGATGGGCTTCTGCGACAAGTATATCGCCCGCCTTTGGAATTGCGGCGAGCTGGATGTGTACGCGATGCGCAAGGAGCAGGGTCTGTTCCCCGCCTTCAAGATGGTGGATACCTGCCACACCGGCGCCTACATCCCCTATTTCTACTCCTCCTACACCGGCGAGAATGCTTCCCGCCTGACGGAGAAGAAAAAGATCATCGTGCTGGGCGCAGGTCCTATCCGTATCGGTCAGGGCGTGGAATTCGACTACTCCACCGTCCATGCGGTGATGACCATCAAGAACGCCGGCTACGAGGCCATTATCATCAACAATAACCCCGAAACGGTTTCCACCGACTACACCACCGCCGACAAGCTGTACTTCGAGCCGCTGACGCCCGAGGATGTGATGAACATCGTGGAGTTTGAAAAGCCGGAGGGCGTTATCGCCTCTCTGGGCGGCCAGACCGCCATCAATCTGGCGCAGCCTCTCTTTGACCGCGGTGTGAAGATCATCGGCACCGACTGCGCCGCTATCGACCGCGCAGAGGACCGCAACGCCTTCGAAAACCTGCTGAACGAGCTGAATATCCCCCGCGCAAAGGGAAAGGCTGTCACCAATCTGGAGGACGGCATCGCCGCTGCCGCGGAGATCGGCTATCCCGTGCTGGTGCGCCCCTCCTTCGTGCTGGGTGGCCGCGCTATGCAGATCGTTGCCAACGAGACGCAGCTGCGCCACTATCTGCGCACCGCTGTTGAGATCGACGAGGACAAGCCCGTACTGGTGGACAAGTACATTCAGGGTCGCGAGGTGGAGATCGACGCCATCTGCGACGGCCGCGATGTGTTTGTGCCCGGTATTATGGAGCTGGTGGAGCGCACCGGCGTCCATTCCGGCGACTCCATCTCCGTCTATCCCCCCTTCTCCGTGTCCGATAAGGTCAAGGGCATTATCCTGCAGTACGCCAAGAAGCTGGGTCTGGGCATCGGCATTGTGGGTCTGTTCAATATTCAGTTCATCGTGGATGAGCAGGATAACGTGTATATCATCGAGGTGAACCCCCGTTCCTCCCGCACCGTTCCCTTCCTCTCCAAGGCTACCGGCTTCTCTCTGGCGGATATCGCCACGGAGGTGATTTTGGGCAAGAGCCTGAAGGAGCAGGGCTTCTTCGACATCTATCCCGATGAGAAGGAGCGCTGGTACGTGAAGGCACCCGTATTCTCCTTCAACAAGATCCGTGGTCTGGATGCGTATCTGTCCCCTGAGATGAAATCCACCGGCGAGGCCATCGGCTATGACCGCACTATGACCCGTGCTGTGTATAAGGCACTGCAGGCATCCGGTATGCATCTGCAGAACTACGGCACTGTGTTCTGCACCATCGCCGACAAGGATAAGGAGGAGGCGCTGCCTCTGATCCGCCGCTTCTATCAGCTGGGCTTCAATATCGAGGCTACCCACGGCACCGCCAACTTCCTGAAGAAGAATGGCATCCGTACCCACGCGCTGGGCAAGATCAGCGAGGGCAGCGATGAGATCCCTACCGCACTGCGTCAGGGTCACATCGCCTACTTCATCAACACCAAGGATCCCGGCGATAACAGTGAGAACGACGGTATGCGTCTGCGTCAGGCGGCAACCGAGTACAACGTGAATATGTTCACATCTCTGGATACGGTCAAGGCGCTGCTGGACGTGCTGGAAGAGACCACGCTGACCATTTCCACCATCGATGCCTGAGTGACACAAGAAAACCGCAAAAGGGAGGGTCTCGACCCTCCCTTACGGCAAAGAATCGGTAGTTCCCCTCAAATACAAAAACAAGGAGAAACTATGAAACAAAGCATTTTCGAGATCCGCAGCAATGTTAAGCTGACGGATACTGCCTATAAAATGGTGCTGGCAGGCGACACTTCCGCCATCACCGCCAGCGGCCAGTTTGTGAATATCAAGCTGGAGGGGCTGTTTTTGCGCCGCCCCATCTCCATCTGCGACTATGATGATGAAACCTTCACCATTATCTATAAGGTGGTGGGCAAGGGCACCGAGGCTATGGCCGAGATGACCCCCGGCACCAAGCTGGACATCCTCACCGGTCTTGGCAACGGCTACGATCTGAGCCTGGTGGGCGAAAAGACGGTGCTGATGGGCGGCGGCATCGGCGTGCCCCCTATGTACAACCTCGCCAAGAAGCTGATCGCGGCAGGGAAGAAGATTCAGGTGATTCTGGGCTTCAACACCGCCTCCGAGGTCTTTTACGAGGAGGAGTTTAAGGCGCTGGGCTGCAGCGTGACGGTGACCACCGTGGACGGCAGCTACGGCGTGAAGGGCTTTATCACCACGCCGTTGGAGCAGATGGATTATGACTATTTCTGCACCTGCGGACCTGAGCCGATGCTCAAGGCGGTGTACAAAGCCACTAAGACCTCCGGCCAGATGAGCTTTGAAGAGCGGATGGGCTGCGGCTTTGGCGCCTGCATGGGCTGCTCCTGCAAGACCATCACCGGCTACAAGCGAATCTGCAAGGAAGGCCCCGTGATGAAGAAGGAGGAGATCTTATGGGAAAACTGACCGTTAATCTCTGCGGTATTGAGCTGGACAATCCCGTGATCCCCGCCTCCGGCACTTTTGGCTACGGCTATGAGTTCGCAGAGCTCTACGATATCAATGAGCTGGGCACCTTCTCCTTCAAGGGAACGACGAAAGATCCCCGCTTTGGCAACCCCACCCCCAGAATCGCTGAGTGCTACAGCGGTATGATCAACGCTGTGGGTCTGCAGAATCCCGGCGTGGAGAAGGTGATCGCCGAGGAGCTGCCCCGCCTGAAAAAATGCTTTCACAAGCCGGTGATGGCCAATGTGTCCGGCTTCTCTGTGGAGGACTACGCCTACACCTGCGAAAAGCTGGACAAGGAGGAGCAGGTGGGCTGGATCGAGGTCAATGTGTCCTGCCCCAACGTCCACGGCGGCGGTATGAGCTTTGGCACGGATCCTGCCGCTGCGGCGGAGGTGACACGCGCGGTCAAAGCGGTGACCACCAAGCCGGTGATCATCAAGCTCTCCCCCAATGTGACCGACATCGTGGCAATCGCCAAAGCCTGCGAGGAGGCAGGCGCTGACGGTATCAGCCTCATCAATACGATGCTGGGTATGCGCATCAATCTGCGCACCCGCAAGCCCGTCATCGCCAATACTATGGGCGGTTTCTCCGGCCCTGCCATTTTCCCCGTAGCGGTGCGGATGGTCTATCAGGTGGCCAACGCCGTCAACATCCCCGTGGTGGGTATCGGCGGCGTGTCCACTGCCGAGGATGTGATTGAAATGATGCTGGCAGGCGCTACCGCCGTGGAGGTGGGCGCTGCCAATCTGGTGAATCCCTATGTCTGCCGCGACATCGTGCGTCAGCTGCCTGCGGCAATGGAGAAATACGGAATCGAAAATCTGCGTGATATTATTGGAGGTGCAAGATAATGGGTAAGGATGTAATCGTAGCGTGCGACTTCGCCTCTGCCGAGGCTACCTTCGCGTTTCTGGACAAGTTCAAAAACTGCGCGCGCAAGCCGTTTTTGAAGATCGGTATGGAGTTGTACTATGCCGAGGGTCCCTCCATCGTCAAGGAGATCAAGGCTCGCGGACACAAGATCTTTCTGGATCTGAAGCTGCACGATATTCCCAACACCGTCAAGAAGGCGATGGCGGTGCTGTCCAATCTGGATGTGGACATTACCAACCTGCACGCCGCCGGTGCCACCGCTATGATGCAGGGCGCGTTGGAGGGATTGACCCGCCCCGACGGCACCCGTCCTCTGCTGATCGCAGTGACCCAGCTGACCTCCACCGATCAGGAGGCAATGGAGCGGGATTTGCTGATCGAGCGGCCTATCGACGAGGTGGTCATGCACTACGCCCAGACCGCCAAGAACGCAGGTCTGGATGGCGTGGTCTGCTCCCCTCTGGAGGCCGGCAAGGTACACAGCCGCTGCGGCGAGAGCTTTCTGACCATCACCCCCGGCGTCCGCTTCGCTGACGGCGATATCGGAGACCAGAAGCGCGTGATGACGCCTGCTGCCGCCAAGGAGATCGGCTCGGACTACATCGTGGTGGGTCGTCCCATCACCGCCGCTGCCGACCCCGTTGCCGCCTATGAGCGCTGCGTGGCGGAATTCTGCGATTAAGGGAAGGAGAGCGAAATGGAAGGCTACAAGAGAGAATTTATTGAGTTCCTGCAGGGTGCAGGTGTGCTGAAATTCGGCGACTTTACGGCAAAGTCCGGCCGCAAGATCCCCTATTTCGTCAACGCCGGTATGATCAAGACCGGTGACCAGATCACCAAAATGGGTGAGTTCTACGCCAAGGCTTATTTTGAAAAGCTGGGCAAGAAGGAAGCCGTGCTGTATGGCCCTGCCTACAAGGGCATTTCTCTGTCCATCTCCGCGGCAGTGGCCCTCTCCAAGAACGGTTTGAACGTGCCCTTCTTCTTCAACCGCAAGGAGGTTAAGGATCACGGCGAGGGCGGCACCTTCGTGGGTTATGTACCCCAGAGCGGCGAGGAGATCGTCATCATCGAGGATGTGATCACCGCCGGCACCGCCATCCGCGAGAGTATGGAAATTTTGAGCCATTTGGATGGCGCAAAGGTCATCGCCACCTTCATTATGGTGGACCGCAAGGAAAGGGGGCAGGGCGAGAAGGGCGCCATGCAGGAGATCGAGGAGCAGTTCGGATTCCCCGTCTACTCCGTTGTGGATGTCTATGACATCATTGAGTATCTGGAAGAGGATCCCGCTAACGAAGAGAATGTTACGCGCATCAAGAATTATCTGGCTGTGAATGGAGCGAAATAATGAAAAATCTGATCAATATCACCGATTTGACCGTCGAAGAGATCGACGAGCTGGTGAAGGTGGCGCTGGATATCATCGCCAACCCCGAAAAGTATCAGGATGCCTGCCGCCACAAGCTGCTGGCAACACTGTTCTTCGAGCCCTCCACCCGCACCCGCTTGAGTTTTGAGTCTGCGATGCACCGTCTGGGCGGCAGTGTGGTCGGCTTCAGCGAGGCCGGTTCCTCCTCCTCCGCCAAGGGCGAGAGCCTTTCCGACACGGTGCAGACCGTTGGCTGCTATGCCGACATCATCGCGATGCGCCATCCCAAGGAGGGCGCTCCCATCGTGGCAGAGCGCCGCACCGATGTGCCCATCATCAACGCCGGCGACGGCTCCCACAATCACCCCACCCAGACACTGACCGACCTGCTGACCATCTGGAGAAGTAAGGGTCGTTTCAATGATCTGACCATCGGTCTGTGCGGCGATCTGAAGTTCGGCCGTACCGTCCACTCGCTGGTGGGCGCCATGGCACGCTATACCGGCATCAAGTTCATCTTCATTGCCCCCGAGGAGCTGCGCTTCCCCCACTACATCATCGAGAGCGAGCTGGAGAGCCGCGGCATCGAATACCGCGAGGTGGGCACCATGGAAGAGGTTATGCCCGAGCTGGACGTGCTGTATATGACCCGCGTGCAGCGCGAGCGCTTCTTCAACGAGGCGGACTACATTCGCCTGAAGGACACCTATATCCTGACACCCGACAAGCTGGATCCGGCGAAGAAAGATATGATCGTGATGCATCCGCTGCCCCGTGTCAATGAAATCAGCGTGGCGGTGGACGATGATCCCCGCGCCATGTATTTCACGCAGGCGAAGAACGGCATGTTTATCCGCATGGCACTGATCCTGAAGATGTTGGAGGTGACTGTATGAAAATCGGACACATCGAAAACGGCATTGTGCTGGACCACATCACCGCCGGTAACGGCATGAACATCTACAATGTGCTGAATCTGGGCAAGCTGGATTGTGCAGTGGCGCTGATCAAGAACGCTGAAAGCCCCAAAATGGGCAAGAAGGACATCATCAAAATCAGCACCCTTCTGGACATTGATCTGGACATTCTGGGTTATCTGGATCCCGGTATCACGGTCAATGTGATCCGTGACGGCGAAGTGGCAGAGCGCCGCACGCTGGCGCTGCCCCAGCGGGTGGCCGGCGTGATCAAGTGCAAGAATCCCCGCTGCATCACCTCGGTGGAGCGGGAGATCGTCCACGAGTTCAAGCTGGTGGATCCCGTCAAGAAGGTCTATCGCTGCATTTACTGCGAGCAGAAGGTATAAAGCAAAAACTCCCGAGCCATCCGCGGCTCGGGAGTTCTTTCATATTGGCGGCGGGGGCAAGCTGTGGTATAATGTTGCTATCCATCGGGAAGGAGGCAGCGCTATGGGTCAGCCAAACGAAAAAAAGAATATCGTTGTGGGGCTGCTGGCGCATGTGGATGCCGGAAAGACCACTTTGAGCGAGGCGCTGCTGTACCAAAGCGGCGCGCTGCGCACCATGGGTCGCGTGGATCACGGCGATGCCTATCTGGATACCGATGCGCAGGAGCGCCAGCGCGGCATCACCATCTTCTCCAAGCAGGCGCTGCTGACGCTGGGCGACACCCACATCACCTTGCTGGACACCCCCGGTCACGCGGATTTTTCCGCCGAGATGGAGCGGGCGCTGCAGGTGCTGGATTGTGCCATTTTGGTCATCAGCGGCACCGACGGTGTGCAGGCGCACACCCGCACACTGTGGCGGCTGCTGCAGCGCTATGAGGTGCCCACCTTTCTGTTTGTCAACAAAATGGATCTAAACGGCGCAGACCGTGATGCGCTGATGGAGCAGCTGACACGCCGTCTTGGCAGCGGCTGCGTGGATTTCACCGCACCTGCCCACATCCGTGATGAGGCGGCGGCTATGTGCGACGAGGCTGCGCTGGAGGAGTTTTTGGCAGAGGGAACGCTGTCGCAGCAGCGCATTGCCCAGCTGATCGCATCGCGCAAGCTCTATCCCTGCTGGTTCGGCTCTGCGCTGAAGCTGGAGGGTATCGCAGAATTTTTGGCGGCGCTGGAGCACTTGACGCCCACACCTGCCTATGGCGCAGAGTTCGGCGCACGGGTATTCAAAATTTCCCGGGAAAAGAACGAACGTCTCACTTGGCTGAAGATCACCGGAGGCACGCTGCGTGCCAAGCAGCTGCTGCACGGCGGCGAGGGTGAGGCTGCCTGGGAGGAAAAAGCCGACCAGCTGCGGCTGTATTCCGGCACAAAATACAAGGTGCTGGAGGAGGCGGACGCCGGCGCAGTGGTAGCGGTGACCGGCTTGACCCATACCCGTCCCGGGCAGGGCTTGGGCGCGGAGACGGAGGAGACGGACACCGCGCTGGAGCCGGTGCTGAACTATCGCCTTGTGCTGCCCGATGGAGCCGACCCCTTGGTGGTGCTGCCCAAGCTGCGGCAGCTGGAGGAGGAAGACCCGCTGCTGCGCATCGTGTGGAACGAAGCGCGGCAGGAGATCCATGTGCGCTTGATGGGCGCGGTGCAGCAGGAGGTGCTGCAGGAGCAGATCCGCCGCCGCTTTGGCTTGGAGGTGTCTTTTGGCACCGGCGGCATTGTGTATAAAGAGACCATCGACGGCACGGTGGAGGGCGTGGGACATTTTGAGCCGCTGCGCCACTATGCCGAGGTGCATCTGTTGATAGAGGGCGCACCGCGCGGCAGCGGCATCGTGCTGGACACCAACTGCCCCACCGACCGGCTGGATCTCAACTGGCAGCGGCTGATATTCACCCATCTTGCCGAGCGCGCCCATCCCGGCGCGCTGACGGGCGCACCGCTGACGGATGTGAAGATCACGCTGGCGGCAGGACGCGCCCACATCAAGCACACTGAGGGCGGCGATTTCCGCCAAGCCACCTATCGTGCCGTGCGGCAGGGCTTGATGCAGGCGCAATCGGTGCTGCTGGAGCCGTATTATGATTTTCGTTTGGAGCTGCCCCACAGCTGCGTAGGACGCGCCATGACCGATCTGCAGACCATGGGCGGCGCGGTGAACGATCCTGCGGTGGAGGCGGACAGCACCGTGCTGACCGGCTGGGCGCCGGTGGCAGGGCTGCAGGACTACTGGCAGGAGGTGGCGGTGTACACACGCGGCTTGGGACAGCTGAGCTGTACGCTGCGGGGCTACGATGTGTGCCACAATGCCGATGCGGTCATCGCCGCGGCGGCTTACGATCCCGAGCGGGATGGGGACAATCCCACCGGCTCGGTGTTCTGCCAAAACGGCGCCGGTGTCTATGTGCCGTGGGATCAGGTGGCGCAGCATATGCACCTGCCCTCCGTGCTGCAGCAGCGGCAGGAGGAGCAGATTGTCGCCGCACCACGCCGCGTGTATACGCCCATCGCGCAGGATGACGAGCTGCAGGCGATTTTCGAGCGCACCTACGGAAAGCAGGAGCATCGAGCCTTTCGCCCCCAGCAAAAGGCGGTACGCACGGAGCTGAGGGACAGCTACCAGATCCGCGGCGGCAAGGACGGCGAGGACTATCTGCTGGTGGACGGCTATAATATCATCTTCGCGTGGGAGGAGCTGAAAGCGCTGGCGGCGCAGGATCTGTCTGCGGCGCGGGGAACACTGGAGGATATCCTCTCGGACTATCGCGGCTACCACCGCTGCGAGGTGATCCTCGTGTTCGATGCCTATAAGGTCAAGGGAAACCCCGGCAGTGTGGAAAAGCGCAACGGCATCTCTATCGTCTACACCAAGGAGGCGGAAACGGCAGATGCGTATATTGAGAAGACCTCCTATCAGTTGCGGCGCGACCACCGTGTGCGGGTAGCCACCTCGGACAATCTGGAGCAGGTGATCGTGCTGGGTCACGGCGCGCTGCGGCTGTCGGCGGAGGCCTTCCACGCGGAGGTGGAGGAGACCCGCGGCCAAATCGCCGCGCTGATTGAGCGGTATAACCGCGCCAACCGCGGTCGCAATCAGGCGAGGATTAAGGAGTAAGGGGAAGATTCGGTAAATGTTAGGGAAAATTTTGTATTTTGATATTGGTTTGGTGGCAATAGATCTCATCACGATTCGAACTTTGAGAAAGTTTCTGATTGATTTTTTGAGGACTAAAAAAAACAAAAAAGGTGCAGATAAGATTTATGCGGAGCAATCAGATGCAGATAAATTTACATTAGCGTTTATTAAGCCCCTTTTGAAGTCGCACATTTCGGAGTTTATTATGTACCAAAGGCTATATTTGGGGGTGCTCTACAGTCTTATTCCGCAGTATCTTATCGTCGTAACTTGCAATGTGCTTTTAAAGGGAAACAGTATTTATGTGACACTCCTTTTCGGCGCTGTGAAAATTTTGATTTATTTTTTTGTAAAGATTCACACAGACGCGAACGGAGCATCAATTTACAGGAAGCATTAAAACACATAAGGGAACTGTTTCCTCTGTGGTTTTTTGCACAAAACAAGGGCGAAAATTTTGTGGATTTTGCGAAATGAGAAGCAGGGATGAAATATACTATAATAGAACAAATACGTGATACGGAGGAGCCTATGGAACGCATCAGCAAGGAAAATTACTATCTGGACATCGCCCAAACGGTTTTGGAGCGCGCCACCTGCCTGCGCCGCGTGTACGGCGCCATCATCGTGAAGAACGATGAGATCATCTCCACCGGCTACAACGGCGCACCCCGCGGACGGAAGAACTGCGTGGATATGGGCTACTGCACCCGTGAGGCGCTGAAGGTGCCCCGCGGCGAGCGCTATGAGCTGTGCCGCAGCGTACACGCCGAGGCCAACGCCATCATCTCCGCCAGCCGCCGCGATATGGTGGGCGGCACCATCTATCTGGTGGGGCGCGATGCACAGACCGGAGAGTTGCTCAGCGACGCCACCTCCTGCTCTATGTGCCGCCGTATGGTCATCAACGCAGGTTTGGAGCGGGTGGTGATCCGCAAGACGCCCACCGAGTTTGAGGTGGTCAATGTGCGCGAGTGGGTCTACAACGACGACTCGCTGCCCGCCAATTTCGACATCGGCTGCGGCGGTGGCTGCGGCTGCGGCAAGTAAGTGTATTTCGACAATAAAAAAGACACGGCTTTTGCCGTGTCTTTTTTATTGTCACAGAGCGCTGAAGAAGTTCAGGATCTCCGCAGTACGGTCGGTGCCGTAGCTGCAGGCGGTGATATTATAGGTGTAATTGCCCACCTTCATACACACCAGCGTCTCATACATGGTCACGCCCAGATAGTTGCCCTTCAGCACAATGGCGGGATGCTGCGCGCCGGCAAAAGTCAGCGTAACCACCTCGGTAGTCACATCCGTAAAGCCCATGGTCTTGAAGGCCTCAGGCAGCTCCTTGGCACTGGCCTCGGCCACGGACTTGGCGTCCACCACCTTGCCGTAGATAGCGCCCAGATCACCCACGGTGATGTTCAGCGTAGAGCTGTCGGTGGCCATAGCGTACATATCGAAGAGGGTCTTGCCGTCACTCAGACTCTTTTTCAGCTCCTCGTCCGAGGTCATATCCACGGTGTAGCCCACGATCTGGGCGATCTCCGCGTCATTCAGCACAGACCAAGTGCTGTCCAGCGTGCAGGTCACGCCGGCAAATTCACTGGTGTAAACACCGTTTTCCACTGTGCCGACGGTGTATTCCTTCTTGCTCTCGTCGTCCTTTTTATCGCCGCCGCAGGCGCTCAGGCTCAGCAGCATCAGCATAGCCAGCAGAAGGGCGGCCAATTTCTTTGTCATTTTCATCATTCCCACCTCATAAAATAATAGATTATCCCAAATTGGGATAATCTATTATACCACGATGGGATATTATCGTCAAGGGTGAGTGTATTGAGAATACGGGAATTACGAAAAGCACGAAAGATCACACAGCTGAAAATGGCGATGGATCTGCATATGACGCAAAACACCATCAGCCGTTATGAAAGTGGCGAGCGGTTGCCGGGGGTTACCGAATTGGTAAAGATCGCCGATTATTTTCGCGTGTCAGTGGACTATCTGTTGGAGCGGACGGACAATCCGGAGATCAATCAATAAAAAAAGGCACGGCAAAAGCCGTGTCTTTTTTGGTGCAGCTTATTCGGTGACGAAAGGCAGCAGAGCGATCTGACGAGCGCGCTTGATCGCCTCGGTCAGCTGACGCTGATGCATAGCGCAGGTACCGGTGGTTCTGCGGGGCAGAATCTTGGAGCGCTCGGAGATGAAGCGACGCAGCTTGGCAGCGTCCTTGTAATCGATGTGCTCGCACTTATCAACGCAGAACTGGCAAACCTTTTTGCGCTTGCGGTTGGCACCGCCGCGGGGTGCTCTATTTTCGCGTTCCATAGCCATGGAAGGTTCCTCCTTATAAAATATTACATGTGCCGCTTATTGCGGTGGATCAGAACGGCAGGTCGCCGTCCTCTTCATCGATCTCGGAGAATGCGGATGCGCCGCCCATAGGGGCTGCGTAACCACCCATCGGGGCATTGTAGCCGCCGCTGGGAGCGCCGTAAGCAGGGGCGCTGTCATAGCTGCCCGCGCCATCGCGCTTGGAATCGCCGAAATAGATGTTGTCGGCAATCACTTCCGCACTTCTGCGGTTGTTGCCATCCTTGTCTTTCCACTCACGGATCTGCAGACGACCCTCCACCACGGCCATACGGCCCTTGGTGAAATACTTTGCCACGAACTCAGCAGTGCTGCGCCATGCAACCACATCGATAAAATCGGTTTCTTTCTTTTCGCTGCCCTGAGACTTGAAGTCACGGTCAACGGCCAGAGAGAAGCTGGTCACAGCGGTGCCGCTCTGGGTGCGGCGCAGTTCGGGATCGCGGGTCAAACGACCCATGATGAAAACTTTGTTCAGCATACGTTGCCTCCCTTACTCGCCCTTGCAGACGATCATGGAACGCATGATATCCTCGGAAATACCCAGGATACGATCCAGCTCCTTGGGGAACTCGGGAGCGCTGGTGAAGCTCATCAGCACATAGTAACCCTCGGTCTTGTAGTCGATCGCGTAAGCCAGCTTGCGCTTGCCCCACTCCTCGACGACCACGTCGGAACCATTCTGCTCAGCCAGAGCCTGGAACTTTGCCACGGTAGCGGCAATAGCCTCCTCACCCTGTGCAGGGTCGATGATGTAAACGACCTCGTAGTTGGCAGAAATCTTAGCCATACTTTTTGCACCTCCTTTTGGACATATGGCCCTCATCTTCATATGAGAGCAAGGATTTGCCCGCAAAAACGCGAGCTTACTTATTATATCGAAAATTATGGAAAAGTCAAGTATTTTCCACGCAAATTTGCAAAAAAGTGCAGCTGACAAGACCTTGATCTGTCAGCTGCGGAAAGATGCCATATGTTGTGTCAGCCTCTGCGGGAGGGGAGTGCTTTTTCCACCGCGCGCAGCAGCAAAAGCCCTAAAATAAAGCAAACTGCCGCCTCGCCCAGCGCCACGCTGACTCCGTTGAAGAGGAATGCGGGGACAAACGCCTCGGTGAAGCCCGTTTGCTGCCACGACAGCACCGCGCCCACCAGTACGCCGTTGCACACAACGGGGGGGAGCGCCGCCAGATAGCGGTTACGGCACTTACTTGTCCACAGTGCCGCCAACAGCGTAGCCAGCGAGCCGATGACCATATCGGGCAGACCGTAGGGGCTGAGAAGATTGGCCACCCAGCACCCTGCAAACAGCCCCCACGCCGTTTCAGGGAACAAAAAGGGCAGCAGACACAGCGCCTCGGAGAAGCGGAACTGTACGGGACCGAAGGCGATGCCAAAGGTGGAGCAAAGCAGTGTCAGTGCCGCGTACAGCGCGCCCACAACGGCGGCGGTGGTCAGCTGTCGGGTCGTAATTTTGCGCATAAAAAAACCTCCATTTTTTGTTTAGAGAACGATGCCGCAGCATCGAACGAACACCGCCGCAGCGGTGCTTGGACAGGGTGTGGAAACCTGTCGGGGTCAGTATAGCACAAAGAAAAAAGAAAGTCCACAGCCGATTGCTGCGGACTTTTCCTTATTTTCAGCCTTTCAACTCCAACTGCAGCATCTGCAGCGGCAGCTTTGCCTCGGGGACGGCCTGATTCAGCGCCAGCACCTGATCGGCGGTGAGATCGTAGGCCTCACGCAGACCCTCACCGTACAGTGAGGGAATTTCCTGCTGCTGCAGCCATGCACGTACTGCACGGCACAGCGCCTCGTCCTCCATAGGGTAGACGGTCAAAGGCAGATCGCTGGCCAGATCGCCCATACTGCGCCCATCCACGGGCAGAGCATTACCGCTGTCGCTATGCAGCGGCAGCAGGCGCAGACCCAGCACCAGCACCAGCACGGCGCAGGCGGCAAGACCTGCCAGCGTGCGGCGATAGGGGAGCGCTTTCTTCTTTTGCTGCGGTGTGCGGCGAACCTCTGCCATCACCTTTGCGCCAAAGTCGGCAGGGGGCTGCGCATCGCCCTCCAGCATCTGCATCGCGTCATAATAGGCGCGGCAGGCACTGCACTTTTCTATATGGTTCAGCACCGATTGGCGCTCCGACTCCTCCAAAGAGCCGCCCAGCAGCGCGTCGATGCGGTCAAAATCACAGGGCATGATCTCCCTCCTCTCCTTTAGGTAAGACGGAAGATGAGGGGAAAAGGTTCCCTTGCTGCAGTAAAATTTGCCGCAGCTGCTTTTTGGCGCGGCTCAAACGGGATTTCACCGTTCCGCTCTCCAACCCCAGCAGCTTGCCGATCTCATCATAGCTCAGCTGCCGCATCTGCCGCAGCAAAAAGATCTGCCGATGCTCTGCACTCAGCGCACCCAGCGCCTGCTGCAGCACGTCCCGCAGCTCGGCATCCTCCGCCGCCTGATGAGGGGAGCTATCGCCTACCAACTCCAGCTGCTCCTCCAGCGGCACGGTGCCGCGGTGGTGCTTTTCGCGGCGCAGCAGGTCAAGGCAGGCGTTAGTGGTCAGCTGATACAGCCACGAGGAAAACTTGCTGTCGCCGCGGAAAGAGGGAAGTGCCTTCCACGCGGAGAGAAAGGCTTCCTGCGCTGCCTCCTCGGCATCGTGTGGATTGCCGCACATCCGCAGCGCTAAGCGATATACACTTGTTTCATAGGCGGTCACCAGATGGGAAAAGGCATCGGCGTCCCCCTGCTTTGCCTGCGCGATGTGCCGCAGCTCGTCTGTCATTTCAAATCCCTCTTAATGCCCGCCGTCACGCGGTAGACATCCTCCAGCGTGTTCATACGGACGATCTGTTCCTTGTAGTAATTGGCGTGGCTGACGCCCTTGAGATACCAGCAATACTGTTTACGCGCCTCTAAAATGGCGATGTGCTCGCCCTTGTCGGCCACCGCCATCTCGATCTGGCGCACTGCCGTATCCACCCGCTGATGCAGCGGCGGCAGCGCGGGAATCTCACGCCCCTCCAACGCGGCGGCTGCCTGCTGGAAGATCCACGGATTGCCGAAGCAGCCGCGGCCGATCATCACCATATCTGCCCCCGTGTTGCGCAGCAGGCGCACCGCGTCCTCGGCGGAGAACACATCACCGTTGGCGATAACGGGGATGGACACCGCCTCCTTTACCTGACGGGCGGTGGTCCAATCAGACTGTCCTGCGTACATCTGGGTGCGGGTGCGGCCGTGGATGGCAACTGCCGCAACGCCCACCTGCTCCAGCGCGATGGCAAGCTCCACTGCGTTGATGCTGCCCTTGTCCCAGCCGCGGCGCATCTTCACCGTCACGGGCACGGGGGAGGCCTTCACCACCGCCTCCGCCACGCGGGCGGCCTTGTCGATGTCACGCATCAAGGCGCTGCCGTCGCCGTTGGATACCACTTTCCCGACGGGACAGCCCATATTGATGTCAATCATATCCGCGCCTGACAGCTCCGCTGCGATGACGGCTGCCTCCGCCATACAGACGGGGTCACTGCCAAAAATTTGCGCGGCGGCGGGATGCTCACCGTCAAACAGCTTCAAAAGTCCGCGGCTCTTGCGATCCTGATAGCAAAGGGCCTTGGAACTGACCATCTCCGTGGTGGTCACGCCTGCGCCCAGCTCGCTGCAGATCTTGCGGAATGCCAGATCCGTCACGCCTGCCATAGGTGCCAGCCACAGCCGCGAAGTGATGTCAATGTTGCCGATCTTCATAGTCGATCCTCCAAGTGAATTTCCGTTTGGGGGTATTATATCACACAAAGTCCGGCGCGACAACGAAAAAGAGAGAGGCGGACAGCCAAGACTGTCCGCCCCCAAGAGAGGAGAAAATGGAATCAGATCAAACACACCAGCAGCCAAATCAGGCCGATGGATGCGCCGCCCAGCAGCGCAGACCACAGCGGGGTAAGACGAAATCGTCGCGGCGGCACTGTGCCGCCGTGGGTGCGGGCATAGTTCTTGGCGATGCGGACCGCCTGATCCACCAACTGCTGGGATGTGACACCGCCGCCCGTGGCGGCTTCGTTGCGAAGAATGAAAATCGCCTGCTCAAAAATGCGGGGATCGGGGGAATCCACCACGATGACCCGTCTGGAAATGCCTTTTACCAAGAAATACGCCCTCCTCTTGCCGTTTGATACTGTAAGTATTGCCCAGCGCAGGGGAAGTTATACGCACAAAATCTACACCTGCCTCTTTCGACCGCGTTCGCCGTCCGACAGCGACAGCACCAGCACCGCACAATCATCGTCCAAGCCCTTATGCTTGCGGGATTCCGAAAGAATCAGTGCGCTCAGATCTTCTGCGTCGCTGCCATGCCAATCACGCAGCAGCTGCTGCAGCCACGCATCGTCGTTTTCGTCGGCGATGCCGTCGCTGACCATCACAAAAAAGCTGCCCCCAGACAGCATCAGCCGCGTGTATTCCGGCGGCTGTGCGCCCGATTGAAGACCTGCAGGCAGGGAGGCGGCTGTGAAACGTGTCACACTGTCACCGCGCTTGAGATAGGACGGCGCTGCGCCGTATTTGTATAGCTCTGCGCTGCCGCTGCCGCGGTGGAGAGCCAGCAGGTCGATGGTGGTAAAACCGCCGCCGTCCTCGCCCCGCAGTGCCAGCGCTGCGTTCAGCGTTTTCAGCGCGGGGGTAGGCTCGACTCCGGCGGTGAGAAACTGCTGCAGCAGCCGCACCGTCATAGCTGCCTCGCGGTGGGCGCTCTCACCGCTGCCCATCCCATCAGAAATGAGCAGGTACAGCGTAGAGCCAACCTCAAAGGATGCCAAGCGGTCACCGCAGACGTTGTTGCCCTCCTTGGGGCGCAGCGCCGAGCCAATGCCGTAGGCAAGGGGCGCGACAGGATTGAGCGCCTCTACAGCGGTGGCGGCGGTGGACAACAGCTCCCCCAGTTGGGCGTATTGCTCCTGCGCCTGCCGCCGCGTTTCCAGCAGCCGCTGATGGTATTGCCGCCGCAGCAAGAAGGTGCGCAGCTCGCCGTTGACGGCGGTGAGGAAATCGGTAAGATGGACACAGCGGGAAGTGAAATAGGAGGGGAAATCCTGCGCTGCGGCCTGCCCGTGGCGCAAAAGATGAGGACAGGCGTCGTTGAAAGCGTTGTAGGTGGCGTTGTAGTTTTGCTGCCAGCAGTGGTCACGCAGCACGCATTTGCGGCACACCTGCTCCGCGGCGCGGTCAAAAATCACCGACGGATTCTCTGTGGACGGCGTCGCGGTGCCGCGAAAAAAGCTGTCATACAGGTCGCGGAAGGCGGCAGACGCTTGTTCTAACTGCCGTTTCAGCGGCGAGGGGGCGGCATTTACTGCCGCAGGCGCCGTGCAGTCGGTGGGCAGCCAAGTGCGGGGCAGCAGCAAAAATGCCGCCGCACCGCTGACGCTCTCCCACAGATAGACGGTGGGGGAGAAGTCGCCGAACAGCAGTGCAGTTACGCCGATGCCCGCGCAGTAGACCGCCGCCGATATGCTGCGGTATCGGCTCAACGCCGCAGCCAGCGCGCAACCACAGCCCATGGCAGCGGTGCATAGCGGCGCGTAGGGGACGGCGGACAAGTCCAGCGAAAGCCCTGCGCACAGTCCAATGGCGGCGCACTGAACGGGGGAGAAGCAGCGTGCGCATAAGAGAAGCGGCAGCGCCATTGCCGCGCGCCCTAAGGTGAACCCACTGCTGCTGCGTACTTGGGCAAGGGCGAGGGCGAGAGCGGCGCTCAGCAGCAGCCACGTGTGCAGCCGGTTCTGAGGGGCGGCACGCTTGTCCCACAAGGGGGGGAACAAAACGCTTGCGCCTACCTGCGCCGCCAGCGATACAAGAAATACAGCCCAAGCGGAGGCGCTGCGTCCCACCAGATACACCGATTGCACCAACGCGGTGACGGCGGCGCACAGCAGTGGGCGGAACAACGGACGGACAGAGAAGCGGCTGTCGAAAAAGACGGTGTTGGCGCAGCAGATGAGGATGGCAGACGCCAAATGCCGCAGACCCGGCTGGAAATCCAGAAACAGCCACGCACCCACGCCGCTGCCCAATACGCACAGAATTCCGGACAGATGGGCGCCGGCGGCAGCGGTGATTGCCAGCGAGAAGGGGGCGTAACCGCCATGCAGCACAGCTGCTGTCAGCAGGAGAGCCAGTGCCGCCTGCGCTACGGGAATGAGAAATCGGTTTTGCCGCAGCCGCTGTGGGATACGGGGGAGATGAAACATAGGACAAGCCCTCCTTTGTCCTATATTGTAGCGGCGGCAAAGAGCAAAAGAGGTCGGGAAATAGTGGACAAGAAAAAACCTCTCCGGAAGGTTGGAAATTCCGGAGAGGAGGTGTCAATCGTTGTTCAATTGTGCAAAATACGCCCGCGTGGCGGCGATATCGCGGTGGATTTGCTGCTTCAGCTCCTCGGCGCAGGTGAATTTGACCTCGCCGCGCAGGTGGCGGAAAAACTCCAGCCGCAGCTGCTGTCCGTATAAATCGCCGTGGAAATCCAGCAGAAAGGTCTCCACCGTGATACTGCCCTCGTCGCTGACGGTGGGGCGCACGCCCACATTGGTCACGCCGGGGAAGCTGCGCCCGTCGGGCAGATAGACGCGGGTGATGTACACGCCGTGGCTGGGCACCAGGACGCCTGCAGGAATGGTGAGATTCACTGTGGGGATACCGATGGTGCGCCCGAAACGCTGGCCGTGGCACACAGTGCGGCTCAGACAATGGCGATGCCCCAAAAACTGGGCGGCGCGCTCCATATCACCGCTTTCCACCAGTGTGCGGATGTAGGTGGAACTGACGGTGATGCCCTGATGCTCCACCTTGGGAATGATGTCGCAGCCCAAGCCCAACTGGGCGCATTTTTCCATCAAAAGCTCCGGTGTGCCCTCGTTCTTGTAGCCAAAGCGATAGTCGTGTCCTGCCACCAGATGGACGGCGCCGTTTTCCCGCACCAGCAGCTCGGTGATGAAGTCCTGCCAGCTGCAGCGCATCATATTCTCGTCAAAAGGCGCCAGAATCACCCGGTCAATGCCATAGATGCGCTGCATGATCTCCCGCCGGTCGTCGGCGGAGTTGATGAGCAGCACCTGCTTGCCGGTGACCACTTCCTTAGGCGGGCGGTCAAAGGTGAAGACGGCGCTTTCTGCATTCAGTTCTTGGGCGCGCTCTTTGGCCTTGCGCAGCAGCGCCGCATGTCCGCGGTGCACGCCGTCAAAAAAGCCCAGCGCGATCACAGAAGGTTTGTTCAAGCTATTCACGCTCCGAAAAAGTTTTTCAAAGAAGTCATAGTGCCGTTTTCCAGGCGGCTCAGGCACAAAAATGTGCCGTCCATACCGTATACACGGTAGATGCCGTCAGCAAGCGGCTGATGCACGGTGAAGGCGTTGCCGTTGCGGCACAGCGACTCCACGCGGGGATGGGTGATGCGGTATTCGCCGTGCTGGGAGAAGAGAGAATCCACCTCGCGCAGCAAGGCTTCGCCCCGCTGCTGTACATCGTCCAGCGTCACAGCGTCGGCGAGGGTGTAGCCTGCCGCCATAGTGCGCCGCAGCGAGCTCATACAGCCGCCGCAGCCCAGCGCCGCGCCGATATCGTGACACAGCGTGCGGACATAGGTGCCCTTGGAGCAGAGGATGCGCAGCAGATACTCGTTCTCGCCCAGTTGCTCTAACAGTTCCAATTCGTAGACGGTGATGCGGCGGCTTTTACGCTCCACCTCCTGCCCCTTGCGTGCCAGCTCATACAGCTTTTTGCCGCCAACCTTAATGGCGGAGAACATGGGAGGGAGCTGGTGGATCTCGCCGGTAAAACGGGGCAGGATGGCGCGGATGTCCTCAGCCGTGACGGTGACGGGGGATTCTGCCAGCGTTTCGCCGCTGGTATCCTGCGTGTTGGTCACAAGCCCCAGGCGCAGACCTGCCACATACTCCTTGCTGCCGCTTTCAGCGAAGCTGACAGCGCGGGTGGCCTGCCCCACGAATACCGGCAGCACGCCGGTAGCCATAGGATCCAGCGTGCCGGCGTGGCCGATCTTCTTGGTTTTCAGAATGCCCCGCAGCTTAGCACAGACATCCATAGACGTCCATCCTGCAGGTTTGTCGATAATAACGATTCCGTTTGCCATATTATACACCCGTCACTTTCGCCACGGCGGCAAGGATCGCCTGCTTGGCCTCCTCCATGGTGCCGCTGACCGTGGCGCCGGCTGCGGCACGGTGACCGCCGCCGCCCACAAGGCGGCACACCTCGGTGGCGTTGACCCGTGCGCCGGTGCGCACGGAGATCTTCACCTTGTCACCGGACAACTCACGCAGCGTGATGGCGCAATCTGTGCCCTCCACCAGCGCGGCAAGGGAGCTGAGCTCCTCAATGTCTGCCATAGTGGCGCCCATTTCTTCGCACAAAGCCTGCGGGATCTGCATCACCACCACGCGGTCATTATCATATAACTCCATATTTGCAGCCATATGTGCCTCCATGGCAAGGCGAACCTTGCTCTTGGTGCGGAACAGTGCCTTGTTGACGCCCGACACATCGATGCCGCAGCCCATCAGCTCCGCCGCCACGCGGTGGGTGTTGGCGGTGGTGTTGGAGTAGACAAAGCAGCCGGTGTCGGTGGAAATAGCTACATACAGAGGCAGTGCGATGGCAGGGGTGATGTCCGTCAATTCACGGATAATGGCGCAGATGATCTCACCGCAGGCGGCGGCAGAGGCATCCACATAGCTCTCCGCGGCAAAATAGCCGTGGGAGGGGTGATGATCAATGGCAAGGGCGATATGATCGCGGTAGGGCGCGGCATTCTCCGGCAGCAGATCGGCCACCGCTACATCGGTGGAGATGACGGTCTTGGGCTGCCAGCCCTCCGGTGCCCAGTAGGGCTCGGCATAGGGCAGATAGGTGGCGGTGATCTCCGGATTGTAGAGGAGATAGGCCTCCTTACCCAGCTGGCGCAGTGCCTGACACAGTGCGGCGGCGCTGCCGATGGTGTCGCCGTCGGGACGCACATGGGTCAGGATCAGGATGCCATCCATCTCACGCAGCCGCGCGGCCACTTGTTTGATGTTCATAGCGGGTCCTCCTTAAAACGAGGATTTATTTTTCGTCCGGCAGCACAATGTCCGCGTTGGCGGGATTGGCAGGCTTGACGTGGTTGAGCATATCCAGAATGTGGGCGCCGTGGGCAATGGAATCGTCAGAAAAGAACTGCAGCTCGGGGGTGTAGCGCAGGTTCAGACGGCTGCCCAGCTCGCGGCGCAGATAGCCGGAGGCGGACTTGAGCCCGCGCATCAGATCCTTCTCGCCGGTGCGATCCAGTGCGGTGAGGTAGATGCGGGCATAGCGCAGATCGCTGGTGGTATCCACATGGGTGATGGTCAGCATAGACTGCGACACGCGGGGATCCTTCACGGTGCGCAGAATCTCGGACAGCTCGCGGCGGATCTCGTCATTGATGCGACCGATACGGTTAGAGGCCATAGTAAAACACTCCTTTCTGGGGTGAAACAGTTGAAATGAAAAGTGGAGCGGGCGTACGCGCCCGCCCCACAAAAGTGTTTATTGAGGAATTTCTTCCATGGTGAAGGCTTCCACGATGTCGCCTTCCTTGATGTCGTTGAACTTTTCGATGCTCAAGCCGCACTCATAGCCGGACATAACTTCCTTGACGGAGTCCTTGAAGCGCTGCAGAGAGGCCAGCATACCCTCGTGTACTACGATACCGTCGCGCACCAGACGGATCTGGCAATCCTTGCGCTGCAGTTTGCCGTCCTGCACATAGCAGCCTGCCACGGTGCCCACGCCGGAGACCTTGTAGGTCTGGCGGATCTCCGCATGACCGAGAATGACCTCGCGGAATTTGGGAGCCAGCATACCCTTCATAGCGGCCTCGATCTCGTTGATGGCGTCGTAGATCACGCGGTACATACGCATATCCACATTGGCGCGTGCGGCGCTGTCACGGGCTGCGTTGTCGGGACGGACGTTGAAGCCAACGATGATGGCCTGAGAAGTGGAGGCCAGCATCACGTCGGATTCGTTGATGGCGCCCACGCCGCCGTGGATCACGCGCACGCGGACTTCCTCGTTGCTCAGCTTCTCCAAAGAGGCCTTCACAGCCTCCACACTGCCCTGCACGTCGGCCTTGACGATCAGGTTCAGGTTCTTCATCTCGCCGGCCTGGATCTGGCTGAACAGATCCTCCAGAGAGACCTTGGTGACGGGCGCGTTGGCGCGTGCCTTCTCCTCTTCCTTACGCTGCTCCACCAGCTCACGAGCCAGCTTTTCATCGGCAACGGCGTTGAACACAGCGCCGGCGGTGGGAGCCTCGCTCAGACCGGTGATCTCCACGGGGACGGAAGGACCGGCGGAGGTGATCTTGGTGCCCTTGTCGCTGACCATGGCGCGGACGCGGCCAACAGAGGTGCCGGCGATGATGATATCGCCCTGCTTCAGCGTGCCGTTCTGCACCAGCAGCGTTGCCACGGGGCCGCGACCCTTGTCCAGACGGGCCTCAATGACAGTGCCCTGCGCAGCGCGGTTGGGGTTGGCCTTCAGCTCGCCCACCTCGGCGGTCAGGGTCAGCATCTCCAGCAGGTTGTCGACGCCCATACCGGTCTTGGCGGAGATGGGACACACGATGGTCTCGCCGCCCCACTCCTCGCAGACGATGCCGTACTCGGTCAGCTGCTGCTTGATACGGTCGGGATTGGCGGTATCCTTATCCATCTTGTTGATGGCCACGATGATGGGGATCTCTGCGGCCTTGGCGTGGTTGATGGACTCAATGGTCTGGGGCATAATGCCGTCATCCGCTGCCACCACCAGAATGGCGATGTCGGTGACCATGGCGCCGCGGGCGCGCATGGAAGTAAATGCCTCGTGACCGGGGGTATCCAGGAAGGTGATGGGCTTGCCATCCAGCTGCACCTGATAGGCGCCGATGTGCTGGGTGATGCCGCCGGCCTCGCCGCTGGCCACGTGGGCGTTGCGGATATAGTCCAGCAGGCTGGTCTTGCCGTGGTCCACGTGACCCATAACCACCACGACGGGGGCGCGGGGCAGCAGATCCTCTTCGGCGTCCACATGGTCATCGATCAGCTTTTCCTCAATGGTGACAACGACTTCGCGTTCCACCTTGCAGCCCATTTCCTCGGCAATGATGGCGGCGGTATCGAAGTCGATGACCTGACTCAAAGAGGCCATAATGCCGTTCTTCATCAGGCACTTGACCACTTCCGCGCCGGTCTTCTTCATACGGCTTGCCAGCTCGCCCACGGAGATCTCATCGCCGATCTCCACGGTGACGGGGGTCTTCTTGATGATCTCCAGCTGCAGCCGGCGCATACGGTCGGCTTCCTCCTGCTTGCGCTTGTTGCTGAAGTTGTTGTCACGCTTCTTGTTGTTGCGGAACTTTTCCTTGCCCTGAGGCGCCTGCTGGTCGCGGCGGCCGCGGTTACGGCTCTCGGCCATATCCTGCAGCTTCTCATCGTACTTATCCAGATTCACGTTGGTGGCCTTACGGGTATCCACCACGCGGGTCTCGGGCACGCGGGACACGGGCTTGACAGGCGCAGCGGCGCCGTCCTTGCTGCCCTGCTGGGGCTTGTTGCCCTGCTGCGGCTTATTATTCTGCTGCTGGGCAGGCCTATTCTCCTGCTTGGGTGCAGCAGCCTTGGGCTCAGGCTTCTTTTCCTCCGCCTTTACGCCTTCGGCAAAGATCACGTGGATGCCCTCCACCTGATTGTTCTGCGTCAGATGCTCAAAGATCAGCGACAACTCACGGTCGCCCAGCACCTGCATATGGTTCTTGGGAGTCTCGGCGTACTTGGTCAAAATCTCCGTGATCTGCTTGGTGGGGACGCCAAAGTCCTTCGCCACCTCATGCACTCTATATTTGTTACCTACGCTACCCAAATAAAGCCACCTCCATCATTGTGATACGGTAAAACGGATCTCACCGTCTGATATAACTTACTTCTTGAAAGAGCCTTTGCCCTTCTTCACCGGACGGCTGCCGGCAAAGCGGTCTGTGCTCTTTGACGCGGCGCTCTTGCGCCGGATGTTCTTGCGCAGCGCGGGTTTCTTCGCGCTGCCCTCTGCCGCTGTTTCGGCGGACTTGGTCACAGCAGGCGCGCTCTGCTCCTTTTCGGCGCTCTTGCGCTTTTTACCCTGCTGGATATTCTTTTCGTGCTGCAGCTGCTCACGCTTGCGCTCGGCTGCGCGTTTTGCCTTGATGCTCAGCTGCTCGGCTGCACTGCCGTAGCGCGCGGCGTCCTTTGCCGCCAGCTTCTTGACGATGGCCTCGGCAAAACCGATGTCGGTCACAGCGGCCATGGCGCAGCTGGTGCGGCCCAATGCCCAGCCAAGGTCATCCTTGGTGGCATCGATGGTCAGACACAGGCAGGCGCCTGCCTGCGCAAAGGAGTACGCCCGGCGTACGGAGCTTGCCGCCGCGTCGCCTGCCACAAGGATCACCCTTGCGTGCTTGGCGCGTGCCGCCGCGCCAACCGGCTCCTCGCCGATCTCCACACGGCCTGCCTTCTTGGCAAGCCCGATCATTGAAAGGATCTGTTCCATTATGCGTTTACCATCTGCGCTTCCAGCGCGTCGTATACTTCGTCGGGAATCGTCAGCGCAAAGGCGCGCTCCAGCGCCTTGGACTTGCGTGCTTTTTTCAGACACTCGCCGTTGGGACACACATAGGCGCCGCGACCGGACTTCTTGCCGGTGGTGTCCAGTACGATCTCACCCTCCGGCGTTTTTACTACGCGGATCAGCGACTTCTTATCGGTCATGGTACGGCAGCCCACACATTGGCGCTGCGGGATTTTTCTGGGTTTGACGGGCATGGCGCACCACCTTTCTTCTTACTCGGTATAGGACTCGGGTTTGATGTCGATCTTGTAGCCGGTCAGGCGGGCAGCCAGACGGGCGTTCTGACCCTCCTTGCCGATGGCAAGGCTCAGCTGATCGTCAGGAACGATGACGCGGCAGACCTTACCCTCGTCAGCCAGCATGACCTCCACCACATCGGCGGGAGCCAGAGCGGCTGCGATAAACTCGGCAGGGTCTTCGCTGTACTTGATGATATCGATCTTCTCGCCGCGCAGCTCCTCCACGATGGCGTTGACACGCTGACCGCGGGGACCGACGCAGGCGCCGATGGGATCTACGTTCTCGTCAGCGGACCAGACCGCCATCTTGGTGCGGTTGCCGGCCTCGCGGGCGATGGAACGGATCTCTACAGTGCCGTCAAAGATCTCGGGCACTTCCAGCTCAAACAGACGCTTGACCAGACCGGGATGGGTGCGGGAGATCAGCACCTGAGGCCCGCGGGTGCTGCGGCGGACCTCCACCAGATACACCTTGACCATCTGACCTTCCACCAGCGTTTCGCCGCTGACCTGCTCATTGATGTTCAGCACGGCCTCAGTGGATTCGCTGCCGGTGCCGATGCGCAGATGCACACTGCCGGTGCGGGGGTCGATGCGGTTGACGGTGCCGGTGAGGATCTCGTGCTGCTTGGAGTTGAACTCGTCGTAGATCATACCGTGCTCGGCCTCGCGCAGACCCTGAATGATGACCTGCTTGCCGTTGCCGGCGGCGATACGGCCGAACTCCACGTTCTCAACGGGGATGTTGACGATGCCGCCCACTTCGTTCTTGGCGGAGATGGCCTTGGCAGCCTCCAGAGAGATCTGGGTGCCGGGGAACTCCACTTCCTCCACGATCTCCTTCTGCACGAACATCTTCAGCTCGTGGCGTTCCTCGTCCACGTCCACGATTACATTCTCCACGCCCTCGTGGTCACGCTTGTAAGCGGTGGTCAGAGCCTGGATGATCTTGCCCATCATAAAGTTCTGGGGAATGCCGCGTTCCTTCTCCAGCATAGCCAGAGCGGCAAAGATTTCTTCACATTTCATATCTGATACTCCTTATTCTCTATGCAAAACAACTGGTGTTAAAAGACAATTCTTAAGCGAACCAGCGCGATCTCCGCTTTTTCAAAGCGCAGCTCCGCACCGTTCATATCCAGCACCACGGCACCGTCCTCATAGCCTGCCAGCGTGCCGGCAAACTCCTTGCGTCCGTCGCGGTTTTTATAGGTCTTGACCAGCACGGGGCTGCCCATAAAGCGCTCAAAATCGGAGGGACGCTTCAGCGCACGCTCTGCACCGGCAGAGGACACCTCGAAAATATAGCTTGCCTCGATGGGGTCTGCCTCATCCAACAGATCGCTGACCTTGCGGCTGACCGCCTCGCAATCGAGGATATCCACGCCGCCGTCCTTATCCAGATACAGACGCAAAAACCACTGGCCTGCCTCACGGACATATTCCACGTCCCACAGCTCGCAGCCCTGCTCAGCCACAGCGGGTGCTGCCAGCTCGGCCACGATATCGGTGACTTTCTTCATATCCGAACCTTACCTTTCTCCCATTTTAAGCAGTCGATTTTGACCATAAAAAAGAGCGGACCGCACAGCCCACTCAAGCAAAAACATACCTTACTATGGAAAGAATAGCACAAAAATGTGCAGATTGCAAGGCTTTTTTCCTTGAAAATGCGGTCGAAAAGGGCAATTTCCGCGAAAAAAGTGCCCCACAGCACCGGCTGTGGGGCAAAAGTAAGCATTATCGGCCGCGCAGCAGCGGTTTGACCGCGCAGGCCAGCAGGAATGCCGCCAGATCCACCAGTACTACCGTGGCGCCGACGGGCGTGCTGATGAGGTAGGATGCGGTGAGTCCGATGCAGAAGCACACCACGCTCAATGTGCCGGCGCAGATCACCACGGAGCGGAAGCTCTTGAAAAGGCGCATGGCGGTCAGCGCGGGGAAGATCACCAGCGAGGAGATCAGCATAGCGCCCATCATACGCATACCCAGCACGATGGTCAGCGCTGTGAGAATGCTCAAAAGGGTGTTGTACCACTCTACCTTCACGCCGGTGGCGCGGGAGAAGCTCTCGTCAAAGGTGATGGCGAACAGCTTGTGGTAATACAGCACAAACAGCACCAGCACCGCGGCGCACAGCGCCACGCTCAGCACCACGTCGCCCCGCTCCATGGCCAGAATGCTGCCGAACATATAGCTGTCCACATCGGTGGTCATACCGGTGGTCAGGCTGGTGACCACCACGCCGATGGCCAGTGCCGAGGCGGAGGTGACGGCAATGGCGGCATCAGCGCCCATCCGGCTGCGCTCCGTCATCCGCAGCAGACACAGCGCCGCCACGATCACCACGGGGATGGATACCGGCAGCGGCGCCCAGCCGCAGGCCATAGCGATGGCCAGCGCGCCAAAGGACACATGGCTCAGGCCGTCGCCGATCATAGAGTAGCGCTTGAGTACCAGCGACACGCCCAAAAGGGCGGCACACAGCGACACAAGGATACCCACCACGAAGGCCCGCAGGATGAAGGGATAGGAGAACATCTGCAAAAGAAGTGTCATACCCGCTCACCTCCAAACCGTTTGCCATAGGGCGAGGCGAGATACTCCTCCACGCTGCCGCAGAACCACTGGCGATGTCCCGCGTGGAGGATGGTAGTGCCGTAGCGCAGCGCGTTCTGGATGTCGTGGGTCACCATTACAATGGCGATACCTTCACTTTTATTTAAGTAGTGGAGCGTGCGGTACAGATCCTGCGCGGCGGTGGGGTCAAGACCGGTCACCGGCTCGTCTAAAATCAACAGCTCGCCGGCGGCGCACAGTGCGCGGCACAGCAATACACGCTGCTGCTGTCCGCCGGACAGCTCGCGGTAGCATTTGTCCTTCAGCTCCAGAATGCCCAGCTTGCCCATATGCATCAGTGCCTGCGACTTCTCCGCACCGGAGTAGAAAAACCGCCGCTTGCGCGCGTTCAGAAAACCGGACAGCACCACCTCGCTGACGGTGGCAGGGAAGTCCTTCTGCGCCCGTGTCTGCTGGGGCAGATACCCGATGGCGCCGCGGCGCAAAGACTCGTCCATCACGATCTCGCCGCTGATGGGCTTGAGAAGCCCCAGCAGGCTTTTCAGCAGCGTGGACTTGCCCGAGCCGTTTTCGCCCACGATGCACAGATAGTCGCCGCTCATCACGCTGAAGTTCAGATGCTCCCAGATGGGCTGACCCTCATAGCCCAGTGAGGCGTCGCGGCATTGGATCAATGTTTTGCGTTCCATATCAGGTCAGTCCCTCCTTTAATACATCTACATTTTTCCACATCAGCGACAGATAGCTCTCGCCCGCGTCAAATTCCGCGCGGCTTACCGTCTGGCAGGAGTGGAAGGTGCGCACAGCCGCGCCGGTGGTCTCGGCGATGGCGTTTGCTACCTTGCGGCTGCTTAATTCAATGGTATAGATGACGGGGATGTCCTCGCCATCCACCTTGTCGATGAGATATTTCAATGTGGCAAGGGACGGCTCTGTGTCACCGGCACAGCCGTGGAAGGCGGCGCGGTAGTCCAAACCGTAGGTCTTGCAAAAATACAGCAGGGGGAACCGGTCGCCGAACACCAGCGTGCAGCGATCGGCATCCGCTACCACAGCGCGGAACGCACCGTCCAGCTTGTCCAGCTGGGCAAGATACGCATCCAGATTGGCGCGATAGGTGGGCGCATTGGCGCGGTCTTCGCGGCACAGCGCCTCGCAGATGGCGCGGCACAGCTCCTTCGCCCCCACGGGGGAGGTCCAGATATGCTCGTCGTAGGTAATCTCGTGGTGATGCTCGTCCTCCCCGTGCTCGTGGTCGTGATCGTGTCCGTGACCCTGCATCCCCTCCACGATCTCTTCCTCCAGCGCGTCGATGTGATCCATCATACATACGGTCTCGCCGATGTTCTCACCGGCGGCACCAAGGATCTCGCTGACCCAGTACTCGCTCTCTCCGCCGTTGTAGATAAATACATCCGCCTCCGCCACACGGATCACATCCAGCGGCGTAGGCTCAAAGCTGTGGGTCTCCCGTCCGGCGGGGACAAGCAGCATGGCATTCACGCGATCACCGCCGATGGCGCGGACAAAATCGTAGTAGGGAAACAGCGAGCAGACCACCTGCAGCCGCCCATCATCTGTTTTAGGCGCGGCGGCGCAGCCGCTTGCTGTCAAGAGCAAAACCGCCGTCAGCAAAGCACAGATCAGCCTTCTCATACGCCGCCCTCCCGGGCGCAGCCCTGACACAGCCCGTAGAAAAGGGTGCGGCGGGCGTTGATGGCAAAGCGGTGCTCCTGCGCCAGATGGGTGTACAGCTCCCCCAGGTGTCCGCAGTCCACGTGCTCCATATGGCCGCATTTTTCACATTTAATAATACAACAGAAGTGGTCGCCGTGATCGGGACAGTACTGATACCGCGCCCCCTCATCGGTGACGATCTTATGCACCAGCCCCTGCTGCGCCAGCTTTTCCAGCTGCCGGTACACGGTGGTCAGCCCGATGGGCTGCTCCTGCCGGTGCAGCTTTTCTGTCAGCTCCGCCGCGGTGACACAGCCCTCTCCGCAGGACTCCATACACGAAAGCACCGC
Organism: Oscillospiraceae bacterium; assembly: GCA_017937195.1. Taxonomy (GTDB): domain Bacteria; phylum Bacillota; class Clostridia; order Oscillospirales; family Oscillospiraceae; genus Vescimonas. The sequence continues at coordinate 867 of JAGBEA010000024.1, read as the reverse complement.
CTGCTGCTGGCGCGTCATATAAGTAACGGACATTACGATCCCTCCGATTTGAAAATGAAAACCATTTTCAAATTATACACGGATAGGGGAAATTGTCAAGCAAAAAGGAATATGTGGAAAAAACGACATAAAGTTTCTTTTTACGAAAATTATACGGCAAAAGAAACTTTATGGCTGCAAAACAATGTTTGTAAATGGGACAAAAGTTGCAAATATATCGCAAAAGCGGAAAAAACGGCAGAAAAGAAGGAAACAATAGACTTAAAATTTCCGCAATAAAATAAAAAACATGAAGAAATGCTATTGCATAACGGTGGAAAATCCTGTATACTGGGAGCAATTCAAACGGGCAAATTGGTTTTCCAGTCTCGTTTTCAGCAAGAATCGACTCTGAAAATGTTTCGTGAGAGTAAACAAACCGGTGATCCTGTGTGAAAAAAAGGAGAGATTGAAATGCAAGAAAGAAAAGGCTTTGGAAGCACATTTGGCTTCATCATGGCGGCCGTCGGCTCGGCTGTCGGTCTGGGCAACATCTGGGGCTTCCCCAATAAGATGGGCAGTAACGGCGGTTTCGCCTTTTTGCTGATCTATCTGGTGCTGGCCGTTCTGTGCGGCTATATCGTTATGGTGGGCGAGCTGGCCATCGGCCGTAAGACCGGCAAGAGCGCCATTGCCACCTATCAGACGCTGTCCCGCAAGTTCAAGTGGTTGGGCTGGCTGGCAACGTTGTCCCCGTTCCTGATTTTGTCCTTCTACTGCGCTCTGGGCGGCTACTGCATCAAGTACCTGACGCTGAATGTTGGCAACCTGTTTGGCGCATCCTTCGGCACCAACGGCTTGACCGGCGCTGAAGTGTTCGGCAACTTT
>JAGBEA010000004.1 GCA_017937195.1 Oscillospiraceae bacterium | reverse complement strand
GCGCTCGGCGATCAATGCCTCCATCCGGCGGCAGAAGCCTTGGGTGAAGCTGTATGCAACCGCATCCTCCGTGGCGGGAACGGCGGCAAACTCCAGCGCCATCGCCGCGCGAAAGGCGCGTTTCACCTCACGCTTATCCATCTGCCACCTCCGTATCCATCACCTGCACATAGGACATGACCAGCTCTGGCGGGTATTCCTCTATGAAGCGGCGGCAGATGATCTCCATCTGGTAGCCGTCCTCTATCCATGTCAGCTGATACACCTTCTCTGTCGCCCACACAGCCACCTCGCGCCCGTTGATTATCTCAACTGTGACACTGCTGTGCGCAGTGTCAGCGCTGTAGGAAGTTGTCCCGCCGCATCTCTGTTCGAATATCAGATATTCCCCGTCTGCATTCTGATATTCTACCAGCCAGGTATAAGCGGAGAAATATTCGGTTGATTTCAGCGTATATCCTTCCGGCGCATCGCCCAGCCAATACCATTTATCAAACGAGGCGCGCAGCTCGACATCGGCTTGGTAGTCGGCATTTCCGTCGAAATAATCCACCACAAAATCCTTCAGCACCAGCCGCAGATTGGGCGAGCACGCCACCAGCAGCGCCAGCAGCACCGCCAGTATAGCGGCGATCAGCACCCGCCGCGCCCGCTTGCGCATAAGCCGCCACGAGCCCCGCTTGCGCTCGGCGATCAGAGCATCCATCCGGCGGCAGAAGTCTTGGGTGAAGCTGTATGCAACCGCATCCTCCGTGGCGGGGACGGCGGCAAACTCCAGCGCCATCGCCGCGCGAAAGGCGCGTTTCACCTCACGCTTATCCATCCGCCACCTCCGTACCCATCACCTGCACCGCGGCAATCAGCTGCTCGGGGGAGTAATCAGCAAGGCTTCCGCTGCAGCTTAGCTGCATCATATATCCATCCTGCGCCCAAGTCAGGGCGAAGGCGGTGGGGGCTGACCAGACAACGACCTCCCGCCCTCGGATTTGTTCTACCGTGACGGTGCTTGCGTCCGTGTCAGAAAAGGCAGCCACGGAGTCTCCGCACTGTTGGGTAAAGTATATAAAGGCATTTTCGCTCCGATACAGTGCGTGGGAGAAATAAGGAGTAGACTGTGTTTGCTCCGTCTGCACAAAGCCGTCGGGCGGCGGATCCAACCAATACAGCTGAGCGATCTCATCGCGCAGTTCCATGTTGGGAAAATAGTCCGCATCGCGGTCGGTGAAAGAGACCACAAAATCCTTCACCACTATCCGCAGCTTGGGCGAGCACGCCACCAGCAGCGCCAGCAGCACCGCCAGTATGGCGGCGATCAGCACCCGCCGCGCCCGCTTGCGCATAAGCCGCCACGAGCCCCGCTTGCGCTCGGCGATCAATGCCTCCATCCGGCGGCAGAAGCCTTGGGTGAAGCTGTATGCAACCGCATCCTCCGTGGCGGGAACGGCGGCAAACTCCAGCGCCATCGCCGCGCGAAAGGCGCGTTTCACCTCACGCTTATCCAT
>JAGBEA010000023.1 GCA_017937195.1 Oscillospiraceae bacterium | reverse complement strand
TTGGCAGACTCGCTAGATTCAGGTTCTAGTGCTCATTACGGGCGTGCGGGTTCAAGTCCCGCCTCGCGCACCAAAAAAGCATCGACCCCAACGGGGTCGGTGCTTTTTTTATGTCCGAGGGGGAAAAGAGTTGAAATCGCGGTTCAATCCACGACACTCCGAAAATTCGAGCGCAAGAGAAGAATTTTCGGCAAGTGGAGTGCATGCGAGGGCGTGAGCCCGTAGCTGTCCCGCCTCGCGCACCATCAAAAAAAGTACCGACCCAAACGGGTCGGTACTTTTTTTATGCCTGGGGGGAGGTTTGCAAGTGTGGTTCAATCCGCGAAACTTTAAATATGCAAGTACAAGAGAACTGTTTTCGGCAGGTGGAGTGCATATGAGGTAGCAAAGGTGCAGCAGGGCCTTTTTGTCGAAAATGCCGTAAAGAATCGTCTTGCCACGCTTGACGATTGTGCAGAAATGCTGTAAAATGAAATCAAATAACGGTTTCGGATGCGACATAACCGAAATGCCTCGATTCGCCGCCATTCGCTAAAATTTGCGCTTGGGCGGTGATATGCTTTTTGCAACGAAAGTGAGGTTGATTGTATGGATTGGGAAATGGGTCTTTTCTACGGCGGAAAATGGGACAACGCCTATACTTACTTTGGCGCCCATAAGGCTGAGAAGGACGGACAACGCGGCTGGCGCTTCCGCGTGTGGGCGCCCAAGGCCCGCAGCGTGACGCTGGCAGGTGACTTTAACAGCTGGCAGCACGATGCTATGCAGCGCAACAGTGAGGGCGTGTGGGAACTGTTTGTCCCCAATGCCAAGGAGCTGGACAGCTACAAATATATGGTGGAGGGCGCAGACGGGAAGAAGCGCTGGAAGGCAGACCCCTTCGGCTTCCATACCCAGACCCGCCCCGAGACCAGCAGCAAGCTCTACACGCTGGAGGGCTACGACTGGAAGGATAGCGCGTGGCGCCGCCGTATGGAGGGTGCCAAGCCTGCCGAGGGCTTTATCAACATCTATGAGGTGCATCTTGGCTCGTGGCGCCGCGGCGAGAATGGGCGGTTTTTGAGCTACCGCGAAATCGCGGAGCTGCTGCCTGCCTATGTGAAGGAGCGCGGCTACAACTATGTGGAACTGATGCCCATCACCGAGTATCCGCTGGATGCCTCGTGGGGCTATCAGTGCACGGGCTATTTCGCCCCCACCTCCCGCTATGGCACGCCCCACGACTTTATGTATCTGGTGGACAAGCTGCACCGCGCCGGTATCGGCGTGATTCTGGACTGGGTACCTGCTCATTTCTGCAAGGATGAGCACGGCTTAGCCGCCTTTGACGGCACCACCCAGTATGAGTACGGTGACCCCTTGAAAAGGGATAACGACGGGTGGGGCACCCACGTGTTCGATTTCGGTAAGAACGAGGTGCGCAGTTTCCTGCTCTCGTCCCTTGCCTACTGGCTGCGGGAGTATCATATCGACGGTATTCGCGTGGATGCGGTGGCATCCATGCTGTATCTGGACTACGGGCGCGAGGGCAAGGAATGGCGGCCCAATATCCACGGCGGACGGGAGAATCTGGAGGCGGTCAGCTTCCTGCAGGATATGAACCGCACCGCCTTTGCCGTGAATCCGGCGGTGCTGATGGTGGCGGAGGAGTCCACCGCGTGGCCGCAGGTGACCTATCCGCCCGAGGTCGGCGGTCTGGGCTTCAATCTCAAGTGGAATATGGGCTGGATGAACGATGTGTGCCACTATCTGAAGATGGACCCCTTCTTCCGCCAGCACCACCACAAGGATATCAACTTCTCGCTGATGTACGCCTTCTCTGAGAACTATGTGCTGCCCATCTCCCACGATGAGGTGGTGCATATGAAGGGCTCGCTGCGGGGCAAGATGCCCGGTGACGATTGGAAGGCGCTGGCCGGTGTCCGCGGCTTCTACGCCTATATGATGGCCCATCCCGGTAAGATGCTGACCATTATGGGCACGGAGCTTGGTCAGTGGCACGAGTGGGATTTTGAAGGCCAGCTGGACTGGTATCTGCTGGACAATCCCCAGTATAAAGCCACGGCGGACTGCATCCGTGAGCTGAACCATTTCTACCGCAAGAATAAGCCTTTGTGGGAGAATGACCGCAACTGGGATGGCTTTACGTGGCTGATGGCCAACGAGAACCAGCGCAATCTCCTCAGCTTCGTCCGCCGCGACAAGAGCGGCAAGGAGCTGGTGTTCCTTGTGAACTTCTCCACGCAGGCTTGGGAGAACTGCCTGCTGGGCGTGCCGCCCAAGGGCGCATATTACGAAGTGTTCAACACCGATGAGACCCGTTGGGGCGGCAGCGGTGTGTGCAATACAGAACCGATGAAACCCCAATGGGTACCCTGCCATGACCAGCCCTGCTCCATCTCGGTGCGTATTCCGCCTCTGGGCGCCATCGTGCTGCAGGGTAAGGGCCGTCTGGCAAAGGAAAAGAAAACAAATGGAGGGATCCGCAAATGAAGAAAGAATGTGTAGCCATGCTGCTGGCCGGCGGACAGGGCAGCCGTCTGTACGTGCTGACCGGTGACATGGCAAAGCCCGCAGTCCCCTTTGGCGGAAAGTTCCGCATCATCGATTTCCCCCTGTCCAACTGCACCAACTCCGGCATCGATACCGTCGGCGTGCTGACACAGTACCGTCCGCTGGAGCTGAACAGCTACATCGGCAACGGTCAGCCCTGGGATCTGGACCGTATGAACGGCGGCGTTCACATCCTGCCCCCTTACCAGAGCGCTACCGGTGCTGTGTGGTATAAGGGTACGGCCAACGCCATCTATCAGAACATCGGCTTCGTGGATATGTACGACCCCGAGTATGTGGTGGTGCTGTCCGGCGACCATATCTATAAGATGGACTACTCCGATATGCTGCGCCGCCACAAGGAGGCGGAGGCAGACTGCACCATCGCCGTGATGGAGGTGCCCTGGGATGAGGCGCCCCGCTTTGGTATCATGAACGTGGACGAGAATGACACCATCGTGGAGTTTGAGGAGAAGCCCAAGAATCCCAAGAGCAATCTGGCCTCCATGGGTATCTACATCTTCTCTTGGCAGAAGATGCGCGCCTACCTCATCGCCGACGAGGCGGATGAGAAGTCCTCCAACGACTTCGGCAAGAACATCATTCCCAATATGCTCAACGCAGGGGAGAAGATGGTGGCCTACCGCTTCGAGGGCTACTGGAAGGACGTGGGCACGCTGGATTCTCTGTGGGATGCCAATATGGATATGCTGTCCCCCGCCAGCGGTCTGAATCTGCTGGATAAGAGCTGGCCCATTTATGGCCGCACGCCCTCCTGCCCGCCTGCCTTCGTGGGTCCTGCCTCCGATGTGGGCAACAGCGCCGTGGCCAAGGGCTGCGTCATTGAGGGCGAGGTCAAGAACTCTGTTTTGTCCGTCAATGTCACGGTGAAGGAGGGCGCGCAGGTGTCCTACTCCGTACTGATGCCCGGCGCCGTGGTGGAAGAAGGCGCCAGCGTGCAGTATGCCATCATCGGTGAGAACTGCGTGGTGGGCAAGGGCGCCAAGGTAGGCGCTGCGCCCGAAACGGCTGCCAATCCCGACGATTGGGGCGTGGCAGTGCTGGGTCCCGGCACCAAGCTGGGTGAAGGCGAAGTGGTCGGCGCAAAGACCATGCTGGATAAGACGCATCAGGGGGTGAAGGCATGAAAGGAATGCACGGAATTATCTTCTCTTACGAGAAAAAGACGGGTCTGCGTGAGCTGATCGAGCATCGCATTCACGGCAGTGTCCCCATCGGCGGCGAGTACCGCGTGGTGGATTTTATGCTGTCCAATATGGTCAATGCCGGCATTCAGGATGTGGGCATCATTATGCACGGCAAGTGCCAGAGTATGCTGGACCATCTGGGCAACGGCAAGCATTGGGACCTGAGCCGCAAGCACGGCGGTCTGACGCTGCTGCCTGCTTTTGCGTATGCTGAGAGCCGCGGCGGCGTGGAGAAATTCCACGGTAAGGTGGAAGCGCTGGCCTGCGTGCTGGACTATCTGGAGGAGGATATCCGTCAGGACTATGTGGTGCTGGCTGACAGCGATCTGGTGATCAATATTCCGCTGGATGATGTGCTGCAGGATCATATCGCCTCCGGCGCGGACATTACCTGCGTGTGCACCTCTATCCCCGGTGAGAGCAGTGATACTTACTTCAAGCTGGATGATACCGGCCGCATCATCGATACGGCTTACGACCTCTATGCCCCCGAGGGCTACCGTGGGCTGAGTCTGTACATTTTGAGCCGCGAACTGTTGGTGCGCTTGGTGCGCGACTGTATGGCACATAATCTGTACAGCTTCCGCCGCGACATCCTGCAGGCAATGGGCGACAAGCTGAATCTGCGCGCCTATGTGTGGGACGGCTATGCTGCCCGCATCAGCACCGTTCAGAACTACTATGAGCGCAGTATGGAGCTGCTGCGCGGCGATATCCGCGCTGAGCTGTTCTGCCCCGAGCGTCCCATCTATGCCAAGGAGAACGACGCCTGCTCTTCCTACATCGACCCCAGCGGCGAGTGCGTCAACTCGCTGATCGCTGACGGCTGCGACATTCAGGGCAGCGTGCGCAACAGCATTCTGTTCCGCGGCGTCAAGGTGGAAAAGGGCGCGCAGGTGGACGGCTGCATTCTGTTCAAAGGAACTGTGGTGAAGAAGGACGCTGTGCTGCGCGGCATTATCGCCGATAAGAATGTCACGGTGCAGGAGGGTCGCACGCTGATCGGTCACGAGCACTATCCTCTGGTGCTGGGCCGCGGCAGCGAGGTATAAATTGCCCCAAAATAACGGAGAGGGACGCGCCCTCTCCGTTATTTTTCATAAAAAATGAATTTCGGTAGCGTTTTCAGTTGCAAAATAAAGGCAAATATGCGAAAATAAAAAATGTTCCAACCTTTTGAAAGGAGCTGAACCTATGAAGATTTTATATGTGACCAGCGAGGCGGCACCCTTCTGCAAGACCGGTGGTCTGGCAGACGTGGCAGGCAGCCTTCCCCCTGCACTGGCAAATGGCGGCGATGAGGTGGCGGTGATCCTGCCGCTGTACGCCCAGATCGGTGATAACTGGAAGAAAGATATGGTGTTCCGCGGCAATCTGGATGTATCTCTGTCCTGGCGCCGTGAGTATGCAGGTCTGTTCTCCCTCGAGCGCGAGGGTGTGACCTGGTACTTCATCGATAACGAGCGCTATTTCCACCGCGACACGCTGTACGGCGAGTTTGATGACGGCGAGCGCTTCGCCTTCTTCTGCCGCGCCGTGCTGGAGCTGATGCCCCTGATGGACTGGCAGCCGGAAGTGATCCACTGCAACGACTGGCAGACGGCGCTGATCCCCATCTATATCAAGAACGAGGGTCTGGATATCCGCACCATGTTCACCATCCACAATGTGGAGTATCAGGGCTGGTACGGTGAGAATGCCGTCATTGACCTCTTTGGCCTGCCTTACGGCTGGTATGAGGACGGTACGCTGGAGATGAGCGGCAGTGTGAACCTGATGAAGGGCGCTATGCTGTGCGCCGACAGTGTCACCACCGTCAGCCCCACCTATGCCCAGCAGCTGCACAACAGCTACTATGCCCACGGCATGGAAGGTATTGTAGAGATGATTTCGGGCAAAATGGCAGGTGTACTCAACGGCTTGGATGTGGTGGGCTTCGATCCCAAGGTGGACAGCGCCATCGCTGCCAACTATGAGCCGGGCGATGTATCCGGCAAGGCTCTGTGCAAGGCACAGCTGCAGCGTGCAGTGGGTCTGGAGGAAGATCCTGATGTGCCGGTGATCGCCATCGTCAGCCGCCTTGTCAGCCACAAGGGTATGGATCTGGTGTGTGAGGTGCTGGACGGCATTATGGCTACCGGCGCGCAGCTGGTGGTGCTGGGCAAGGGCGACTACGCCTATGAGGAGTTCTTCCGTCAGGCGCAGGAGCATTATCCCGGCCGCGTCAGCGCACAGATCGCCTATTCCGATGCACTGTCCCGTCAGATCTATTCCGGTGCGGATCTGTTTTTGATGCCCTCCAAGAGCGAGCCCTGCGGCCTGAGCCAGATGATCGCCATGCGCTACGGTACGGTGCCCATCGTGCGCCAGACCGGCGGCTTGGCCGATACAGTGCGCTCCTGCCAGCTGGGTCAGGAGGACGGCAACGGCTATGTGTTCGCCAACTACAACGCCTACGATATGCTCTACACCATTCAGCAGGCGGTGGAGCTGTACCGCACCAACCGTGAGGACTTCGCCAAGGTGCAGTATCGCGGTATGACCGATGATTTCAGCTGGGGCGTCAGCGCCCGGGCGTATCGGGACATCTATGCAAGCATTCTGGGGTGAGACCCCAATTTAATCTCGGAGGATGATATGACCTATCACAAAGACGCACTGAAAGAAGCCATCGTCCAGAAGCTGCGGCTGAACTACGGCTGCACCGAACAGCAGGCCAATGACGGTGAGATGATGAAGGCCTGCGCCATGGTGCTGCGCGACATTATGGCCGAGCGCGGCGTGCAGAGCCGTATGGAGACCAACCGCCAGGAAAAGCGGAAGGTACACTATATGTCCATGGAATTTTTGATGGGCCGCAGTTTGATAAAAAACGCCTACAATCTGGGCCTGCTGGAGGAGCTGCAGGCTGCCATCAGCGAGCTGGGCTTCCGCGCCGCAGACATTTTCGATATGGAGCCGGACGCAGGTCTGGGTAACGGCGGTCTGGGTCGTTTGGCTGCCTGCTATCTGGACAGTATGACCACGCTGGACATTCCCGCCACCGGCTATTCCATCTGCTACGAGCTGGGTATCTTCAAGCAGAAGATCGTGGAAGGTCAGCAGGTGGAGCTGCCGGATGACTGGCAGACGCTGGGCGACGCGTGGCTGATGCCCAAGCCCCAGGAGGCCGAGGAGGTCCACTTCGGCGGCAAGGTCCGCACCTACTGGGACAACGGCCACCATATGGTGGTGCACGAGGACTATACCCGCGTGCTGGCCATCCCCTGCGATATGGAGGTGGCAGGCTACAACACCGACCACGTTAATACCCTGCGTCTGTGGGACGCCAAGTCCCCCAAGCCCATCGATATGCAGCTGTTCCGCCAGGGTCAGTATCTGCAGGCCGGTGAGGAGCAGGCTATGGCCGATGTGATCTCCAAGATCCTCTATCCCGAGGATAACCATTATGAGGGTAAATCTCTGCGCCTGAAGCAGCAGTATTTCTTCGTTTCCGCCACGGTTCAGTCCATCACCCGTCAGCATATTCAGGTCTACGGTACGCTGAAGAACTTCCACGAGAAGAACGTGATCCAGATCAACGATACCCACCCCGCTCTGGTGATCCCCGAGCTGATGCGTATCCTCATCGACGATGCCGGTCTGAACTGGGAGGAGGCGTGGCACATCACCAGCAACGCCGTGGCTTACACCAACCACACCGTGCTGTCCGAGGCACTGGAGTGCTGGCCCCAGAAGCTGATGGAGGAGCTGCTGCCCCGCGTGTGGCAGATCATTAAGGAGATTGCACACCGCTGGCAGGAGCATGTGACCAATTTCTACAACGGCGACATGGAGAAGGTTGCCAAGATGGCGATCATCTGGGACGGCAGCGTCCGTATGGCCAATCTGTGCATCGCCGGCGGTGCCGCCGTCAACGGCGTCAGCGCCCTGCACTCCGATATCCTGCGCCACGATGTGTTCCGCGACGCCTGCAATATGGAGCCGGATAAGTTCAAGAATGTCACCAACGGTATCGACCATCGCCGTTGGCTGGCACAGATCAACCCCGGTCTTGACAGCCTGATCCGCGATCTGACCGGCGGCGACGCCTATCTCACCGCGCCGCAGAAGCTGCGTGAGCTGGAGGCCTATGCCGACGATGCCACTGTGCTGGCGCGTTTCGAGGAGATCAAGCAGCAGAACAAGCTGACCTTCGCCAAGTTCGCCAAGCGCCAGCAGGGCGTGGTGCTGAACACCGACGGCATCTTCGATGTGCAGGTCAAGCGCCTGCACGAGTATAAGCGCCAGCTGCTCAACGTGCTGCACATCATCTACCTCTATCAGCAGCTGCAGGATAACCCCGAGATGGAGATGCGTCCCCACGTGTTCCTCTTCGGTGCCAAGGCTGCTCCCGGCTATGCTGTGGCAAAGCGCATCATTCAGCTGATCAACTCTTTGGCCGATGAGATCAACCACAACCCCATCTGCAAGGATAAGCTGCAGGTGGTGTTTCTGGAGAACTATCGCGTGTCCCTTGCCGAGATGCTGATGCCCGCCAGCGAGGTGAGCCAGCAGATCTCCACCGCAGGCAAGGAGGCCAGCGGTACCGGCAATATGAAGTTTATGATGAACGGCGCATTGACCGTCGGTACGCTGGACGGCGCCAATGTGGAGATGCACGAGATGCTGGGCGACGAGAATATCTTCCTCTTCGGACTCAACGCCGACGAGGCGGCTCGTTTGAGCAGCACCTATGATCCTATGCTGATCTACAACCGCGATCCCATGCTGCGCCGCGTGCTGGATCAGCTGAAGAAGGGCTTCCGTGACGGCATCAGCTACGACGATCTCTATCAGCGTCTGCTGCACGGCGTCAACTGCCCTGCCGACCAGTATCTGCTGTTGGCGGACTTCGCCTCCTACTGCGCCGCCGAACGCCGTATGGTGGAGACCTACGCCGACCGTCAGCTGTGGAACCGTATGAGCCTGCACAATGTGGCGCGCTCCGGCATCTTCGCCGCAGACCGCTCCATCGCAGACTACGCCGAGACCATCTGGCACATCCCTTACAAGAAGTAATGAAAATGCCGCAGACACGTGTCTGCGGCATTTTTGCGCCTTGACACATATGGTATAATAGCCATAATATGACTATTATATTGTTGATTTTAGTCATTTTTCTCGTCCCGTATGGGACAACCGAAAAATGTGACAACAGATTCCGCAGTACTGCTTTGCGGAATCTGCACTGTGGAAAGAAATTACAAAAGAACGAGGAATAGCACTATGGAATTTACGCAGGGCGTTCGGTTTGACAGCTTCCGGCTGTCCCAGCCCACCATGCGCGCCATCCGCAATAAGGGTTACGAGATCAGCACGCCGGTGCAGGCCGGCTGCATCGGCCCGATGATGGAGGGAAAAGATGTGATCGCCAAGGCGCCTACCGGTACCGGCAAGACCATGGCCTTCGGCATCCCCATTATTGAGAAGATCGACCCCGAGAGCGAGGCGGTGCAGGCAGTGATCCTTGCCCCCACCCGCGAGCTTGCCATGCAGATCACCGACGAGATGCGGGATATCGCTGTCTATCACGAGGGCGTGCGCCTTGTGTGTCTCTACGGCGGTCAGCCCATCGGCAAGCAGATCAACGCCCTCAAGCGCAAGCCCCAGATCGTGGTGGCCACCCCCGGTCGCCTCAGCGACCATATGAAGCGCCGCACCGTCACACTGGGCGCGGTGAAAACGGTGGTGCTGGACGAGGCGGACCGTATGCTGGATATGGGCTTCATCCACGATGTGACCCGCATTCTCGACAAGATCCCCAACCGGCAGAATCTGGGTATGTTCTCCGCCACCATCTCCCGCGAGGTGATGGATATATCCTGGGTCTATCAGCGCGATCCCGAGGAGATCACGGTGCAGGCAACGAAAGAGAACAAGCCCGACATTCTGCAGTACCGCCTTGAGGTGGACGCGGAGAAGAAGGTGGAGACCATCGCCCGCATTCTGGAAGGCGAGGCGCTGGAGCGGGTCATCGTGTTTTGCAACACCAAGGGCTCTACCGAACGGCTGAGTAAGTTCCTGGAGCTGCGCGGCATCGATGTTGCCTGCATCCACGGCGACATTCCCCAGAAAAAGCGGGAGGCTGTGATGGCCAAGTTCCGCGCCGGTGAGCTGCGGGTGTTTGTGGCAACGGATGTTGCCAGCCGCGGTATCGATGTGGACGATGTGGACGCGGTGTTCAACTACGAGGTGCCGGAGGAGAACGAGTACTATATCCACCGCATCGGCCGTACGGGACGCGCCAAGCGCCACGGCGTGGCCTATACGCTTTTGTCGGATTTCCCCTCCCGTATGCGTCTGGACGATATCGCCCGCAACACCAAGAATCAGATCCTTGTGGGCAAGCTGACCGAGGACGGTCGCGTGGTGCCGGCAGAGGAGAAAAAGTGATAAGAAAAAAGGACGCCGAAAGGCGTCCTTTTTTCAGTCTGTCAAAAAACTTCCCTTGCGCCCCCTTTTCCTGTATAATGAGGAAAAGGGGGCGTTTACATGGAAGAGTGGAGAAAAGATGCGCGGCGAGAAGCACTTATCGTAGACATAGATTCGC
>JAGBEA010000022.1 GCA_017937195.1 Oscillospiraceae bacterium | reverse complement strand
TAACGACCTTCTTGGCGCCGGCATCGATGTGAGCCTGAGCCTTGGCCTTGGAGGTGTAGAAACCGGTGCACTCCAGAACCACGTCCACGTCCAGCTCGCCCCAGGGCAGCTCAGCAGCGTTGGCCTTGGCATAGATGGTGATCTTCTTGCCATCGACAACGATGCAATCCTCGCCGGCCTCAACAGTGTGAGTGCCGAAGGGAGCCACGTATGCGCCCTGAGTGGAGTCATACTTCAGCAGGTGTGCCAGCATAGCGGGGGAGGTCAGGTCGTTGATAGCGACGACTTCGTAACCCTCAGCGCCGAACATCTGACGGAAAGCCAGACGACCGATACGACCGAAACCGTTAATTGCAACTTTAATGCTCATGATGAAAATCTTCCTTCCTCATTTTTATGTATATTCGCAATAATGGAATATATCAAATGTATGGTACATTTAGTATTATATGCGGTTTGGACAAAAAAGCAACCCTTTTCTGTCAAAATTTTAAGAATTGCCGAAAATAGACGAAATACCTTGTATTTTGGCGCATTTTTTGGTATAGTTTGGCTTGACCGCGGAATGTTGGTTTCTTTTGCCGCGGATATTATGCCCGGAATGATGCAAGTTTATGAACAAGGAGGTGCCGCGCGTGAAAGATCCCAAGGAAGAAAAGCTGCTTAATGAAATATTGCCCAATGTGGCCTCGCAGCTGCGCGGGTCTCTGGGGAATATCCATGTGGCGCTGCAGCATCTCGCCCCCACCGGCGAGGAGGGCACAGAGGGTGAGCGGGATCTGGCCATCATCAACCAGAGCTACTACCGCCTGCTGCGCGTGGTGAACAATCTTTCCGCCGCGCCTATGCTGCTGGAAACAACGCCGTTTCTGCTGCAGAATGTGGAGCTGGTGGAGTGGCTGGATGGCTTGTGCCGTCAGGCGCAGCCGCTGGCGGAGGAGGCGGGTGTAGCGCTGACTTTCACCTGCCAGCTAAGCCGCCATACCATTGGCATCCACAAGGAGCATCTGGAGCGGTTGGTGTGGAATCTGCTGTCCAATGCCATCAAGTTTACGCCCCGCGGCGGCGAGATCTCCGTTTCGCTGCGTGTAAACGGAGGACAAGTTTTGCTGAGTGTGGCAGACAACGGCTGCGGCATCAGCGAGGAATTGCAGGAGACGGTGTTTGACCGCTATCTCCATCCCCAGCGGATGGATCCCCTGCCCCACGGCTTGGGTCTGGGTCTGCCGCTGTGCCGCCGCATTGCGGAGGGTCACGGCGGACGGCTGCTGCTGCAGTCGCGGGAAGGCGAGGGCACGACTGTCACCGCCGCGCTGCCGGATCGCCGCGCTGCCGGAGATATGGTGCGCGATGTATCGTTCCACTATGCAGGCGGCTTCCAGACGGTACTGGTGGAGCTGGCGGATGCACTGCCCTACGGCGCGTTCCGTCCGCGGCACATTGATTGACAAATTCGCAAAGACCCCGGCATTTGCCGGGGTCGAGCTGTTTGAAAAGGAAACGAACCGGATATAAGAGGGATATGATGAACAAAAAGAAAGTACTCATTGCTATGTCCGGCGGCGTGGACAGCAGCACTGCCGCGCTTTTGCTGCAGCGGCAGGGCTATCACTGCGCCGGCGCTATGCTGGATCTGCTGCCCGAGGGCAACGATACCGCCGATGCCCGTGCCGCCGCGGAGCGGCTGGGGATGGAGTTTCATCTCATCGACGGCGCGCAGCAGTTCCGCGCGCAGGTGATGGAGCATTTTGTCAGCGAATACTGCGCAGGGCGCACCCCCAATCCCTGCATTGATTGCAACCGCTGTCTGAAGTTCGGCTTGCTGCTGGATCGGGCGCTGGAGCTGGGGTATGACTATCTGGCCACGGGACACTATGCCCGCGTGGGCTATGACGAAACAACCCAAAAATATCAGCTGCTGCGGGGCGCGGATCATCGCAAGGATCAGAGCTATATGCTCTATCAGCTGACGCAGCATCAGTTGGCGCATCTCCTGCTGCCCGTGGGGGAGTTCGACAAGGCGCAGATCCGCGAGAATGCCCGCGATGCGGGTCTTGCCAACGCTGACAAGTCGGATAGTCAGGATATCTGCTTTATTCCCGACGGCGACTATACCCGTTTTCTGCGTGAGTGGGGCGTGGTGCTGACGGAGGGCGATTTTGTGGACGCGGAGGGTCGCGTGCTGGGTCGCCATAAGGGTCTGCCCTGCTATACACTGGGACAGCGCAAGGGCTTGGGCATCAGTGCGGGCAAGCATGTATATGTGCTGGGCAAAAACGGCACGGACAATACGATTCTGATAGGTGACGAGGAGCAGCTGTTTGCCGATACCCTCACCGCTTGCCGCGTCAACTGGATCGCAGGCGAAGTACCCGATGCGCCCATCCGCTGCACCGCCAAGACCCGCTACAGCCAGACCGAGGCTGCCGCCACGGCGGAGGCGCTGGAGGACGGACGGCTGCGCCTTCAGTTCGACACACCGCAGCGCGCCATCACCGCAGGACAAGCGGTGGTGCTCTATGACGGCGAGGTGTGCCTCGGCGGCGGAACGATTGAGGGAACACAGGAATGAAACTGTCGAAAAAAGATAAAAAGCGGATGAAGTACCGGCGAAATATGTCGCCGCCCAACCGCTTTGCGCTGGATTTTTACGGGCAAAAGCTCTTTGCTGCGGATCATCCGTGGCTGCACTTGTTGGTGTCGGGACTACAGTGGCTGGTGTTTGCACTGCCCCTTGCGGTCTATGTGATACTGACGATGTGGAAGGCAGCGCTCAACGGTGCGTGGGGCGTGCTGTCGGTTTTGGGAGCGCTGTTTCTGGGTATGGGACTTGCTTCCCTGATAGGTGCGCTGCGCCGTGCCTGCTGGGGCGTTGTACCGACGGTTTTGTTTTTGGGCTTGGGTCAGACCCTGTTTCGGACTTCGTTGGTGATGCAGTATGACCCGGCGGCTTCCGGTCTGATCAGCCAGAATATGGTGGCGCACTATTTTGTCACCTACATCTTTTTGATGATGGCGCTGCCCTTTTACGGTGTCTTTCGCAGCCATATCCACAGCGAGCTGCGAAGAACCCTGCGGGAGGGGGAAATCCGCAAGTGGACAAAGGGGATGCGCAACTACTGGTGGTACGAGGAGCTGCGGGAGCAGGTCGGCGATACACCGCAGTTTGGGTTGAACAAGGCGTTCACGCTGATGTATTTGGTAACACTGGCAGCCCAGGCGCTGGCCGGATGGAGCGTCTACGGCGCGACTATGACCAACGAAATGCTGCGCGTTCTCTATGCGCTGCTGATATGTATGGAGGGAATGCGCTGCATACAGACGCACCGGCGGTATTTTGGCAGGATTGTGCTGCTGCGGAAGGATGACAGAGGCAAGTGGCACAGCGTGTTTTTCTCGCTTTTCATCATTGCTATACTGGTGCTGATCGCCGGTGGACACTCTGCGCTTTTACATAAGGATCTGCCCGGTGCGGGTTGATTTTATATGCGATAAAAAGGAGCCTTGTGCGTGACACAAGGCTCCTTTTATCGTTGACTGACCTGCCATTCGTCCTGATAGATCAGATCGTCTACATCCAGATTTTTCTTGGGATCCATATGCCGCCTCCTCTCTGCTTACCCAACAGTGTATGCAGAAACGGCGGCAAAGATGCCATTATTCAAGTGCGGAAAATTTTGCCGTGCAGCTTGTGGCGGTATAGCTGCGTGAAGCGCGCCAGCACCATATCACACAGCACCCACACCGCGCAGCCCAGCACCGCTGTGATCACCAGCAGCACCGTTCCCTCGTTGGCATAATCCTCCGCGAGGGCGGTCATCCCCAGCACGAAAATGGCGAGGGAGTACATAGCCGTTACGGCGGCAATGCCCAGCGCCAGCTTCAAAAGCAGACGCAGCAGCGGCTGGCGGATACGGCGCTCCAGCCACGGACGCAGCGCGGGATAGCAGCCTAAAAATGCGTACAGCAGCGCCACTTCTTTGTCGGGAGCAATCAGCAGCGCCAGCAGCATAACGGCGGCATAGAAAACCAAGGCGGTTTTTGCGCCGTACTCCTCTACCGCGGGAACCATACACACCATGGCGAGGATGGGGCAGCAGAAGGTGGCAAAGGGAACGATGCTGCCCAGACACAAAAAGACCAGTGCCAGCGCGGCGAGGACGCCGCACAGCGCCATGCGGCGGCTTTGTTGGCGGAAACTGCTCATAGTCCGCGCACCGCTTCCAGCTCATCGCGGCAAACCGCATTGGTGGCGAAGATGGAGCTGTTGCCCAGCACATCCAGCGGCGAGCCGTCCAGCTGCACCACATAGCCGCCCGCCTCGGTGAGGATCAGACTGCCTGCGGCAAAATCCCAAGGGCGCAGTCGGCATTCAAAGTAGATTTCCGCCCGTCCGCAGGCGATGTGGCACAGATCCAGTGCGGCAGCGGCAAAACGGCGGAAATCAGCGCAGCGATCGTATAGCGCCCGCATCATAGCAAAGTGGCGGTCAGACAGATCGCGGTCATACAGCGTGGAGCCGCACAGCACCAAGCCGTGGGCGGCATCATAGTCGGACACGCGGATGGGCTTTCCGTTCAGCGTGGCGCCCTTGCCCCGCTGCGCGGCAAACATATCACCACGGAAGGGGTTATAAACCACCGCATACTCCACCGCACCGTTGTGTACCAGCGCCACAGAGATATTGCTGTAGCCCATATTGCGCACAAAGTTGGCGGTGCCGTCAATGGGATCCACCACCCATACCCACGGCTGGGTCAGCTGAGCGTGTTCGCCCTCCTCTCCCAGAAAATCCGCGTCACTGCGCAGCGCCATCAGCTCACGGTGCAGGAAATTCTGTACCGCCACATCGTATTTGGTCACCAGATCGGAGGGGGTGCCCTTTTCCACGGTGTCGCGCTCAACATCGTGGGCGCAGCGGATCATCTCGCCCGCCTGCTCCACGATCCGTACAATTTTATGCAGCATAGAAAGACCCTCTTTCTTATGATAGTATTGCTTATTTCAGCGGCAGCGTCACCGTGAAAACCGTGCCGCGCACATCACTGCGGCAGCGGATCTCGCCGCCGTGTTCGCGGGCAATGGCCTGCGCGATGGACAGCCCCAAGCCGAAGCTGTCGTGGTCGCTGCGGCTGCTGTCGGCGCGGTAGAACCGCTCAAACAAATGAGGCAGATGCTCCGGCGGAATCGGTTCGCCGCCGTTTTCCACCTCCAGTATCGCGGTTTTTTCTCCGCGGTATAGCCGCAGCCGCACCTCACTGCCGCGGGGGGCGTATTTGATGGCGTTGTCCAGCAAAATCCCCAGCAGCTGTCGCAGCCGCTCGCCGTCGGCGGTCAGCGTCAGCGATTCCTGAATGTCATATGCCAGCACGCGCCCTGCCTCGTATGCCACGGGCTCAAAGCGCAGCGCCGAGTCCATAGCCAGATCGCTCAGATTCACCGCCGCGCGAGGCTGGGCGGCTTGTCCGCTCTCTGTGCGCGACAGTGTCAGCATCCCCTCCACCAGCGCGCGCATCCGCCGCGACTCGGCGCGGATGTTGTCCACATAGGGCGCGGCGCCGTCGCTGTCGGCGGTCTGCTCTGCCAAAAGGTCGGCGGAGGAGAGGATCACCGTCAGCGGTGTTTTCAGCTCATGGGAGGCATCGGATAAGAAGCGGCGCTGTTCCTGCCACGCCTTCTCCACGGGGGCGGTGATCAGCCCCGAGAGGAAATAGCAGCACACCAGCAGCACAGCAATGGCGGCGATGCCGATCAGCAGCCACTGGCGCATCAGCGAGCGCAATGTCTGCTGCTCCAACGAGCTGTCGGTAAAGGCGATGCGCAGCCCCATAGGGGAGCCTTGCCGCAGATAGCGCAGATGATACTCCTGCAGCACCCCTGCATCCTCATTTTGGGCGAGTGCTTGCTGCACGATGTGGCGCAGCGTCGAATCGTCCATTTGATAATAGCTGCTGCCAATGGCGTGGATAGAGCCATTACCGTACACCTCCGCCACAAAGCAGGGCAGGGATGTGCCGTTCTCCGCGCCCGGGCGGAAGGAGTCCATAGCGCCCACCTGCAGTGCCTGCCGCAGCTGCTGCTCCGTGTTTTCCTGCAGGCTGTTTTTGGCGGCGATATACATACCGCCCAGCACCGCCAGCAGCACGGCGGTGACAAACAGCATGGTGATACCCACCACTTTCCAGCGCAGCTTTCGGATCATTCCGCCACCTCCAGACAGTAGCCCACCATACGGATGGTGCGGATCTTTACAGTGGAGTGCAGATGCGTCAGCTTGCGGCGCAGGAAGGAGATGTACACCTCGGCATTGTTGTCCTCCACCTCGGCATCGTAGCCCCATACCTTCAGCAAAATCTGCTCCTTGGTGACGATCAGCTTATAGTTGCGCATCAAAAGCTCCATCAGGTCGTATTCCCGCCGGCTCAAACGCACGGAGCGGTCACCGCAGTGCAGCAGGAAGGTGCCCTGCTCCAGCCGCAGGTCGCCGCAGATAATGGCGTCGTCGTTTCGCGCTTCGCCGCTGCGGCGCAGCAGCAGGCGCACGCAGGCCAGCAGCTCCGGTACCTCAAAGGGCTTGGTCAGATAGTAGTCCGCACCGCTGTCCAAGCCCTCCACGCGGTCGGACACCTCGCTGCGGGCGGTCAGCATCAGCACGGGGGTGGTGTTGCCGCTGCCGCGCAGCTGCCGCAGCAGGGAAAAGCCGTCCAGCTTGGGCAGCATCCCGTCCAGCATGATCAGGTCATAGATGCCGCCCATAGCGTTGTCCAGTCCGCTGAGCCCATCGTGACAGATATCGGTGGTATAGCCCTGACGGTGCAGCAGCTCTGCCAGCGTGGCAGCCAGCCGCACCTCGTCTTCAACGATCAAAATCCGCATAACCGGGCTCCTTTCTGAAAGATGCCTCTATTTTGAACGAAAACCCTTCCGAAAGCAAGCACTTTCAGAAGGGTTTTTGGTTTGTTTACATTATTCCTGCGTCAAAAACGCGGACAGTGCGGTGCCAACGGCGGTGTCCATCCGATAGATGGTGGTGCCTTCGTTGAACAGAACAAAGCTCTGATCGCCGATGGCGTTGCCAAAGGCCAGCTTCATCGTGGTGTTAGAGCCCACGGAGTTGACATAGTCGATGGTGACGGAGAGATTGGCAGGGCTGAGACCGCAGATACCTGCCGCGCCGCTGCTGGGGTTATAGTCAGCGCAGGAGCGGATCTGCAGCGCGGGCAGCACCTGAGAAAAGGCGTTGATCTTCATGGTCACGCTTGTGCCTGCTTCGTTGACCCACTTGCCGCTTTCATCGGCGTGGACGGTCACGGTCTTGCCGCTCTTGTCTGCCACGGTGATGCTGCGAAGATTCTTCAGCTCCAGTTGGGGCAGCTCAGGCAGGATCGCCATATCGTAGATAGTGCACTTCAGCAGCTCCGTCAGCTTGGCGGGAGCCAGATAGACCTTCTCGATGTCAGTGCCATAGCGGACATAATAGCGGCCGTCAGCGGCGAGATTACCAAAATAGAAGGTGGTGCTGCCGCTCTTGTCGTTTGTCACAGTGAGGAACTCGCTGCTGGAGTCAAAGCCGTGGTCACCTGCTGCAGCGGCGGCATCCAGCGGCGTGGCGGCCAGGATCTCCTGCGCGGCGGCGAGGATGTCCGTCACATAGCTCTGCTGCAGGGGGAAGGAGACGTCCTCTTTCCACACCCACTTGTCCTGCGCGTTCTTGACAAAGCGCAGCGTCAGATCACCGCTGTTGAACACCACAGACTCCTCCACCACCACGGTCTGGGTCGTGCCGTCGTTATCGGGATGGTCCAGATCGGGCACATCGGTGGTGCCGACGGGGGGAGTGGGCTCCTTCTTTTCCGCGCCGCAACCCCAAAGGGTGCTGACGCAGCACACCAAAAGCAGTGCAAGCACCGCCCATTTCATCATTTGTTTCATATCAAAACGCTCCTTTTGCCGAGTGTTGTCGAATTTTCCATAATAGTATAACAGCAAAAGTGACAAAAGGAAAGCAAAAATTACAAAAGTTTACAAAGTTTCTGAAAACGGACGAAAAAACAGGGGAACAACAGCAGAAAAAGGGTGCTTGCGCACCCTTTTTGCTTAATATAGGTTGATGTAAGCGCTCTGTCCCCAGACATCGCCCACCACGCCGCTGTCGTACAGCGAAAGGATCGCCTCGCCTGTGCCCACGACCCACAGGCCCTTGAAGGTGAGCCCGCTCTCGGCAAGCTTTGCCAGCATTTTTTCGGGAGAACTGTATTCATCAAACTTGCGCCACAGCGCCTCGCCGTGGTCAGCAAGATAGCGCAGCTGGCTTTCAAAATGCTGATGCCAGTCCTCTGTGGTGAAGTCCTTTTGATTCCAGCTCCACATCAGCGGATACCCCTCGTTGACCGCTTCGCCCCAGCCGATGGCGTTGGGCTCCAAGGACAGCTGAATTGGACGGTTCCATCTCCAATCCAGCACTGCGGAATAGACTTCCACCTCGCCTTTGTACGCCTCACGCAGTGCCAGCACCTCCTCCAGCGTCAGCACGCGGTTAAAGGAGACGCTTGCTGCCACTTCAATGGAGTCGTCCAGCCGCGCAAGGGCTTCGTCACCGCTGTTGTACCCCTCCTGCTGATAGCGATCAGTGATGTCCACGGTGTTCACTGGGGGGAACATCCAGAAAAACTCCTCCGATGCGGTGTCCAGCCTGCCTGCCGTCACCGTAAATTCGGGGGTCGCATACTCGCCGTTCAAGCCCCAGAAAGCATTGTACACCGTCCACTGCCCGAAGCCCGTGGTGGACTTATCAGAGCCGTGGTAGCGGTAGAAGGGCAGAAAAATTTGGGTGAGGATGTCCATACTCATCTCGTATTCGGACAGGTATCGCGGGTCGGGATTGTAGTCGGAATCGTCAAACACGCGGCGGTTGGCCAGCGGCAGCAGCACAAACTGCAGCAGCAGCAACAGCGCCAGCACCGCCGACACCACTGCCAGCGCCACGCCGCGGGTGCGCCGCTTGATGGTGCGCTGCACGGACTTCATCTGCGTTTTCGCCTCGTCGCTCACCTTGGGCAGGGGCAGCGCGTCCTGCGCGGCCAAGAATTCTTCAATCAGCCGCGCTTTTGCCAATTCCTCCTCCACGGCGGCGATTTCCTCGGCGGAAGCCGTGCCGTCCTGATACCGTTTCAGCAATTCTTCAAATTTCATAGCCGTCCTCCTCCATAAGTTTGCGCAGCCGAATCCGTGCGCGGCGCAGCCGCTGTCTTGCGGCGGCGTAGGGCAAGCCCAAAATCTCCGCCGCCTCCTGTACAGGCCGCGCGGCAAAATAGTGCAGTGCAATCAGCTCGCGCTCGATACCCTCCAGCTGTTCCATGGCCCGAAACAGCGCCGCTGTCTCCTCTTTTGCCAACAATGCCGATTCGGGGGTAGCGGTGTCCGCCTGCTCGGGAATGGGTGTATCGGTCAGAAATTTCTGCCGCCGCGCGTGGTCGTAGTAGAGATTGCGGCACACCTTCATCAGCCAAAAGGGGAACGATGGTGCGTCGTCACCCAGCGACAAAAACGCCCGCACAAAGGATTCCTGAACCAGCTCCTCCGCCAGATGGCGGTCGCGGCACAGGGAGAGGGCATACAGCAGCGCCGCGCTGTAATACTGCCGATACAGCTTTTCCAGTATATCCTCGTGCATGGCGCGCCCCCCTCTCTGCCTGTATAACGAATGAAACGGAAAAATGTGACAAAAAAATCTCCCTTGAACTGCGCCAAAGGAGATTTTTCAAGTGTTCAGAGCGCCGCCGCGCCGATGATGCCGGCCTCGTTGCCCAGCTTGGCCGCTGCGATCACAGGCACAGCGCCGTCCTTCTGACCGAAGCAGTTGTTGACCACATATTCGCGGATGGGGGCAAGGAGCCGCTCGCCCTGACGGCTGATGCCGCCGCCCAGCAAAATCATCTCCGGCGCCAGCGAGTTGACAAGGTCGGTAAAGCCTGCCGCCACATACACGCAGTAGCGGTCGATGACCGCCTGCGCCGCCGCGTCGCCCTTGTCCGCCGCCTGAAATACGGCAAGCCCCGTCATCTGCTCCACCTGCGCCAGCAGGGACTGGGGATGCTCGGCAGCTGCCTTTTCCGCCTGACGGATCAGCGCCGTGGCGGAGGCGTAGGTCTCCCAGCA
This sequence comes from Oscillospiraceae bacterium, assembly GCA_017937195.1. GTDB lineage: Bacteria > Bacillota > Clostridia > Oscillospirales > Oscillospiraceae > Vescimonas. Next base: position 26,959 of record JAGBEA010000022.1, on the reverse strand, counting down.
GCCGCGGCGACCGCAGGAGCACTGCTCGCCGTCCAGCACCAGCAGCGTGTGACCCAGCTCGGCTCCGGCAGAGCGCATACCGGCGTAGATCTTACCGTCAATGATGATGCCGCCGCCCACGCCGGTGCCCAGCGTGATGAGCACCATATTCTTGCAGCCGATGGCGGCGCCTGCCACCGTTTCGGCAAGGGCCGCGCAGTTGGCATCGTTGCTCAAGCGGGCGGGGATGCCGAACCGCTCACGCAGTATGTCGCAGATGGGCACATTGAACCAGCCCAGATTATAGGCGCGGGCGACAATGCCCTTTTCGCTGTCGCAGGTGCCCGGCGAGCCGATGCCGATGCTCTCACAGTCGGCGGCGGTCAGCCCTGCCTTGGCAAGCACCGTCTCCACTGCGTCACCCATATCGCGGATGACCTCCTCCGCGCTGCGCTGGGCAAGGGTAGGTACGCTGTGGTGGGCGATGATCTCATATTGTGCATTGACGACGCCAACGGCAATGTTGGTGCCGCCCAGATCGATACCGATACGATACATATAAACAGTTCCTTTCACGATAAAAGGTAAACGGCGCTCTTGTAATCGCCGAAAAATATGGTACTATTATAGCAAATACAAAAAGAGGAGTAAACACACATTATGGATATTTATCTGCAAGGTCTGACCATGGGTCTTGCCTATGTGGCACCCATCGGTCTGCAGAACCTGTTTGTTATCAATACCGCGCTGACCCAAAAGCGCAGCCGTGTGTTTCTCACCGCACTGATCGTCATCTTTTTTGACATCACGCTGGGCCTTGCCTGCTTCCTGGGCGTGGGCGCGCTGATGCAGGCGCTGCCTTGGCTGCAGAAGGTGATCTTGGCGGTGGGCAGCCTGATCGTCATCTGGATCGGTATCGGCCTGCTGCGTGCCAAGGCGTCGATGGACACCTCCACCAATGTGAACCTGCCGCTGTGGAAGGTGATCACCTCCGCCTGCGTGGTCACATGGTTCAACCCCCAAGCCATCATCGACGGCACTATGATGCTGGGCGCGTTCCGCGCCAGCCTGCCTGCGGGCACGGATGCGTTCTTCATCGGCGGCTTTGCCAGCGCCAGTGTCACTTGGTTTTTGGGAATCTCCGCCCTCATCTCGCTGTTCTCTGCCCGCTTCAACGATAAGATCCTCACCGTCATCAACAAGATCTGCGGCGCGGTCATCATCTTCTATGGCTGCAAGCTGCTGTGGAGCTTTGTGCAGCTGATGGGCTGGGTCAATGTGTAAGGAGGAAAATGAAATGGATGCAATGACCAATCTGCTGACCAGAAGAAGTATCCGCAAGTATAAAGCTGAGATGCTGCCCCGTGAGGTGATCGAAAAGATCATCGAGGCAGGTGTCTATGCCCCCACGGGACACAACCACCAGTCTCCCATCATCGTGGCGGTGACCGACCGCGCCGTGCGCGACAAGCTGTCGGCGCTGAATGCCCGCGTGCTGAACACTGACTCCGACCCCTTTTACGGCGCACCCGTGGTGCTGAATGTGCTGGCGGAAAAGGGCTGGCGCACCGCTGTGGCGGACGGCAGTGTGGTGATGGAAAACCTGATGCTGGCTGCCCACGCACTGGGCATCGGCAGCTGCTGGATCAACCGCGCCCGCGAGGTCTTTGACACGGACGAGGGCAAGGAGATACTCGCCTCGCTGGGCATCGAGGGTGAGTATGAGGGTGTGGGACACTGCATCCTCGGCTATGCCGATTGCGAGCAGCCAGCGCCTGCACCGCGCAAGGAAAACTATGTGTACTGGGTGGAATAAACCGCAACAGAATAAAACCGCCGCTTGGAAAGCGGCGGTTTTTCTGCTATAATGAGAAAAAACGGTCAAGGAGCAACTTATGGAGAAGAATTATAAGCTGACTATCGCCTATGACGGCACCCGCTTTTTCGGCTGGGAGCGCCAGCCCGACCGCGAGACAATCCAAGGCAAGCTGGAGAGCGTGCTGGGCAAGCTGTGCGGCGGCGCGGTGGATGTGATCGGCGCGGGGCGCACCGATGCCGGCGTTCACGCCCGTGCTATGGTGGCATCTGTGCGGATGGATGTGCCCCACAGCTGCGAGGAGATCCGCGACTATATGAACCGCTATCTGCCCGACGCCATCGCCGTGCGTGAGGTGAAGGAGGCGGGTGACCGCTTTCACGCCCGCTATAACGCCATCGGCAAAACCTACCGCTACACCTGCTTTGACGGCGCGGTGAAGCCGGTGTTTGACCGGCGCTATGTGACCATGCTGGATTACAGCCCCGACATCGAAAAAATGCGCGCCGCCGCTGCGATTTTGACGGGTGAGCACGATTTCCGCTCCTTCTGCGGCAATCCCCGTATGAAAAAATCTACGGTGCGCGTGGTGGACTCCATCACCATCGAGCGCAACCGCGACCGTATCCATTTCACCTTCCACGGCACCGGCTTTTTGCAGAATATGGTGCGCATTCTGGTGGGCACGCTGCTGGAGGTGGGACGCGGCTACTGGGAGGTGGAGCAGGTGCAGGCGATTCTGGACGCCAAGGATCGCAAGCAGGCTGGCCCCACTGCTCCGCCCGAGGGGCTGTGTCTGATGAAGGTGGATTATTAAGTAAGAAAGCTCCCTGCTCATGCAAGAGCAGGGAGCTTTTTTTACATATTACGGATCTCGTCCAGCAGCTGGGAGAGTGTCATACGGCTGACATCCTGTTCCTCCTCTGTGGGCGCTTCCTCAGCAGGAGGCGCGTCTTCAGCGGGAACTTCCGCAGGCGGCGCTTCCGCAGGAGCTTCTTCAATGGCAGGCTCCTCAGCGGGAATTTCCTCGGCAGGAGAGATCTCCTCAACAACGTTGTCTTTGGGAGTTTCCTCTGCAGAGGGTTCCTCAACGGGGAGAGCCTCAGCAGGTACATCCTCGGCAGGAGACGTCTCAACAGCAGGAGTTTCTTCTGCGATTTCCACAGGATCTGCAGGCGTTTCCTCCGCCGCGATCGGTTCCTCTGCCGGCGCGCTGCTTTCGGCAGCCGCCTTGGCAGCCGCAGCTTTGCCGTGCTGCTTACCGGCAAACCAGACGATCAACAGCAAAAGCACCAGCAGCAGGAGCAGCAGCACGCCTGCGGCAACTACCACCCACAGCAGCTCCACCTCACCCACATAGGGCAGCTCCAGCGTTTCGGGGAGACTCCAACCCTTTTCGGGAGTGGGGTCAGGCGTCGTAGTAGGTTTGGAGGGTTGAGCGGGAACGGTTCCGGCATACTGGGGCATACGGATGGCGGTGATGCGGTACTCCTTTGTGGTGGTGCCGTCCTCTGCCGTACAGATTACGCGCAGTACATTTTCACCTAAAGCGAGAATGCGCCGATCGCTTTGCTTCACACCGATCGCTTTGCTGTCGCGGGCAGTGCCGCTGGCATAAAACTCCACCGCCTCATAGGGCAGATACACCACATATTCCGTCACATCGGGGTGGAACGAGGGGCTCAGCTGACCGCCGGATACGGACAGCGCGGACAGCGCGGCATCGCTGCCGGGCTTATAATTGGGATCTTGCCCACGGGTGACATAGAGATAGTAGCGGCGGACGGTGCCATCCTCCGCCGTAACGGTAAGTGTCACCGTGTTGGAGCCTACCGACAAGCTGTTGCCCGAAACGGACACAGATGCGCCGCTGTGGGATTTCTCCCAATCCAGCTCCAGCTCCGTAACATCGTAGGGAACCTCGATGCTGTACTCGCTGCCGCCGGTAAAGCCGATGTCGGCCTCATCGCACCACAGATCGTCCAGCTCGGCATCGTCAGACAGCGGGGGCAGGATCTCCGCCTCCCAGTAGGCGGTGCCCAGCGAGCTGTCGCTGCTGCCGTCGGAGGCGGTGCCGCTGACAGAGGCGGATACCGTCGCACCGGCGGATACACCGCTGCGGACGCGGAAGGTAACGGAGAAGGCAGCTTCCCAGCCGTCAATGGGGTCGGACATATCAGAATCGTTCAGCAAAATGTGGGCGCTGCCATTTTCCTGCAGTTCCCAACCGCCGCCCAGCTCACAGGAAATGCTCAGCCACTCCAGCTTGGAACTGTCATAATCCATACTGGCGGTGATGCCGTAAAGATTGTCGCCGCTGACATAGTAGGTAACTGTCACGCGGTCGCCGGCACGCAGTTCATCATCACCTTCAAAGCTGGAGCCGGCGGCCTCTGCGCGCTGCGGCGCAAGGATCAGTACTGCTGCCAGCAGAGAGGGAAGTAAAATGTGAAACAACCATTTTTTCATAACGGATACCACCTGCTATCAATGGGGCTTGATGCTGGTTTTGCCCAGCATAGCGGATGTGGCCTGCACCATATCGGTGATGGTGACCGCGCCGTCACCGTTGAGATCGGCGGCCTGCAGTGCAGCGCCGCTCAGCGTGGAGCGGCCCAGCAGATGGGCCTGAATCTGCACCATATCGGTGATAGTATATTTGCCGTCGCCGTTTGTGTCGCCGGTGACCACAACGGTCAGCTTCTGCACGGTGATGCCGTCCAGCGCGTATTCCACGGTCATTCCGGTGGCAGCTGTATCGCTGACGGTGGCGCTGCCCCTGGTGATGGTGATATGCTCACCGGGCGCCAAATTTTCGTGCAGCGTATCCGCCTTGGTGCCCAGCGCGATGGCGCGCAGCCATTCGCCGTCGATGCGGTAGACTTCCGTCACCATCTCCGGCATCGCGCCCACGGCTACGGCATCAAAGAGAGCCTTGAAGGACACATTTTCGCTGATGGTCATTCCTTCGCTGTAGCCGTCCCAACCTGCGAATGCGTAGTAATATACCGCGTCTGCAGGGCGGACGGGGGTGCCGGCGGGCAGCGGAATCACATCGCCGGCGCGCAGCTGACCCTCGGCAAAGACAGAGCCGTCATAGTTCAAAAATTGATAAGTCAACGCCTGCGCGTACTGGGCGTAGAGCACCTGATTGGACGCGCCGGTGGTGGAGTTGGCGGTGATCTGCGTGCCGCCCTCGGGCTGGGTGAACCAGCCGATGAAGACGTAGCCGTCCTTGGCGGCAGTGGGCAGCTTGCCGTACGCCTGACCTGCCAGCACGGTCATCGTCTCAGCGGAGGCGGTGCCGCCGCAGGCGTCAAAGGAGATGAGATACTTGCCGTCAGACACGAAGAATTTACTCTCTATGCGATAGGTGTTGTCACTCTCGCCCACAGAAGTGGCGGAGATCACCAATGTGTAGCTGCCGGCGGACAGATCGCCGAAATCAATGTCGCCGTCCACCTCAGAGAGGTCGAAGTCGCGGCTGTTCAAAGGACCGGTGGAGACGGACATCTCCACGCCGCCCTGATGGTTGACAACGGAGACGGTGACATCCGCAATGGCATCCACGCAGCGCAGGGTGCCGCGCAGGTTAAAGCCGTAGCCTTCGCGCAGGAAATTGGCGTAAGTGGGATAGGTGGCGCCGCTGAGCGTCCAGGAGGAGCCGGACTTGGCGATCTGCCACTGCACCGCATCCGTGCCGCCTGTCACCGCATCGCCTGCCGCGGCGTTGGCGGTGGAGAGATAGTGACCCGTGGCGCGGTTTTTTACAGAGAAGCCGCTGTTCAGATTCTCCAGCTTCCACATCTGGTTGTTGTCGGCGGTGGGCGCGGTCATGGTCAGAGAGCCGTCGGTATTGGCGGTGAGCCGCAGACCGTTTTGTTCATTGGTAATGATGTAATAGCCGCTGGCATAGTAAGTAAAACGGAATTGCTGTGCCTTTTCCTTGGCGGTGGTGTTCAAGGTCAGCGAGTCGCCGTCTGCCACCACGGAGAGGTTGGCGTTGCTCTCGGGGGAGAAGCGGTACACGCCCTCAGGGATGGGGGCGTCTGCATAGCCATATCTGGCCAGCATATTCTGTGCCATGGCAGGCTCGTTGATGCGCAGGCGCATATACACGCCGATCTGCACATCGGCGCTGCTGCCCCAGAACCAGCTCATCACCTTACCGGCCACGCCGTACTTCTGGGCGCTGCTGCCCTCCATCACCTCTTCATCCCGGTCAGCACGGGGCTCGCGCACCTCGCCGCTCTCCTCATAGATGGCTTGGATCAGCTCAGTCTCCGGCTGATTTTTGAAGCCGCCCAGCTTGGCGAACACATAGTCCATCACACTGACCACGCCGCCGCTGCCGTGCTGCACGGCGCGGGAGAGGATCACATTGCGCAGGGCGATGCTGTAGTTGCTGATGTCAAAGCCGGGATATGCCTCGGCAATATCGTCCACCGCCTGCTGATAGTAGCTGACCTCCACATAGTCGCGCTGGGCGGCAAGGAAGGTGTCGTGCTGCTCTTCGGCAATGGCACGCCACTCGGCGTCAAAGACATCGCCGTAGCCGGTGGAGCTGGTATCATCTATGTAGGCTTGGCGCAGTCTTGCGCCGATGGCCTGATAGGCGGGGCTGCGCTCCGAGCCCAGACACCAGTAGAAAAACTGCCGCGGACCGTCGTGCTTGCTGGCGAACTGGAACGCGCCGTAGGACTTGCCGCCGGGGTCGCCGTCACCGGAGGAGATGGTACCCGGGTCGCCGGACTCAAAGTCCTTGCTCAGCTCGCCCAGCATCGTCTCTTCAAAATCGTCGGCGGCGGTGCCGAAGGCGTACAGCAGCGTGCCGCCCAGCAGGGAGATTGCCAGCAGCAGACACAGTGCACCGCGTAAGTGTTTTTTCAAGAGCTTCATCATATCATCCAATCTGAAAAGCCGAGATTTACATAATGCTAATCATCGTCAGTATAGCACGCGGCGCGTGGGATTGTCCACATTAAAATAGGAAAAGTGCCGGATTGGGAAAAAATGGACAGCTTTTGCAGAAAACAGAAGATTCCTGTGGAAATTTGTCGGAATATCCCGTATAATAGGGACTACAGTATGAAATGACAGAGGTGTTCTATGGAAAACTTGAAAGATACCCCCCGTGTGGAGCGGACTCACAGGAAAAAGCGCGGACCGCTGATCGTGGGCATTGCCGCGGCAGTGGTCGTGGCTGTGGTGCTGGCCATCATCTTCTGGCCCCGTCCGCTGGTGACGGCACCCGGATATATTGCCGCCGACCTTGAAACGGCGGAGCTGTACACCGAGGAGGGAACCGTGCGTGAATCGCTGGTGCGCGGCACGGCGGTGACCTATGTGGTGGAGGAAGAGGATGAGGACTATCCCGGTCTGGTGCGCCTTGTGATGGGTGAGGATGACTTTGCGTGGGTCAAGAAAGAGAATCTGACCGAGGACGCAAACGCCATCGTCACCACCAAGACCATGTATGTCCGCACCCCCGTGAACCTGACCGATGTGACCGGCGCTGAAGCCGGCGCGCTGGTGGACAAGGGACAGGCGCTGACGGTGGTCGGCTGGGACGGTATGGATGCTGACGGCGTGATCGCCCGCTATATCGTGCAGGCAGGCGAGGCGCAGGGCTATGTCCGTGCCGGCTATCTGTGCCGCACCGAGAGTGACGCCAAGGCGCAGTACGATGATGCCGCCTATCAGCTCCATGTGGATCGCGGTGACGATTGGGGCGGCGGCGACGCGGCGGGTCTGGACTACTTCCCCCGCGAGAAGGGCAAGTTCACCGACAATGTGATGCCCGATAAGGTGAAGGCGCTGTATCTGAATGTGGAGTTTATCGGCGAGCTGGACACCTATCTGGATATCGCCGATAACTGCGGCATCAACGCCTTCGTCATCGACATTCAGGACGGCGGCGCCATCGGCTACGACTCCCCCACCATGCAGAAGTATTCTCCCTCCGCCTATGAAAGCGCCTATAACACGCTGGCGGAGTATCAGGCGGCGGTGAAGAAGATCAAGGATGCCGGTTACTATGTCATCGGCCGCATCACTGCTTTCAACGACCCCAATATGGCAGAAGATCACCCCGAGCATGTCATTGCCAGCACGGCTACCGGCGATCCTATGAAGATCGTGGGTATGTACTGGCCCAGCGTGTACAGCCGCTTTATCTGGCAGTACAAGGTGGATCTGGCGCTGGAGGCAGTGGAGCTGATGGGCTTCAACGAGATCCAGTTTGACTATGTCCGTTTCCCTGACGGCACCTGGTACTATGAGGACTGGGAGATCGACTATCACAATACATATAACGAGAGCAAGGCGCAGGCCGTGCAGCGCTTTTTGATGTACGCTGCTGACCGCCTGCACGCTGCCGGCGTGTATGTCAGCGCTGACGTGTTCGGTGAGTGTGCCGAGGACTATGTGTGCGCCTACGGCCAGTACTGGCCCGCCATCAGCAATGTGGTGGATGTGATCAGCGCTATGCCCTATCCTGACCACTATGCCGCCTCCGGCAGCTGGCTGCCCTGGGAGCATCCCTACGACACCATGTATGCCTTCGGCGCCAAGGCGGCCGAGCGCCAGACCGAAACGGCATCCCCCGCTGTGGTGCGCACCTGGATCCAGTGCTATAACGCCATCCGCGAGCCGTATACCTATTACGGTCCCACACAGGTGGCAGATCAGATCGAGGCGCTGGAGGATACCGGCAACACCGGCGGCTATATGACTTGGCACGGCGCATCCAGCACCGGCAAGTATTACAGCCTGATGCCCGCCTTTGATTGATTTGATTCTACAAAAAAGAACGGAGTGCATTGCACCCCGTTCTTTTTTGTTCAGTTTTGTGCCGCTTTTTCGGCAAAGCTGTTATCCACCAGCCTATCAAAATCCACCCACTGCTGTCGCGTCAGCTCGCCGGCGTGCTCCATTACCGTTTCCAGCCGCTCCAGTGCCTGCTGCTCCATCACGGGGGTGGCGTTCCACGCATCGCACTCACGGTGCCGCGCCATCACCTTCTCCAAAAGGTCAATGGAGGTGTCGGGGAACTGGTCGGCGACAGCCTCCGCCACCTCACGGTCGGAGTGTTCGCGGATCCAGCGCTGCGCCTTGGCGATGGCGTTGGTGAAGCCTTGGATCACGTCAGGATTTTCTGCCATATAGCTTTGGCTGGCGAAATATGCCGTGTAGGGGATCTCGCCGCTCTCCTCGCCCATGGAGCAGAGGATGTAGCCCTTGCCTGCCAGCTCCACCTCGGTGGCGGTGGGCTCAAAGAGTGTCACATAGTCGCCCATACCGCCGGTGAACGCGCCGGCCATCATATTAAACTGCACCGTGGTGTCCACCACCGCGTCCACATGGGGGATGACGCCGTTTTGCGCCATCACATACTCCAGCGTCATCTCCGGCATACCGCCTTTTCGCCCGCCGATGACGGTCTTGCCCCGCAGATTTTCCCACGCGAAAGCCTCATCGGTGCGCCCCACAAGGAACGAGCCGTCCCGCTTGGTCAGCTGGGCAAAGATGACGGGATAGTCCTCCTTGCCCTGATTATATACGTAGATGCAGCTTTCCGGTCCTGCCAGCCCGATGTCGGACTGTCCGGATACCACCGCGGTCATCACCTTGTCGGCGCCGCCGCCGTTGGTCAGCTCCACCGTCAGCCCCTCCTCGGCGAAGAAGCCCTGACTCATGGCCACATACTGCGGCGCATAGAATACGGAGTGGGTCACCTCGTTCAGGCGCACCACCGTGTTGCCGCTGTCCGCGCCGCAGCCGCACAGCAGCGGCAGCAGCAGAAGCGGCGTCAATAAAAAGAGAATCAGTTTTTTCAAGATTGTACCCCCCAGAAATGATGCAATATTTTTTCCGCCCACAGCACCAAGCGGTACATCACCACCGCGGCGATGGCAAGGATCAGCACGCTGGTCATCACCAGATCCATGTTGAACACCTGCGAGCCGTAGACGATGAGATAGCCAAGACCGGCCTGCGAGACAAGAAACTCACCCATAATGACGCCGACCCACGAAAGCCCCACATTCACCTTCAGCGTGTTGAACAGCGTGGGATAGTTGGCAGGAAACACCAGCATCCACAGAATCTGTCCGCGGCTTGCACCCAGCGAGCGCATCAGCCGGATCTTTTCACCGTCTGTGGACAGAAAGCCTGCGTACATATTCAAAATCGTGACGATCAGTGAGATAGCCAGCGTCATCATAATGATCGACCCCATACCGGCGCCCATCCATACAATGAAGATGGGACCCAACGCCGTTTTCGGCAGCGCGTTGAGCACCACCAGATAGGGGTCAAGGATCCGCGACAGCGTGTCGGACCACCACATACAAACGGCAATCAGTGTTCCGATCAGTGTGCCGGCGGTGAAGCCCACCACCGTTTCAAGACAAGAGGTGCCGATGTGAACCAGCAGCTCGCCGCCGCGGCAGAGATTCAAAAAGGTATCCGCCATCCGGCTGGGGCTGGAGATGAGAAAGCCGTCGCTCCAGCCGAGGCGGGTAGACAGCTCCCACAGCGCAAACAAGCCTACCAGCAGCATTAGCTGCCACACGCGGATTATCCGCCGCCGTTTTGCCTGCCGGCGCAGCCACATCAGACGGGCGGAGGACGGTACAGCATCAGGCATGGATATCCAGCTCCTTCCATATGGCGTTAAAGTAGGTATGGAATGTTGCGGCATCCCGCCGCTGCAGCGGCGTCAATCCGCTCAAAGAGGACAGATCGTGGACATTTTTTACGATCGCCGGACGCTGGGACAAAACGATGACCCGATCGGACATACTGACCGCCTCGGCGATGTCGTGGGTCACCAGCAGCGCCGTTTTGCCCTCGCGGCGCAGAATACCGTGAATGTCGGCGGATACCGCCAGCCGCGTCTGATAGTCCAGCGCGGAAAACGGCTCATCCAGCAGCAGGATCCGTGGCTCCAGCGCCAGCGTGCGGATCAGTGCGCAGCGCTGCCGCATTCCGCCGGACAGCTGCCCCGGGCGCTTTCGGGCAAAATCCGCCAAGCCGTAGCGGGCAAGAAGCTGCCGCACATAGGTGCGCCGCTGCGGCGTGTTCTGCTTTTGCACGCACAGCCCCAGTATCACATTGTCCCAGATGGTCTTCCACTCGAAAAGCTGATCGCGCTGGGGCATCAGTGCGATTTTGGAAGACGGTGCGCGAACCTCCTCGCCGTCCACCAAAATGCTGCCGCCGGATAACGGCTCCAGCCCTGCGATGGCACCCAGCAGCGTGGACTTGCCGCAGCCGGAGGGACCTACGATGCTGCAGAACTCCCCCTCTTTCATATCAAAGGATATGTCACGCAGCGCCTCCACCTCGCCGTCGGGAGCTTGGTAGGTCATAGCCGCGCCGCGGACTTCGATGATCATAGCTTTGAGCCTCCTTACCGGAGAAAACACTCTCCGAGGTCATTATATGTGCCGCCGCCGTCAGGGGAAACCAATGTGGGGGCTTTGCCTTGCAATAGCGGAGCGGATATTGTACAATAAGATATCAAAATGCGCGCTGCGCGGAGAAAGGAGACTGCCCATGAACATTCTGGAAAGCCTGCTGGACAGCTCATCTCATTCGATTTTTGCCCTTGACCACGACGGCATCGTCACACATATCAACCGTCAGGCCAAGGAGCGGTTCGGTCTTTTCAATCACAGCAGCGAGTCCCATCCTGCCGGACGGCTGGAGCAGGGCGATCTGATCATCATGGCCACCAGCGCTATGGGCGCCGATGACGGCGGTCTGCAGCAGGAGGATCTGGCGGTGCTGGGTATCTGCGACAAGAAGCTGCAGCCCGGTGATATGCTGGCGGCGGTGGGCGTGTTCGGCGAATCCCAACTGCGTCCGGTGTATAAATATCTGCGCCGCCGCGATGCCACCGCGCTGCATCTGGAGACGGTGTGGGAGGGCATTCCCATCCGCATCGCCATAGACGGCAAAGAGGTCTCTGTCACAGTACACGACACGACTTATGCCATCAGCTATTTTATGTCCATCTGCCAGTGTGTTGTGTTGGACGGCAAAACCGGCGAGGTGAAGTTCTGGGAGGAAAAGGGTTACTCCGCCCGCAAGGAGGGTATCGGCAATCTGCTGCGCGGCGCCTCCTTCCAGGCCAAGAGCCCCGACGGTGAGATCAAGGTGGAGGGCTACTATTTCCGCGAGTTTTTCGAGGGCGACCGGTTTGAACAGCATCTGCAGGATGTGCTCAGCGGCAAGGTGTCCCGCTATGAGGACGAGGAGTACGAGATCAACGGCTACGCGCTGTCGGCGTCTATCCTGCCGGTGGAGGAGGATGGTACCATCAGCGGCGTCATCGTCAAATTCCGCCGCTTTGAGGATATTCGGGTGACCATTATGGAGCGCAACAGCGCCATCTCTGCGGCGGAGCGCAAATTCCGTGCGGCGGAGCTGGGGCTGCCGGCGGAAAATATGGAATTTACGGCGCTGTTCGGCAACTCGCCGGCTATGGCGTCGGTGCGGCGCTACGCGTACCGGCTGTCCCAGCTGGACTGCAATGTGCTGCTGACCGGCGAGAGCGGCACCGGCAAATCCTTCCTCGCCCGCGCCATCGCGCAGGCACAGCCCCGAAAAGGTCCGTTCATCACGGTGGATTGCTCCACTGTGACCCCCACCCTTTTTGAAAGTGAGATGTTCGGCTATGTGGGCGGCGCCTTTACCGGCGCCAATCCCAAGGGCAAGGCCGGCTTCTTCGAGGAGGCGGACGGCGGCACCATCTTTCTTGATGAGATTGGCGAGATCCCGCTGAACATTCAGGCGAAGCTGCTGAATGTGATCCAAAATAAGACGCTGACCCGCGTGGGTTCCACCAAGACGATCCCGGTGGATGTGCGCATCATTGCCGCTACCAACCGCAATCTGCGGCAGGAGGTGTCCGCCGGTCGTTTCCGGCAGGATCTGTACTACCGGCTCAGCGCCTTTGCTGTGGAGCTGCCGCCGCTGCGGGAGTGTCAGGAGGATCTGTATGTGCTGATCAACAACCTGATGGACCGCATCCGTGAGAAGTACCGTGTGCCGGACAAATATCTCTCCGGCGAGGCGTTCAGCCGTCTTTTGATGTACGACTGGCCCGGCAATATCCGCGAGCTGGAGAATGTGCTGGAGAGTGCGGTGGCGCTGTCGGAATCGGACATTATTTATGCCGAGCATATCCGGCTGGAAAGCGAGCCGGAGCGGCTGACACTGAAAGACCGGCTCAAAGCGGAGGAGAAACGGATCATCCGCCAGACGCTGGCACAGTGCGGCGGCAACCGTACCGCCGCTATGGAGGAGCTGGGGCTGTCCAAAACCGTGTTTTACGGCAAGCTGAAAGAGTATCAATTGAGCTGAAGAAACAGAAGAAATCACCTTGGGTTCTAAAAACGGGAATAGTAGTCCCGAAAATAGAACTCAAGGTGATGCTTTTGTCACAGGATGAAGAAAAAATCCTTACTGCGTCGAAAAATACGGTGAAATTCGGGCGAATTCCTCGGTGGATTCGCCGAAAAAGACGCAGTAGTTTTGTGAGCTGTTCCAAAAATGGGAAAACAAGCAAGAGTTGGCATAAAAATTGCTATATAAAAGAAATGAAAAAAGCAGCACAGCTGCCCGTCAGAAAAGGAGAAGACGAGTATGAAGTTCTGGAAAATGAACGGCGCAGGCAATGACTTTGTCATCATCAACAATATGGATGGCGCCATCGATCCTGCCAAGTACGGTATCATTGCAAAAACGCTGTGTGAGCGTCATATGTCTATCGGCGCTGACGGTATGATGTTTGTGGAAAAGCCTCTGGGCGATGCGGATTACCGTATGATGTTCTACAACTCTGATGGCAGCATGGGCGAGATGTGCGGCAACGGCGCACGCTGCATTTGCCGCTTCGGCTATGAAACCGGTCTGGCAGGCGATGTGCAGACGGTGGAGACTACTGCCGGCGTGGTGATCGGCCACCGCATCAACAAGCGCCTTTACAAGATCCGCCTCAACGATCCCTCCGTTCTGGAGGTGAACTACCCCGTGGAGCTGGACGGCACCATGCGCGATTGCGCCTATGTGGAGCTGGGCAACCCCGGCATCCCCCACGCAGTGGTGCCCATCGAGGGTCTGGCCGATTTCCCCGAACGTCTGCTGTTCGATCTGGGCCGCAAGCTGCGCTACCACGAGGCGTTCCCCAAGGGCGCCAATGTCAACTTCTATGAGATCACCGGCGAGGACGAGGTGCTGGAGCGCACCTACGAGCGCGGCGTGGAGGATTTCACCTACGCCTGCGGCACCGGCACCGGCTCTCTGGTCAGCGTACTGACCATGAAGGGTCTTGTCAGCGGCAAGAACGTGAAGGTCAATATGACCGGCGGTCAGCTGATCATCGACATCGACCGCGAGGGCGACACCATCAAGAATCTGTATCTCACCGGCCCCACCAATATGGTGTGCTGCGGCGAGGTGCTGGATGATGAGCTGACGCTGTAAATTCGTATGTTAAGCAAGCAAAGCTTCACATAAAATAAAATCAACCGCAAAATTCTGTTAGGAGGAGTTTCTAAGTATGGATAAGAAATCCGTCATGAAAAACTATGCGTTCCTGGCTATCCTGCTGGGCGCAATGGTCCTCGGCTGCCTCGTCGGCTGGCTGTTCCCCGACTTCGCTGCTGTGATCAAGCCCCTGGGCACCGTGTTTATCAACATGATGTTCTGCGTGGTCGTTCCCCTGGTGTTTGCCTCTATCTCCACCTCCGTCGCCTGCACCAAGAGCCGCAAGCGCGCCGGTAAGATCATGGGCACCACCGTTGCTACCTTCGTTGTCACCGGCGCTATCGCCGCTGTCATCATGTTCGTCATCCTGAAGGTCGTGCCTCCCGTTCTGGAGCCCTGGACCAACATCTCTGGCGAGGAGATGGGCGAGTACGCCTCCCTGTCCGACATGATCGTCAACTTCTTCACCGTCAGCGACTTTGCCGGTCTGCTGAGCCGCAAGGCTATGCTGCCCCTGATCGTGTTCTCCGTGCTGTTTGGCTTCTCTGCCAACCTGGCCGGCGGTCCCGATGGCCCCATCGCCCAGTGGCTGAGCGCCCTGAGCGACGTGATGATGAAGTTCGTCAAGATCATCACCTACTACGCTCCCGTTGCGTTCTTCGCTATCTTCGCCGACCTGATGGCTACCTACGGTCCTCAGATGGCCGGTGCATATGGCCGCGCTCTGGCTGTGTACTATCCTCTGTGCTTCGTGTACATCTTCACCGCCTTCCCCCTGTTCGCATGGTTCGGCGGCGGCAAGGGCGGCATCAAGACCATGTTCCAGCACATCACCCGCCCCGCGGTTGTGTCTCTGGGTACCTGCTCTTCCGTTGCTACCATCCCCACCAACCTGGATGCTGCCGCTGATACCGGCATCTCCAAGGACGTTGCTGAGATGGTCTGCCCCCTGGGTGCTACCATGCACATGGACGGCTCCTGCTTCTCCTGCGTGCTGAAGATCCTGTTTGTTTGGGGTGTGTTCGGCAAGGAAGTGACCTGGGGCTCCCTGCCTCTGATCGTTCTGGTCGCCGTTCTGTCCTCCGTTGGTATGTCCGGCGTCCCCGGCGGCGGCTACATCGGTGAGTACATCATCTGCTCCATCTTCTTCCCCACCCAGATCGAGCTGGCATTCCCCATCCTGGTGGCCATCGGCAACCTGGTCGATCCTCCCGCAACCATGATCAACTCCGCCGGCGACTATGTCGTCTGCTTCATCGTCTCCCGTTTCGTGGACGGCAAGGATTGGCTGCAGAAGGCTCTGGCTTCCAAGAAGGGCGCTGCTGCTGAATAAGCACAGCTGAAAAGCATTTTTGCTCTGATATAGAGTGATTTACTTAGGCGGGCGGCCGCGGTGTGGTTGAGCCGCGGTCTCCCGCCACCTCCTCAAATGACCGAAAATTCCCGTAATACCGAAACATCTGTCAACAAGCGCAACCCCCTATTAACTTCGAGTATACGAAGCCGCCTGTGGGCGACTCTTCTGATACATAAGAAAGAACGAAAGAAAGAAGGATGCTACCAATGATCTGCGATAACATTACCGTGGGCCAGAACGGCCATCTGTATTTTGCCGGTCAGGACACCGTGGAACTGGCCAAGCAGTACGGCACGCCCCTGTACCTGATGGACGAGGATAAGATCCGCGAGAGCTGCCGCGTCTATACCGCTGCTTTCAAGAAGCATTTCGGCGAGAACGCCCGCCCCCTGTACGCCTCCAAGGCCAACTGCTTCAAGCGCATCTATGAGATCATGCGCGAGGAGAATATGGGCATCGATGTGGTGTCCTCCGGCGAGATGTACACCGCCATTCAGGCCGGCTATGACCTGAGCCACGCCTATTTCCACAGCAACAACAAGACCGATGCCGACATTGCCTACGGTATGGACAACAACATCGGATATTTCGTGGCTGACAACGTGGAGGAGATCAAGGCCATCGAGGCTGAGGCTGCCCGCCGCGGCATCCGCCAGAAGGTGCTGCTGCGCCTGACCCCCGGCATTGACCCCCACACCTATGAGGCCATCGCCACCGGTAAGGTGGACTCCAAGTTCGGCTCCGCCATCGAGACCGGTCAGGCCGAGGAGATCACTGTCTTCACCCTGGCACAGCCTCACGTGGAGCTGATGGGCTTCCACTGCCACGTCGGTTCTCAGGTGTTCGGTGAGGACATCTTCGAGCGCGCCGCTGTTGTGATGCTGGAGTTCATCGCTGATATGAAGAACAAGCACGGCTATATGGCACCCCAGCTGGACCTGGGCGGCGGTTATGGCGTGCGCTATGTGGAGTCCGATCCCTATCTGGATGTGGACACCAAGGTCGGTCAGGTGGCTGCCGCCATCAAGGAGGCCTGCGCCCGTCTGAACATCGAGATGCCCGAGATCCATATGGAGCCCGGCCGCAGCATCGTGGCCGCTGCCGGTATGACGCTGTATACCTGCGGCACCGTGAAGAAGATCCCCGGCTATAAGAACTATGTGTCCATCGACGGCGGTATGCCCGATAACCCCCGCTTCGCTCTGTACGGCTCCAAGTACACCTGCCTGGTGGCCAACAAGATGAACGAGGAGTGCGACTTTGTTGCCTCCATCGTGGGCCGCTGCTGCGAGAGCGGCGACATCATTCAGGAAGGCGTCAGCGTTCCCTCCAGCGTGGGTCGCGGCGACACCGTGGCTGTGTGCACCACCGGCGCTTACAACTACTCTATGGCTTCCAACTATAACCGTCTGCCTCGCGCTCCCATCGTAATGCTGCGCGGCGGCAACGAGAGCTATGTTGCTGTGCGCCGTGAGTCCTTCGCTGACCTGTGCATGAACGATCTGTAAGAAATAATCAAAAAAGCGGGAGATACATCATATCTCCCGCTTTTTTCAAGGAAAAAGGAGTGTAATTGCTATGCCTTTCGGTATCAAAAAGCTGTCCTTGGTGGGTAAGACCCCCGTTGAATATATGCCCACACTGTCCCGCGAGCTGGGGATCCAGCTGTATTTCAAGCGCGATGACCTGACCTCCTGGGGCGCAGGCGGCAACAAGCTGCGCAAGCTGGAGTATCTGGTGGCAGAGGCGCTGCAGCAGGGTGCCACCATGCTGCTGACGGTGGGCGGCGCACAGACCAACCACGGCCGTCTGACCGCCGCTGTGGCTGCCAAGTACGGTCTCAAGTGCTGCATCGCCGCCATCGACGAGTATCCCGGCGAGGTGTCCGCCAACATCCTGCTGGACCGCATTATGGGCTGTGATGTGGTGCTCAAGTCCGATGACGGACGGGATGAGAACCTGCAGTTTGACGAGCTGGTGGCACAGCTGACTGCCGAGTATGAGGAAAAGGGCGAGAAGGTCTACTATATCCCCATGGGCGGCAGCAACGCGCTGGGCGCACTGGGCTATTATGACTGCGCCGTGGAACTGACGGAGCAGGCTGCGGAGATGCGGCTGGGCGACGCCCGCGTCATCGATGCGGTAGGCTCTATGGGCACCTTTATGGGTCTGTACTGCGGCTTGAAGAATGAGGGGTCTCCCCTGCGCCTGACCGGCATTGCCATCTCCCCCTTCGGCGAGTATAAGGAAAAGCGGATCGTCAACTACTTTGCTGAGATGAAGGCGCAGTTTGGTCTGGACATCGACGCTGTCCGCGAGGATTTCGACATCGTCAAGGACTACACCCGCGGCGGCTACAATAACCTCAGCCGCGAGGTGCGCGACGCCGTGTGCTATGTGGCGCAGAAGGAAGCAGTGCTGCTGGATCCCTGCTATACCGGCAAGGCCTTCGCAGGTCTGCTGGAGATGGTGCGCGAGGGCAAGATCGCCAAGGGCGAGAAGGTCATCTTCCTGCACACCGGCGGTTTCCCCGGTCTTTATACCCGTCACCACCGCGAAGCTTTCGAGGCGGAGCTGCTGGATGGCGTGCGGATCATCAAGTAACGCATAAAAAATGACACCCCATCGGGTGTCATTTTTTATGTTCAGTTTTTCTTGGCGGCCGCTTCCCGTTCGCGGCAGATGTCCGTCCAGCGGGGGACGGTCTTCAAAATCTCCACCATATTCTCCAGCGCGGCAGGCACATCGATGTGCTGGGGACACATAGCGCTGCACTGTCCGCAGTTGAGGCAGGCTTGCGGCTGTTTTTCTGCCGGCATACCCTCCACGCGCATACCCACAAGGAAGCTGGGATTGATGCGCAGCTCGTTGTAGATGGCCAGCAGCTCGGGGATGTTCAGCTCCACGGGGCAGCCGTCGCAGCAGTAGCGGCAGGCGGTGCAGGGCACGGAGCTTTTCAGCTTCTCTGCCGAGCGCATCAGCGCGGCGGTCTCCTCGTCCGTCAGCGGTTTGGGGGCGGCAAAGGTCTTGATGTTGTCCTGCATCTGCGCCATATTGGACATACCGCTGAGCACCACTGTCACGCCGGGGATGCCCTGCAGCCAGCGGAACGCCCACGCGGGGATGGACTCGTCGCCGCGCAGACCGCGCAGCACGGCTTCATCCTCGTCGGCCAGATTTGCCAGTTTCCCGCCGCGCACCGGCTCCATCACCCAGATGGGGATGTTGCGGCTGTTCAGCAGCTCCACCTTGGCCTTGGCATCCTGCAGCGTCCAGTCCAGATAGTTCAGCTGGATCTGGCAGAACTCCATATGCTCACCGCAGTAGTCCAGCAGCTGTTCCATCACCGCAAGGCTGCCGTGGGTGGAGAAGCCCAGATGCTTGATGCGCCCCAAGCGCTTTTGTTCCACAAAATAGTCCACGATGCCCCATTTGGGATCCATATAGGTGTGGACAGAGTTTTCGTACACATTATGCAGCAGATAGAAGTCAAAATACTCCACGCCGCACTTCTTCAGCTGCTCTTCAAATACGGCGGCGGGGTCGTAAGTTTCCGCGATCTGGTGACCGGGGAACTTGTCCGCCAGATACCAGCTGTCGCGGGGATACTGCGCCAGTGCGCGGCCGATGGCGATCTCGGAGTTGCCCTGATGGTAGGGCACGGCGGTGTCAAAATAGTTGACGCCGTTTTCCATGGCGCAGCGCACCATATCCTGCAGCTGGGCTTCATCGATGGTCACGCCGTCAGCCAGCAGGGGCAGGCGCATGGTGCCAAAGCCCAATGCGGAGAGCTGCTTGTCCTGAAAAGAATGATAGATCATAGAGGGCCTCCCTTATTTCTCGCGCCGCACGAAGCGGATCTTGCACACATCGTCGCCGCGGGCGATGGTGGCAGGCAGATCCAGCTCACAGCCGAAGCTTTCGGCAATGCCGCGGTCACCGCACATAGCGTGGTCGCACAGCAGCCGGATCTCCTCATCGCTGCAGCCCTGCTTCTGCCACGCCTTCACCAGCGGGCAGTAGTGGAAGTCAATGTCCAGATTGTCATCGGTGCAGCGCTTGACATCCATCTCAAACACCCACTGGGCAGGCTTGGTGAACAGCGTCTTCTTCAAGCCCTTCAGCGACTCGCCGCCGCCGGCTTTTGCCCGCAGATTGGCGCCCTGATACAGACCGCAGCGGCGGATGGCGGCAGGGGCATATTCCTCGGGGGCAAGCCCTTTCTTCTTCGCCTCGTCGCACAGCAGATACATCCACAGCGCGCGGTGCTCCAGCTGCTCGCGGATGGCGACGATCAGCGGATTCTTGATTTTGGGTTCGTTTTTGATGCTCATGGTGGCACAGCTCCCTTACAGATGGATTTGAGAAGATTGTACCACAGTTTTCGGGAGAAACCAAGAAGAATGCGCCGAATGTGTGCTTCTTTTCGACAGTTCGTGAATTGCATTTTGCTGTACGGTATGATACACTACCACCATACCCCAATTGGAAAGGGAGCAATTATGGTCATTACCTGGGAAATCACCATCCCCCCTCTCACCGGCGACGAGCCGCGCCGTGCGTACGTCTGTCTGCCGGAGGGCTGGGAGGAGGACGATGAGCGCCGCTATCCGGTGCTGTATATGTTTGACGGACACAACGTCTTTTTCGATGAACACGCCACCTACGGCAAAAGCTGGGGCATGGCGGACTATATGGAACAGAGTGAAACGCCCATGATTGTGGTGGGCGTGGAGTGTAACCACAACCCCAACAACGGACGGCTCAGCGAGTATTCCCCCTTCACAGTGGTGGAGCCTGCGCTGGGCGAGGGGCGTATCATCGGCCGCGGGCGCACCACTATGGAGTGGTTGGTGCACACCTTCAAGCCGATGATCGATGCACAGTTTCCCACCATTCCCGACCGCGAGCATACCTTCATCGGCGGCAGCTCGATGGGCGGATTGATGAGTCTGTACGCGGTGACGGAGTATAACCGCTGGTTTTCCCGCGCGGCGTGTCTGTCCCCGTCGCTGTGGTTTGCTACGGAGCAGCTGGACCGTCTGCTGCGCACCGCGCCGCTGGCGGAGGGAACGGTGATCTATATGGATTACGGCTCCAATGAGATGAAATTCCACCCCAATATGAAACGGCAGTTCGCCCGTGTGACGGCGCGGCTTCTGGAGCGGGATGTGCATCTCATCAGCCGCATTGTGCCCAACGGCGACCACTGCGAGGCCTGCTGGGAACGGCAGATCCCCTGGTTTATAGCCGCTTTGTTATACGATCTTGGATGAGTAAAGGAGAGGATCCCCCTTGGAAATGCGCTACTATAAGGAATATAGCCCCGCACTGCAGAGGGATATGGAGAGCAAGATCTACGGCCACACAGGTCGCCCCGTGCTGTTCATCCCATGCCAGGATGGGCGGTTCTACGACTTTGAAAACTATCATATGACCGACACCTGGGCGCCCTGGATCGAGAGCGGGCAGGTGCAGGTCATCGCCATTGACACGCTGGATAAGGAAACATGGTCTGCCCACGGCGACGCCTATCAGCGCATCCGCCGCCACGAACAGTGGATGCACTACATCGTGGACGAGGTGGTCCCCTTTGTGAATGCTGTGATGGGGCGCGGCGACATCATCGCCTTTGGCTGCAGCCTCGGTGCCACCCACGCGGTGAATCTGTATTTCCGCTTTCCTGACCAGTTCACGGGTCTGCTGGCGCTCAGCGGTATCTACAGCGCCGACTACGGCTTCAACGGCTATATGGACGATGTGGTCTACCGCAACTCCCCCGTCCACTATCTCCACGATATGCCCTTGGGACACCCCTATATCAAGAAGTACAACCGCAATCAGGGCATCATCTGCGTCGGTCAGGGCGACTGGGAGGTGCCCGAAACCACCCGTATGCTGGACACGGTGTTCCGCAGCAAGGGCATCGATGTGTGGGTGGACTACTGGGGTCACGATGTGGCGCACGACTGGCCTTGGTGGTATAAGCAGGTAGAATATTTCGTCCCCAAGCTGCTGGAAGCCTGACTTTCGGCCATTACATAAGAAAAGGAGCAATCGCCCCATGAAAAATGTGGTTTTTATTTCCCCCAATTTCCCCACCAACTACTGGCAGTTCTGCCGTGAGCTGCGCAACAACGGCTTGAACGTGCTGGGCATCGGTGAGGCGCCCTATGACGAGCTGATGCCTGAGCTGCAGCAGAGTCTGACCGAGTATTACAAGGTGGGCAGCCTTGAAAACTATGATGAGGTCTACCGCGCTGTGGCATTCTTCATCCACAAGTACGGCCGCATCGACTGGCTGGAGAGCAATAACGAGTACTGGCTGGAGAAGGACGCTGCGCTGCGCACCGATTTCCACATCACCAGCGGATTCCAGACCGAGGATATGCCCCGCATCAAGTATAAGTCCAAGATGAAGAAGTACTACCAGCGCGCTGGCATCGCCACCGCCCGCTATCATCTGGTCACCGACGACATCAAGAAGTGCCGCGCCTTTTTGAAGAAGGTGGGCTACCCCGTGGTGGTCAAGCCCGACAACGGCGTGGGCGCTGCGGCGACTTATAAACTCAAGTGCGACGAGGATCTGGTGGCGTTTATGAACTCCCGTCCCGAGGGCGTGCCCTACATTATGGAGGAGTTCGTCAATGCCGAGGTCAACTCCTATGACGCCATCATCGACTCCAACGGCGAGCCTATCTTTGAAACGGGTAATGTGACCCCTGACAGCGTGATGGACATCGTCAACAACAACGACAATTCCATCTACTACATTGTCCGCGATCTGGCGGAGGATGTTCGCGCGGCAGGCCGTGCCACGGTGAAGAGCTTTGGCGTTAAGAGCCGTTTCGTCCATTTTGAGTTCTTCCGTCTGAAAGCCGATCACGAGGGGTTGGGCAAGAAGGGCGATGTGATGGCGCTGGAGGTGAATATGCGCCCCTGCGGCGGATTCACCCCCGATATGATCAACTATGCCTACAGCACCAATGTGTATAAGATCTGGGCGGATATGATCGCCTTTGACCGCAGCGAGATGAGCGTGGGTGAGCATCAGTTCTGCGCCTTCGCAGGCCGCCGTGACGGCAAGAATTTCAAGCTGGATCACGACGCACTGATGGCCAAGTACGGCAGCCATATGCGTATGGCGGAGCGTATGCCCGACGCCCTCAGCGGTGCGATGGGCAACCAGATGTATGTTGCCACCTTCCCTACCCGCGAGGAGATGGATCAGTTCTACGCCGATGCCGTCGGCTGCGAGGAATAAAAGAGCAAAACAAAAAGGAGAGGCAGATGCCTCTCCTTTTTTGCTGTATCAGGGGGATCAGGGCACCTGCACAGAGCGTGCCCACTTGAAGATGTCATTTTTATACTCCTTGTAGTCCTCACTGTCCACGGCGAAGTAGGTCAGCCAATAGCCCTCGCTGCCCTCGTGGACGGCCACGGTATAGTGATAGGAGAAGATGCCCGAGCTGTACTCATACTCAAAGTACGTTACGCCCCGCTTTTCCGCCACGGTGGAATTAGTCAGTTGGTTGTCGTCCACCATCATCTGGGCGTACTCCTGCAGGGAGTAGGTATCCTTGCCTCCCAGCTCCTCATAGGGCTGCATTGAGGAAAAGACCACCACATCTTCAGACTCATAGCTGGCGTGATACGCCTCTACGCCCGTGTCCACGAAGTCCTCGTTCAGCTTGATGGAATAGCCGTCCTGGGTAAAGGTCTTGGCAGGTGCGGGGAATCCGTCGAATATCAGATTGCCGATCAGCCAGCCCAGCAGCGTGCCGATGGCAACAAACAGCGCCAGCGAGGCGATGCTCTTGAGATTGAGGGGCTTTTTGACCTCCTCGTCCTCAAACTCGCCAAAGCAGAAGACGGTGGTACTGTCCTCCTCGCGCAGGCAGGTCTTGCCGCGCAGGGTGAGATTCTCCTCGCCTGCCTCGATGGGATATGCCTCGCAGGCAAGCTCGCCGCTGTGGTCGTCGGCAATAACGAACAGGCTGGCGGGCTCTTCGCTGATGGAGAAGGTCTGCGCTTGGCCGTTCTTCACCTCGCCCAGCAGGCGGCAGGGGATCTCGTTGATGGTCAGCTCCGGCGCACGGTTGTCCTCAATGTAGACCTTGGCGGGAATGCGGGCTGCGGCGCGGCTCATGGCGCGCTGAATGGTCAGTTCTCTCATAAGGGTACCTTTCTGCCGCCTCTTTTGCGGCGTGTGTATGGGGTTGCGTCTATTGTAGCAGATGTGAGCGGTGTTTTCCACAAAAATATTGCTTATTCGCCAAAGGTGGCGACAAATTCACGGGGGCCCACCCCGTATTCGCCCTTAAATGCCCGATAAAAGTTGGCGTAGTCGCCAAAGCCGCAGCTTTGGCACACGGCACCCGGCGGCTGTCCCGCCTCCAGCAGCTCCCGCGCCTTTGATAACGGCTGGAGCGCCATGCTGTACAACGTGGCAGCAGACGAATATTGCTTCTCCAAGAAGTATGACCTGCACATCATCGACCGCGTGGCCGGCGGCGACGGCTCCGGCGGCATCCAGCGCTGAAAGAAATCAAAAAAGCTCCCGAGGGAATCGTCCCTCGGGAGCTTTTTGCAGTTCAGGAGAAAATCAGTTTCCGGAGATATTGTCTGTACTTTGCAGCGACAGAATGCTGCGCATCACAGAACTGCTGATCAGCGATTCTCCGCCCAAAGCGACGCCCTGCCGGATGCCCAGCGTGGAGGCATAATGCGCGGCGGCAGCTTCATCGCCGTTGGCAGTGAGGATCAGCGGCGCGTTCATAGCGTAAGCCAAAGGACCGGCGCACAGACCGTCGGGGAAGTTGTAGGCGTACACCAGCGTGACGGAGGAGGGGGAGTTAAACATACCGCTGCCGTCGTTGTAGAGAAACTGTGCCAGCATAGTGGAGGTCTCAAAGCGGGTTTTGCCTGCAAGGCGGTAGACCCACGAGCCGTCATTGAGCAGCTGATCTTCCACAGTGGAGGTCACCGCACCGGTACCGCCCACCAGCAGGAACGAGCCATCCGTATTCCGCCGCAGGAAGCGCAGCTGCTGCTGTGTCAGCGCATCGTCCGCCAGCAGGATGGGCAGACCCACCGCAGAGGCGGACAAGCTGTCAGCAAAGTTGTAGGCGGTGCAGACCAGAACGGGCATACCGCTTTCGATGCCGGCCTCCTCCAGAATGGCAAGGTTAGTATCAAAACGGGTGTTACCGGAAAGACGCACCACATCGTAGCCATACTGCTCCAGCGCGAACAGCCCGTCAGACACCACCGGCGCACCGCCCAATGCGTAGATCCTGCCGTCAGTGCCTACATTTGCGCGGATATAAGCGATCACATCACTCATATTACTGTTGTCGGTCAGCAGGATGGGGGCGTCCTTGCGGGCAGCCAGATAGCTGCCTGCCAGCGCATCGGCAAAATTTTCGCCGCTGGTCACAATGGCGTTGGAGAAGCGGGAAACACCCAGCTGCTCCTTCAGCGCATCGGCAGAGAGGAAAGCGGTGTCATAGCGGCTGCGTCCCGCCAGTCGGGTGGCGGAGGCCTCCTGCTGGATCGTCACATAGGAGGCATCCGGAGAGGTGGGGTCATATGTATCCACCGGGGTAAGAGACTCTCCCATATAGAGCTGCAGAGGGTCGTCTATGCGCAGTGTCTCTAAAGAGCCGGAGAAGGCAGTGGAAGGGGAATCCGCTGTCTGCGCGACCAGTATGCCGCGGTGGGCGTGGATGGAAGGCGCGTCAATGCCAAAAGATGCTTGGCTGTGCCCACGCAGCCGACCGCCGCCCAGATACACACTGTTTGCCTGCAGCCCCACCGCATAGCCGCCCAAATCTATGGCACCGCCGTATTGGGCAAAGCTGCCCTCGACAATAACGGGACCCGAGTAGAGCTTCGCCTCCGCCGCCGCATCAATGGCCAACATTTCGGCGCGGATGCCGTAAGAGATAAATTCATCGGTGGTCAGGGCTACGCCGTTCTCGCCCTCCAGCTGTACCATCAGCGGTGCGTCGGTATAGATGCCGTAAAAAGCATCCCGATAGCCATAGCCTGCTCCGCGATAGTTGTAATTTTTCAGCGTCAACACGCCGTTTTCGTAGTGGGCAAAATTGTCGCTCTTCGGGAAAGTAGAAGCAGCAGAGCTGCCCTCGGCAAGCCACATCCCGTCCGTCAGCCTCACGCCGCCCACATAGATGGCGCCGGCGGGCTGAACGATGATGCCGTTGTAGCTGCCGGTTTTCTCTGCATCGTATGCTACAAGCCGGTGGTCAAGACTGTCCTTTTTCAGCGCAAATACATTCATTCCGTCGGAGGCGGTCAGCTTGCCCAAGCCGCCGTTTAAGTACAGTGCCCACGGAGCAAGCACTGTCAGCTTGCCGCTGTTGACCGTCAGGCTGTGGGCTTCGATGCCGTTGCCGCCTGCCGCGCTGACGCTCAGCTCGCCGCCATCCACCGCGCTGACGGTCATATCGCCGCCGGCATAGATGCCGCAGCTGACAACGGAGCTGTCCGTCTGCTCCAGTGCGCTGCTGCCCTCCAGACGGAGGGTCAGGTCGGCGGCGGCGTAGACAACGTACGCGCCGCTGCTGCGCTGAGTACCCTTGCCGCTGTAGCGGAAGTTTTTCAGTGTCAGCACGCCGTTTTCATAGTGGGCGTAGTTGTCGCTCAAAGCGGAGGAGGAAGCGGTTGACGCGCCCTCTGCCAGCCATGTGCCTTCTGCCATCGACACACCGGCCACATAGATGTTGCCGGCAGCGTCCGCCGCCGCGGGCAGCATCGTAAGCAGCAGAAGAAGAGCCATCAGTGTGGCGGTCAGTTTTTTGGCGCGGTTTTTCATAGTGATACCTCATTTGAATTCCAAAGTTATATAAATTGTACCAAATACACCGCCTGCGCGCAATGGAAAAATCCTGAAACCGTTATCAAGAAAAAATAAGAGGACGGAGCAGCTGCTCCGTCCTCTGGTATCTGTAAGATTTACTTGCGTTGTCGGTGGATGCTTAGCGTCTGCCAAGTGCCATTACCATAGCAGACATATTGCTAAAGGAGACAACCTCATCATCCTCGTGCAGAGACAGAATGGTGCGCACGGCTTCATCGTTGATCAAAGAGGGGCCGCCCAGAACAACGCCCTGAGTAACACCCAGTGTGCCGGCATACAGCGCAGCCTGCGTCTCATCACCGTTGGCGGTAAGGATCAGCGGAGCGCCCATCTCGTAGCCCAGCAGACCTGCGCACAGACCGTCGGGGAAGTTATAGCCGTAGGCCATCACAATGCTTTCGGGCAGACTGCCCCCGGAGCGCCAATC